>DASVQH010000358.1:0-18873 GCA_036389195.1 Solirubrobacteraceae bacterium
CCTCGCGCTCCCTTTCGCGTTCGCGCTCGCTCGCCGGCTCGCCGGCGGGCTCGGCGACCGCCGCGGTCCGTGGCTCGACCGGCGGGCCGTAGCGGTCGGCGCCGCCGGATCCTCCGGTCAGGAGAAGGGCCGCAGCGACGACCCCGGCCACCAGCATCAGCGCCGTCGCGTACCGCAGCCTTCTGCTCATGGCCGTCCCTCCTCCAGGGCTTCGTGCGTCCTATCGGCTCACATAACGAACCGGACGGCCGCGACTTTCACCGGAGGGCCACGCGCTCGAGGATCATGCCCGCGCACGTTTCCGGGTCGTCGAGGAACGGCGCGTGCCCGCCGGGAATCACGTCCACGCGCGCGTCGGGCATGAGGGCGGCGGCACGCTCGCCGATCCGCGGCGGCCCGTAGACGTCCGCGTCGCCCCAGACGAACCGCACCGGCGTCCCCAGGCGGCGCAGCTCGTCGTCCGTGAACACGTTCTCCTGGCGAGGGCGTCCCCGGCGCATGGCGAGGTTGAGGTGCGTCGACATCGCGGTCGACCAGCCGGGCATGGCCATCGCGGCGAGCACCACCTCGTAGAACGGGTCGCCGAGCGTCTCCGAGAGGTGCTTTCCGAAGACGTCCTGCATCGCGCGGCGCGCCTTGGACACGGTCTTCGGCGCCGGCGCGCGGGCGCCGAGCCCGCGGAGCACCGGCGTCGTCATCAACCTGAAGTAGGCGTTGCCCCGCATGCCCGGCAGGCAGACGGCCGGCACGCCGAGGGCGATGACCCGGTCGACTCGCTGGGGCGCGTCCAACGCGAGGCAGAGCGCCCACATGGCTCCGAGCGACGTGCCGACCACGGTGACGCTCGGGATCCCCATGGCGTCGAGCAGGGACGACAGCTGCGCGACGGCATGCTCGCGCAACGGCCGGCCGGCGTAGCTGTAGGGGTCGCTGAGCCCGAACCCCGGCAGGTCGACGGCGATCAGGCGGTGTCCCGGAACGTGCTCGAGCAGCGGCGCCCACGTCGCGGCCGACATGCCGCTTCCGTGGACGAACAGCAGCGGCGGGCCCTCCCCGGCGGTGCGGACGGCGACGGTGACGGCCGGGTCGCGCAGCGCCACGGTCCCGTACTCCACCTCGAGACGGCAGGCGTCGAAGAGGCGCGCCTCGGCCGCTCGGAGCTTCTCGGCGGCGGTCACCGGACGACCTCGACGATCGGCTGGGGCCGTCCTGCGACCTCCGCCCGCCCGCTCGGAAGGCGCATGCGGACGAGCACCGCGCCGACGAGCGCGACCGCCGCCGCGACGGCGAGGCCGGTGCCGAGCGCCTCGGTGAAGGCCACGCCCGCCGTGTCGGACAGGGTCCTCCCCGCCGCTGCGCCGACCCGGGCCGCGACGGCGTGGGCGGCGCCGATGGACTCGTCGGCGCCGGGCGCCGTCCCGGCCATCCGATCGGAGTAGGCCGCGCCGATGATCGATCCGATGACGGCGACACCCAGCGCGCCGCCGACCTGACGGGTCACGTCGTTCATCGCCGACCCGACGCCCGCCTTGGCATCCGGCACGGCGCTCATGACGCAGCCGGTGGCCGGCGCCATCGTGCTGCCCATCGACAGGGCCAGGCCGAACGCGAAGAGGCTGACGAGCCCCAGCGCCATGTCCGGCGTCCACAGGACGCTTGAGCCGAGGACCACCGCGACCCCGGTCAGCCCGCCGGCGATCGCGCGGGTCCGGCCGAATCGCGCCACCACGCGGTCGGAGGCGCCCGCACCCATGACGAGCCCGAGAGCGAGCGGCAGCATCGCGGCACCGGCCTTCAGCGGGCTGTAGCCATGCACGAACTGCAGGTACTGCGTGAAGGCGAAGATCGAGCCCATCATCGCGAAGAACACGAGCGAGACGCCCGCCGACGCCACGCTGAAGCGCGGGTCGGCGAAGAAGCGCAGCGGCAGCATCGGCTCCGCCACGCGCCGCTCCCACCAGACGAAGCCCGCGCCGACGACCGCGGCGGCCGCGAAGCTGCCGAGGACCAGCGGGTCGGTCCAGCCGCGCGGGGTGGCCTCGATGATCCCGTAGACCAGGGCGACGAGCGTGACGACGGAGAGGCCTGCCCCGGGGAAGTCGAACGCCCCGGGCCGCGGATCGCGGCTCTCGGGCACCAGGCGCAGCCCCGCGACCAGGGCGACCAACACGATCGGCACGTTAAGCCAGAAGACGGCGCTCCACGAGAACCATTCGAGCAGCAGGCCGCCGACGAACGGCCCGATGCCGATGCCGACCCCGGCGATGGCGGCCCAGATGCCGATGGCCTTGGGGCGCTCGTCGCGCGGGAAGACGTCCATGATCACCGACAGCGTCGCCGGCATGATCAGGGCCCCGCCCACGCCCATCGCGGCCCGCAGGGCGATGAGCTGGCCTGAGGTCTCGGCGAGCGCCGCGAGAACGCTCGCGACGCCGAACAGCCCGAGCCCCGACTGCAGCGCGCGCTTGCGGCCGAAGCGGTCGCCGAGCGTGCCCATCGTCAGCAGTACGCCGGCGAAGGCGAGCAGGTAGGCGTCGACGATCCACTGCAACGTGGATCCCGAAGCCGCGAAATGGGTCTGCAGGGTCGGCAGGGCGACGTTGAGGACCGTGTTGTCGAGCCCGATGATGAGGAGGCTGACGGCGAGGACGGCGAGCGTCTTGAAGCGGCGCGCATGGACGGCTGAACGGGACATCAGGGTCGCCGTCCCGTGACGACGAGGACGCCGCCGGCGAGCACGAGCAGGAGCCCGAGCCCGAGGACGCCCACCGCGATCGCCGGCAGGTGCGGGATCTCGACGCCGAAGCGGCCGCGCGTCGAGACGGCCGGCGAGCCGTCGGCGTTCGTCATGACGATGCGGTAGTCGCCGTCGCGCAGCTTCCAGTCGAGCCGGGACATGCCGTGGGCGACCCAAAAGCCCTGCGCGGCCGGGGGCGCCAGCCGGCGGGTGCCGGCGTGCTGGTCCGCCGGGAGCTCGAACGGGTCGCTCTCGATGTCGGTGACCTCGTCGTAGGCGACGCCGTCGAGGTAGGCCTCGACGTCGCGCGAGCGGCCGACGCCGATGAAGACGCCCGGGTCGGTGGCGATGTGCAGGCTCGGGCGGCCGAGGACGTCGGCGGCGCTCGCGATGTCCTCGATGTCGGCGCTCTCGGAGACGAGCGCGGAGGTGCCCGTGGACACGGCATGCCGGTCCGTCGTGAGCCTGCCGTCGGTGCCGAACACCAAGAGGAGGACGGCGCTCAACGCGGCGACGAGGAGGCCGGCGGCGCCGACGGCGGTGCCGACCCACTGCGGCGCGGAGAGGCCGGAGCGACGCGCGGTGGGATGGGTGGAGGTGATGGTGCTCATGCCTGGATGTCCCTTCGGTTCATGAGGACGGCGGCGCCGGCGGCGAGGCCGATAGTGGTGGCGAGCAACCCGAGGCCCGTGGCGAGCGCGTGGCCGGCGCTGGGGTCGAGGAGCCGGTTGAGCAGACCGAACGGCAGGTAGCCGGCGACGTCGCCGACGGCGGCGCCGAGCAGCTTCTCGGCGAAGAAGTCACCGAAGACGACGATGGCGGCGGCCTGCTGGCTGCGGGTGATGAACCCGATCGCGACCCCCATCGCCGCGAACAGCGTGCCCACGACGACGACTCGGAGGGCCACGTCGATCACGTCGGCGGCGCCGAGCGTCAGCGTCAGATCCTTGCCCGCGAACACCAGCGCCGCGGTGGCGAGGCCGATGCCCGCGGCGGCGACCGATGCGGCGAGGCCGACCAGGCTGTAGGTCGCCAGCTTGGCGACGACGAGCCGCACGCGCCGCGGGGTGGCCAGCGCGCGGTTGGCGATGGTGCCGTAGCGGTACTCGCCCGCGACGCGGGCGGCCGCGAGCAGCGCGCCGACGAACGCCATGGCGATGCCGCCGCCCGTGAGGACGGGCGTCAGCTTCTGCATCGCCGTCGTCAGGTGCTCGGCCTCGGTCAGGTCCCCCCAGGTGATTCCGACGACGACGAGCACGGCCAGGAGACCGACCGCGTAGGTGCTGCGAAGGCTGCGGAACTGGAGCAGCTCCGCACGGATCAGGGTGGTCATGCGAGAACCTCCTGGGGCTCCGTGGTCAGGGTGAGGAAGACCTCTTCGAGGCTCTCCGCGTCGGTGGTGATCTCGTAGAGCAGGTGTCCGGACGCGAAGGCGAGCCGGGCGATGGCGTCCTGGTCGGTGCTGGCGACGTGAAGCTCGCCGCCGGTCGACGCGACCTTGAACCCGGCGTCGATGAGCACCGCCTGCAGCGCTGCGTAATCGGGTGTGCGCAGCCGGACGCGACCGCCCGACCGCCGCGCCATCAGCTCGCTCAGCGGCAGGTGTGTGACGAGTCGCCCGCGGCTGATGACGACGACCTCGTCGACGGTCTGCGCGACCTCCGACAGCACGTGGCTCGACAGCAGCACGGTGCGCCCCTCGCCGGCGAGGGCCACGAGGAAGTCGCGCAGCCAGCGGATGCCTTCGGGGTCGAGCCCGTTGGCCGGCTCGTCGAGGACGAGGATGCGCGGATCGCCCATCAGGGCGCCCGCCAGGCCCAGGCGCTGGCGCATGCCGAGCGAGAAGCCGCCGGCGCGGCGGTCGGCCGCGGCTCCGAGCTCCACGAGGCCCAGCAGCTCGTCGGCGCGCGCCCGCGGCACGCCCGCCTCCGCCGCGAGCACGCGCAGGTGGTCGCGCGCCGTGCGGGCGGGATGGGCGTTCGCCGCCAGCATCGCGCCGACCTCGGCCAGCGGGTCGGCCAGCGATGCGTAGGATCGGCCGTCGATGGTGGCGGTCCCGGAGGTCGGCGTCACGAGCCCGAGCAGCGAGAGCAGCGTCGTCGTCTTGCCCGAGCCGTTGGGCCCGAGGAAGCCGCTGATGCGTCCGGCATCGATGGCGAACGTCAGGTCGTCGACGGCGCGGACGCCGCCGAAGTCCTTGACGAGGTGGTCGATCTGGATCAGTGACATGCGGCGTCTCCTGGGTTACGGGATCTGGACGTCGCGCACTTCGATGAGCACGGTCCGGTGGGCGACGTAGTCGGGCAGCAGCGCGAGCGCCGCCTGCGGGCCGTCGGCGTCGACGCACCACCAGATGGCGTGCCCGCCGGCGAGGCAGGTGGACGGCACCGAGCGATGGCGCAGCGGGCTGTCGAAGCCCTTCCAGGCCGCGAACGCCGCGGCGCACTCGGCCGCCCGATGGCGGTGGTGAAGCAGGAACGAGGCCATGGACGGGAGGCTGCCGCGACGGCACCTCCGCGACATCAGGGGCGATCCCTGAACCGTCCCCTGGACTGGACTGCGAAGCCGGGCCGGGTTAGTGTCGCGACATGCCGGCGACCGAAGCGCCCCTGGTCGGGCGCGCCGCGGACCTGGCCCTTATCGACGAGCTGATCGACGGGCTCCAGTCGGGTCGTCCGCGCGCGCTGTCGATCGTCGGCGGCGCCGGGATCGGCAAGACGCGACTGCTCTCCGAGCTGACCTCGCGGGCGGACGCCTGCGGTCACCTCGTGCTCGGCGGGTCGGCCTCCGAGCTCGAGCAGGACCTTCCGTTCGGCGCCTTCGTCGACGCGCTCGACGAGTACACCGAGACGGTCGACCCGCAGCGGTTCGCGCGCGTGGACGATGCCGTCCGCGCCGAGCTTGCCCGCGTGCTCCCGTCGTTCGCGGGTGATGGTGATGCCGCCGTGACGGCGGGCGTGCTGCAGGACGAGCGCTACCGCAGCCATCGGGCGATCCGCACGCTGCTCGAGGCGCTGGCCACCAAGCCGCTGGTGCTGATGCTCGACGACTTCCACTGGGCCGACCCGGCGTCGCTCGAGCTCGCCGGCGCGCTGCTGCGGCGCCCGCCCAACGCACGGGTGATGCTCGTGCTCGCGGCCCGCCCGCGGCAGCACCACCAGCTCTTCTCCGCCGAGCTGGCACGCGCGGAGCGCGAGGGCGCCCTCGTCCACCGCACGCTGGAGCCGCTGTCGCTCGCCGATACCAGGACCCTCCTCGGCGACGCCGTGTCCGCAGCCGGTGCGGAGACGGTGTACGAGGACAGCGGCGGTGTGCCGTTCTACGCCGAGCAGCTGGCGCGCACCGACGTCGACGGCCGCACGGCCGTCGACGACGCGCGGGACCGGCCGGAAGCGGACGGCGCGGTACCGCCCGCCGTCGCGGCGTCGCTGCGCGTGGAGCTCGCGCAGCTCGATCGCGCCGTCCGACGCGTGCTCGAAGGCGCCGCCGTCGCCGGCGACCCGTTCGAGCCCGAGCTGGCCGCAGCTGCCGCGGACGTCACCGAGGGCGACGCGGTTGACGCGATCGATGAGCTCCTACGGATCGAGTTCCTCAGGTCCACCGACGTCCCGAGCCGCTTCCGATTCCGCCACCCGCTGGTGCGCCGGGCCGTGTACGAGGCGGCACCGGCGGGCTGGCGGCTGGGCGCGCACGAGCGGGTGGGCTCGGCCCTGACCGCACGCGGCGGTGCGCTCGCCGTGCGAGCCCATCACGCGGAGCGCTCGGCCCGGCAGGGCGACGCCGGATCGGTGACGCTGCTCCGCGCCGCCGGCGATCAGGCGGCGGCGCGAGCGCCGGCGAGCGCCGCCCGCTGGTACGCGTCGGCGCTGCGGCTCCTGTCTGACGCCGCCCCGGACGAGGAGCGGATCCGTCTCCTTCTCGAGCGGGCCAAGGCCCTGGCCGCGCTCGGCCGTCTCGGCGAGAGCCACGCCGTCCTCGAGGACTGCCTCGCCGTCACGCCGGACTCGACCGAGCTGACGCTCGAGACGGCGCGTGTCGAGCGCCTGCTCGGGCGCCAGCAGGCGGCGACGGCGCGGCTCGAGCGGGTCCTGTCACACGCGGGGGCCGTGACGCCAGAGGCCGTGGCGCTGAACATCGAGCTGGCCATCGACGGCTTCTACCGGGTCGACCTGACCGACATGCAGCACCGGGCCGACGGAGCGGTCGCCGAGGCCGACGCGCTCGGCGACCCGGCACTGCGCGCGGCGGCGTACGCGATCCGCGTCTTGGCCGGAGCGTGGCGAGGGGATGTCGCCGGCGCCGAGGCAGCGCTGCCCGCGGCCGTCGCGATCATCGACGGACTGGATGACGCGACCCTCGCAGCCCGACCGGACGCGGTCGTGAACCTGGCGGCCGCCGAGCTCTACAGCGATCGCTTCGCCGACTCGGCGCGCCATGCCGAGCGCGCGCTCGCGATGGCTCGCGCGACCGGCCACGGCGAGCACCTACCGACGCTGCACGCTTGCCTGTCCACCTCGTGGACCATGCGCGGGCGGTTGAAGGAGGCCGCCCACCTTCTCGACGGCGCGCTGGAGGCCGCGCGCCTGCGCGACGACGAGCAGGGGTTGGCCTGGATGCTGTTCAATCGCGCGCTCGTCGCGCTCACGGAGGGCGACCTCGACACTGCGCTGGCGACCAGCCGCGAGAGTCACGAGCTCGCCCAGCGGATCGAGGGGGGCCTGATCAGCGGCTGGGCGGGCTTCTGGTACGGCTCCGCCCTCGCCGCGAGCGGCGAGGCGGCGCGCGGGATCGAGGTCATCATCGACGCCTGTGGTGGAGAGGAGCTGCCGCTGATCCCCGGCGGCTGGCGGGTCACCTGCCTCGACGGACTGCTCAGGGCGCGCATCGAGGCGGGCCGGCTCGACGACGCGCGGCGCTCAGCCCGGCTCGCTCAGGATCACGCCGCCCAGATGCCGCTGCCGCTGGCGCGCGCGATGGGTCAGCTCGCCGGGGCGCGTATGGCCCTTGCCGACGGGGACGCCGCTGCCGCCGTCGAACCGGCGCTCGCGGCGGCGGAGGCCTGCCGGTCGGTGGGGGCGCTCTCGCCCGCGGCCGCGGCCGAAGCGCTGGCGGGCCGCGCGCTGGGGGAAAGTGGGCGAACGAGAGCGCGCGGTGTCGCTCCTGCAGGAGGTCGCGACGGCTCTGGAGGGGTTCGGCGCGTTGCGCCAGCGCGACGCCGTCGACCAGGAGCTTCGCCGGCTCGGGTCCCGGGTGCAACGGCGGCCACGCGGGCCGCGAGGCGGCGACACCGGCATCGGAGCGCTGACCGAGCGCGAACGGGAGATCGCCGGTCTCACCGTCGAGCGGCTCACCAACAAGGAGATCGCCGGCCGGCTCTTCCTGAGCGAGAAGACGATCGAGACCCACATGCGCAACGTGTTCGTGAAGCTCGGGGTCACCTCGCGCGTGCAGGTGGCGCGGGAGATGGAGTCGGCCGACCGGATCGCCTCGCGCGGTTGAGCGGGCCGCTGTCGCCGGCGGGCAGCATCGGGCCTGGGCCGTCTGGCTGATCATCGGCCTTGCCGCCGCCTTCTGCGCGCTGACGCTCGTCGACAGCGCCGCATGGCTACCGGCGAGCACCCCGCGGAGCCCGCCACCATCCGGCTGCTGGGCGGCACCGCGCACCGCACCACCGGCATGGTGCTCCTCGAACTGGTGCCCACGGCGCTCGTCGCGCTCGGCGCCCGGCGCGGCTGTGGTCGTCATCGCCGTGTCCGGCGTGGCACACGGACCCGGGGGGAACTCGTCGCGATCCCGGTCGGGCTGCTGGCGGCGCTCGCCGGCGGGGCGATCGCGCGGACGGCGCTCGTCGGCGCGGTCACGGCCCGCCTGACCGCCGGAGCATCGGTCCTCGCCTCCATGCGAGGCCGCGCGCAGCCGTGGCCGCCGGGCGCGCTCGCGGCCCGCCGACCGCTCGGAGGACGAACAAGGGGACGGCTCAGGGATTGCCCCTGATGTCCCTGACCCCCTTCGGCGGGAGAGTCGCCCCAGCCGTTCAAGTCCACCATCACGAGGGGTGTCGCATGCGCAGCAGGACGAACTTCGCAGGACGTGTGGGGCGCTGGAGCGCCCACCACCGCAAGACCGCGATCGTCGGCTGGATCTTGTTCGTGGTCCTCGCCTACATGGCCGGCGGCGCGGTCGGGACCGATCAGCTGAGCGTCTCGGAAGCCGGCGTCGGCGACTCGGGCACGGCGTCGCGAGTCGTCCACGACGGCTTCGAGAAGGCCGTGAGCGAGTCGGTGCTCATCTCGGACACCCAGCTGACCGCCGATTCGCGAAGCTTCCGCGCCGCGGTCGATGACACCGTCGCGCGCCTGAAGCGCACGGACGGCGTGGACCGCGTCGAGTCGCCCTACGGCAGCGGCGGCAGCGTGTCCCGGGACCGGCACACCGCGATGGTGCCGTTCCGCATCAAGGGGGACGTCGAGAAGCCCGCGGTCAAGGCGATCGTCGACCGGACGGTGGAGCAGACCGGGGCCATCCAGAAGGCGCATCCCGGCCTGCGCGTCGAGCAGTTCGGCGACGGCAGCTCCGAAGCGGACTTCAACAAGATTTTCAGCGACGACATGAAGAAGGCCGGGGCGATCTCGCTCCCGATCACGCTGGTCGTGCTGCTGTTCGCATTCGGCGCGCTGCTCGTGGCGGGCATCCCGCTGCTGCTCGCCATCACGGCGGTGCTGGCGACGCTCGGCCTCGTCGGCCCGCTCAGCCAGCTCGCGCCGGTCGACGACTCGATCTCGCACGTCGTGCTGCTCATCGGGCTCGCCGTCGGGGTCGACTACTCGCTGTTCTACCTCCGGCGTGCCCGCGAGGAGAAGGCGGCGGGGGCGACCAACGAGGAGGCCATCGACGCGGCGGCCGCGACGTCGGGGCATTCCGTCCTGATCTCGGGTGTCACGGTGATGGTGGCGATGGCCGGCATGTACCTCGCCGGAGCGCCGACGTTCGTCTCGTTCGCCACCGGGACGATCTTGGTCGTCGCGTCGGCGATGCTGGCCTCGCTGACGGTGCTGCCGGCGCTGATGTCGCTGATGGGGGACAAGATCCACAAGCGGGGTCGCGTCCCCGGCGTGCAGCTCCTCAAGCGCGGCGCGGCACGCGTTGCGCTGTGGTCGCGCGTGGTGGACGCCGTCACCCGGCGCCCGCTGGTGTGGGGCCGGCGCGGCGACGGCCTTCCTGGTCGCGCTGTCGATCCCGGCGCTGGGGATGGATCTGGGCAACCCGCCGATGGAGGACTCGCTCCCGCAGGACCAGCCCGTGGTCCAGACGTTCAACCGGGTCCGCGACGCCTTCCCGGCCGAGACGTCGGGCGCGGCCGTCGTCGTCAAGGCCAAGGACGTCACGGCGGCGCCCGTCAGGGCGGCCATCGACAAGCTCGAGCGGCTCGCGGCGACGGACCCGCGGCTGTTCCCGGGCCGCTCGGTGGACGTCGAAGTCAATGACGCGCATACCGTGGCGTCAGTCGGCGTCGAGATCGCCGGCGACGGCGAGAACCAGCTGTCCAACGACGCGCTCGACGAGATCCGCGGGACGCTGGTCCCGCAGTCGCTGGCCCGGGTGCCGGGCGCGCAAGTGTGGGTTGACGGGCAGACCGCCCAGGAGCGCGACTTCAACGACACGCTCACCTCGAACCTCCCAATCGTGTTCGGGTTCGTGATGCTGGCGGCGTTCGTGCTCCTTCTGGTCACGTTCCGGTCGCTCGTCATCCCGATCAAGGCGATCGCGCTCAACCTGCTGTCGGTGGGCGCGGCCTATGGCGCGATGGTGCTGGTCTTCCAGCACGGCTGGTTCAAGGGCCTGCTCGGCTTCGAGCACACCGGTCCGATCGTCGCGTGGCTCCCGGTGTTCCTGTTCGTGGTCCTGTTCGGGCTGTCGATGGACTACCACGTGTTCATCCTCTCCCGGGTCCGCGAGGCCTACGACAAGGGCATGCGGACGCAGGACGCCGTCGGGTACGCGATCAAGAACACGGCCGGCGTCGTCACCAGCGCCGCCATCGTCATGGTCGCCGTCTTCGCCGTCTTCGGCTCGCTCTCGTTCATCGTCTTCAAGCAGATGGGCGTCGGCCTCGCCGTCGCCGTGCTGCTCGACGCGACGCTGATCCGCGGCGTGCTGCTGCCGGCGACCATGCAGCTCCTCGGCGACCGCAACTGGTGGCTCCCGAGGTCGCTCGGCTGGCTGCCACGGGCCGGCGCCCACCGCGGGGAGGTGGCGCCCGCGCGCGGCTGATCCGCGCTCTCCCGCAGCAGGATCCGGTGCCCGCCTTCGCGCGGGCACCGGCCGTTTCAGGGGACGGCTCAGGGATCGCCCCTGATGTCAGACGCGGCGCTGAACCGCAGGATGGACGACATGAGACACCCACCGAAGGCGGTCGTGATCGGGACCGGGGCACGCCCGGCCGGGCTCCTCGCGCTCTACGGCGCATCGATCGTCGGCCGCCTGCCGGCCGGTGCCGTGGCGCTCGTGCTGCTGCTGCGCACGCGCGAGATGACGGGCTCCTACGCGGCGGGCGGGATCGTGGCGGCCGTCAACGGAATTGCGCTCTGCGTCGCGTCTCCCTTCCTGGGGCGGCGGATCGACCGTCGCGGCCAGCGCGCGACGCTGCTTGCGCTCGGGGCGGCATCGGCAGCCGCGCTGGCCGGGTTCGCCGCGCTGCCGGACGCCACGCCGCTCGCGCTCGTCAGCCTCGTGGCGGTGCTGGCAGGGTGCACCACACCGCCGCTGAGCGCCTGTGTGCGCGCCGTCCTGTCCGACGTGGTGCCGGCCGACGGTCGCCACCGCGCGTTCGCGCTCGATTCGACGGTGTTCGAGCTCATCTACATCGCGGGTCCGCTGGTGCTGGTCGGGATCGTCGGGGCATGGTCGCTGCGCGGGGCCGTCGGCGCGTGCGCGCTGCTGACGGTCGCGGGGACCACGGCGTTCGCGGCTACCCGGCTGTCACGCACGTGGCGGGGCCGCAAGCCGGGACCGGCGGACATCCGGGGACCGCTTCGCGAGGCAGGAGTACGGGTGCTGATCGCCGTCGTCGCGGTCCTCGGCCTCGGCATCGCCGGCCTCGAGGTCGCGCTCGCCGCGTTCTCGGAGGCCGAGGGGTCCCCGAACGCGATCGGCGTCCTCCTCGCGCTTTCGGGCGTGGGCAGCATGACGGGCGGGCTGCTGGCGGCGCGGGGGCGGGCTCCGGAGCGGCCGGAACGGCGGCTGACGCTCCTCCTTCTGTCGCTCGCGCTCCTCGAGGTGCCACTCGCCCTGGTGCACAGCCTTCCGGCGATGGCGGCGGCCATGGTGATCGGAGGGCTGGCGATCGCGCCGTCGCTGGCGCTTGCCTTCCAGCTCGTGGGCGACGTCGCCCCGCCGGGCACCGCGACGGAGGCCCTCGCCTGGATGGGCTCGGCGACCGCCGCCGGGCTGGCAGCCGGGGCCGCGGTCGCCGGCGCGCTCGTCGAGCGCTTCGGGACCACCGTCGCGCTCGGCTCGATCGTGGCCTACGGTCTCGTGGCGATGGCGCTCACGGCCGTCAACGCGCCGGCGCTCACGCCCAGGGCGCGATAGGTCGGCAAGATGGGTGCATGACTCCGCCGTCCACCGCGTACGTCCTGGGGGGCGGCGGGCACCTTGGGGCTCACGAGGTGGGGATGCTGCGCGCGCTGCTCGAGCGCGGGATGGTGCCCGACCGGGTGATCGGCACCTCGATCGGCGCCATCAACGGCGCAGCCGTGGCGGCGGAGCCGACGGTCGCGGCGGCCGAGCGGCTGACGGAGATGTGGACCGGCTTCGAGCGCAACGACGTCTTCGGCGGCTCGATCCTCGGGCGGCTGGGGACGCTGGCGCGGACCGGCACCCACCTGCACGACAACGCGGGGCTCCGCCGGTTGCTGACCGAGGCCCTTCCGGTCGACGCGATCGAGGACCTGCAAGTGCCGTTCGAGTGCGTGGCCGCGTCGATCGAGACGGCGTCCGAGCGCTGGTTCACGGCCGGGCCGCTCGTCGACGCCATCCTCGCCTCGTCCGCCGTCCCCGGCGTGCTGCCGCCCGTCGCGATCGGCGGCGAGCACTTCCTCGACGGCGGTGTCGTCAACTCGATCCCGGTGGGGCGCGCCGTCGAGCGGGGCGCGCAGCGGATCTACGTGCTGCACGTCGGCCGGGTCGACCGGGCGCTGGAACCGCCCCGCCGGCCGTGGGAGGTGGGCCTCGTGGCGTTCGAGGTCGCGCGGCGCCACCGGTTCGTCGGCGACATGGCGGCGCTGCCCCCGGAGCTCGAGGTGCACGTGTTGCCGACCGGTGACCGCACGCCGCCGCGCTATACGGACCTCTCCCAGTTCCGCTACCGCGACACGTCGAGAATCCGCGACCACATCGAGCGCGCGTACGAGGCGTCCTGCGCCTACCTGGACACGGCCGGCGGATGAGGCGGGTCCCGCCCACCATCGTCCGCCGCGCCGTGCTCGCGCCACTGGTGGGTGCGCTCGATCTCGCCGTCCTCGCGCTGTCGCCGCTGGTGCTGATGCTCGCCGCGGTGCTCTCGCCGCTGTTCGGAGGCACGCGGCCGCTGCGGATGGCGCTCATCGCGGTCAGCTTCGCCGCCCGGCACCTCGAGGCGCTGCTCGCCCTGGCGCGCCTGTGGCTACGCAGCGGCGCCGGCCGGCGCCTCGGCGCGGAGGCGATGCAGGACGCCCACTACGACGTCATGCGCCGGTTCGTCGCCGGGGTCACGCGCGCGGCGCTGCGCCACGCGCGCGCCGAGGTGCGCCACGACGAGTCAGATCCGACCCACCGCGTGCTCGCCGCGTCCTCCGGGCGTCCGGTCATCCTGCTCAGCCGCCACGCCGGAGAGGGCGACACGCTGCTCGTGTTGCACGAGTTGCTGTGCCGCCACGGGCGCCGGCCGCGCGTCGTGATGCACGAGGCGCTCCGGCTCGACCCGGTCATCGACCTTCTGGGCGGCCGGCTGCCCAACCGCTTCGTCGACCCGCGCGGCGGCGACACGGAGGTCGAGATCGCCGCGCTGGCCCGCAGCCTCGATGACCGCGCGGCGCTGGTCATCTTCCCGGAGGGAGCCAACTTCACCGAGGAGCGCCGGCGACGCGGCATCGAGCGCCTCATGGAGCGCGGCCATCACCGCCAGGCCGAGGCCGCCGGCGCGATGCGGCACGTCAGCGCCCCGCGGCCGGGCGGCGCGCTCGCCGCGATCGACGCCGCCCCGGGGGCCGACGTCGTGATCATGGGGCACGTCGGCTTCCCCGCCGGGCTGGGCGAGGTCTGGCGGCTCCTTCCCCGGCATCAGCCGATCGAGATCAAGCTCTGGCACGAGCGCGCCGAGGACATCCCGCGCGCCGCGGACGAGCGCATCGACTGGCTCTTCGACCGCTGGCGCGAGCTGGACGAGTGGGTCGAGCAGCGGCGCGCGGATCCGCCCGCGCTCAGCGGCTCGCGCAGATCGCGTAGGCGGTGACGGTCCAGTCGCCCTCCGGCGCCGTGGGATCCTCCGCGCCGCTCGCGGTCACCTTGGTCAGCGCCGCGTCCGGGAGCATGTCGTCGAGGACCACGTGCGCCTGGGAGGTGACCGCCGCGCCGGCGCCGAGCAGGCGCTTGCCGGCCGAGCAGGTCGCGGTGACGCTCTTGTACTCCGCGGAGTCCGCCGGGCTCGTGCGCGCCACCCGGACCAGCCCCGGCGGTGCGGCGGCACAGATCGCGAAGGCGCCGGCGGCCCACATCGCGGCTTCTCCCGCGGTGTTCGAGCTGGTCATCGAGACGCTGGTGAGCGCGGCGTCGGGGGCCATGCCGTCGACGGCCACCCGGTTGTCGCCCGACTGGTCGTCGGCGAAGCCTCCCGCCCCGATCACCCGCTTGCCCGACGGGCAGGTCGCGGTCACAGTCGACGGGCCGCTCGCCACCGCCGGCTCCACGACCACCTCGCGGCTCGCCATCGTCGTGGCACATACCGCCGCGGCGGTAACGGTGAACGGATAGCTGAACCCCGCGCGCACGTCGAAGACCGTGCGGCTTCCGCTGGGCGCCGAACCCACGATCCACGCCCGGCCGAGCGAACCGTTGATGGCGCCCCCGGTGCCGGTGGGGTCCATCCCGTCAGGACAGACCGCCTGAGGCGACTTGCCGTCGGCGCTTGACTCCGAGGTGACGGCGACGCGCTTGGCGAACGCCGCGCACAGCGCGTACGTCGTCACGCTCTGGAAGTTCGGGCTGCCGGTGTCGTCCTTGAAGGCGGTCATCCCCGCCCCGGTCAGATCGCTCTTCGGCGTGAGGGCGTTGTAGACCATCTGGCCGTTCAAGCTGTTGATCTCACCGCCCAGGCCGACCAGGATCTTGCCGGCCGGGCAAGGCGCGCTGCCGGTCTGCGACGGCGTCGCCGACGTGTCGGAGTCCGTGTGCGCGACCCGCTGGAGGCCGACGACCGGGGCGTTGGCGCACATCGCGTAGGCGGTGACCGTCCAGGCGATGTTCGTCCCGGTCTCGTCTTCCAGCGCGTTGACGACGGCGCCGGTCAGGTCGAGCTTCGGGCGCAGCCCGTCGAGCAGGATCTGGCCGGCGCCCGGGCCGGCTTCGGCGCCGACGCCGAGGACGCGCTTGCCCGACGGGCAGGCGGCGGTGACCGACTTGGCGTCCGACGTCGACGCGCTCGTCGCCGTCACGCGCTGCAGCCCCGGCGGGGGCGTGGCGCAGATCGCGTACGCGGTGACGACCCAGCTCGAGCCGGTCCCGTCCTCGTCCTCCACGGCGTGGACGGTGACGCTCGAGAGCGTCGGGTCCGGCGTGATCTGGTCGATGAGCACGGTGCCGTTGCCCGGCGACACGGCGCCGCCCGCGCCCGTGACCTTCTTGCCGGCGGGGCAGCTGGCGGTGGCGCTCTTGTCGAACGAGGACTCGAGGCTCGAGCCGGCCACCCGCTCGACGTTCGTCACGGCCGCCGACGCCGTCGCGGCGAAGCTCCCGGCGAAGGCCATCGTCGCCGTCAGAACCGTCCACGCCGTCGCCCTTCGCATCGCAACGCCCTTCGCTCGGTCTGGATCCGTGCGCGCCAGCCTCTCCGCGATGAGGGGTCGCCGTCAAGGGGACGTCTGTCACCGTTCCCCGCCATGGACTTCGAGATCCCCGCCGACCTGCGCGACCTGCTGGAACGCATCCGCGCCTACGTCCACGAGGACGTCCTCCCCGCCGAGGCCGAGATCGCGGACCCGACCGACGTGCTGGGCTCCTGGCACGTCGTCGACCGGCTGCGCGACCGGGCGCGCGAGCGGGGCATCTACACGCCCCATCTGCCCGAGGAGTGGGGCGGCCTGGGGCTCGGCGTGCTGGGCATGGCGCTGGTGTCCCAAGAGTGCGGAGTCAGCGCCCTGGCGTCGCTCGGCCTCAACGCGATGGCGCCCGACGAGGGCAACATGCACACGCTGCTGATCGCGGGCGACGACGAGCAGCTGGAGACCTTCCTGCGCCCGCTCGCCGAGGGACGCACCCGGTCGTGCTTCGCGATGACCGAGCCCGACGTCGCGTCGTCGGACCCGACCAACCTGGAGACCACCGCCGTCCGCGACGGCGACGAGTGGGTCCTCAACGGGCGCAAGTGGTGCATCACCGGCGCCGACGGCGCGGCGTTCTCGATCGTCGTGGCCAAGACCGGGACCGACGAGGGCGCCGGCCACCGCAACTACTCGCTGATCCTCGTCCCCACGGACACGCCGGGCTGGCGGATCGTCCGCCACCCCGAGTGGATGGGCTCGCACTCGCCGGGCGGCCACCCCGAGATCGCGCTCGAGGACGTCCGCGTCCCGGCCGGCAACCTGCTCGGGGCCGAGGGCGCGGGCTTCAAGATCGCCCAGCAGCGGCTGGCCGGCGGGCGCCTCGCCCACGCGATGCGCTGGATCGGGGTCGCCCAGCGCGCGCTCGACCTCGCGTCCCAGCGGCTGCTGACCCGCAAGGCGTTCGGCAAGGAGCTCGCGCGCCACCAGGGGCTGCAGTTCATGGTCGCCGACTCCGCGATGGACCTCTACGCGTCGCGGCTGATGGTGCTGCACACCGCCTGGAAGGTGGAGAACGGCCTGCCCCACCGCCAGGAGGTGGCGATGACCAAGACGTTCGTCTCCGAGGCGTTCGGCCGGATCGCCGACCGCGCGGTGCAGATCCACGGGGCGGCGGGGATCGCCATGGACCTGCCGATCGCCCAGATCTACACGGACGCGCGCGCCGCGCGCATCTACGACGGCGCCTCGGAGGTCCACCGCATGGTCATCGCCCGCGAGTGCCTGAAGCTCGCGATGCAGGGCGAGTCGACGAAGGCCGCGACGGGCGACCTGGCGTAGCGATGAGCGCGCACGCCATCGCCCCCGACGACATCGTCCGCACACGCGCCGAGGCGGAGGGCAACGCGCGCGAGCCGCTGGTCGTCCTCGAGCCGCTGATCGCGTTCCTCGACGCCCAGGGCCTGGCCCCCGGCGCCGGCGACCCGTCGCTCGCCCCGATCGGGGAGGGGCACTCCAACGTCACCTACGCGCTGACGCGCGGCGACTCCGAGCTCGTCCTGCGCCGCCCGCCGCGCGGCCCGCTGCCGCCGAGCGCGCACGACGTCCTGCGCGAGGCGCGCGTGCTGCGCGGGCTGGCGGGCCAGGCCCGCGTGCCGGCAGTGCGGGCGGTGTGTGAGGACCCGGGCGTGATCGGGGCGCCGTTCTACGTCATGGAACGGGTGGCCGGCGACGTCGTGACCAGCGCCGTCCCGCCCGCGCTCGACTCGCCGGAGGACCGCCGGCGCCTCGGCGAGGAGCTCATCGACGCGCTGGTGGAGATCCATGCGGTCGACTGGCGCGCCGCCGGGCTGGAGGGCTTCGGCAAGCCGACGGGCTATCTGGAGCGCCAGGTTCAGCGCTTCACCGGCCTGTGGGAGCACAACCGCACGCGCGACGTGCCCGCGGTCGAGCGGGTCGGACGCTGGCTGGCCGCCAACCTCCCGGAGTCCCCGCCGGCCACCGTCGTGCACGGCGACTTCCGGCTCGGCAACGCCCTGTTCGGCTCGGCGCCGCCCGCGCGGCTCGCCGCCGTCCTGGACTGGGAGATGTCGACGATCGGCGACCCGCTGGCCGATCTGGGCTACCTGTCGGTGTTCTGGATCGACCGCGACGACCCGCCGCTGGGGATGTTCGAGGTCTCCTCCGTCACCCGCCAGGAGGGCTTCGCGTCGCGTGACGAACTGGTCGCGCGTTACGAGGAACGGTCCGGCCGGCCGATGACCGAGGTGCGGTGGTATCGCGCAATGGCACTATGGAAGCTGATCGTCTTCATGGAGGGCAACTACAAGCGGGCGATGGCCGGCTCGACCGACGACGGCTTCCTGAAGGCGTTCGGGGAGGGGATCACGGAGCTGGCGGACCGGGCCGAGGAGGCGACACGGGGGTGAAGCTGCTGGTCCGCGCCGGCGCGTTCCTCGCGCTGGTGGCGGGCGTGCTGGGGGTCGCGGCGG
Source organism: Solirubrobacteraceae bacterium (assembly GCA_036389195.1). Taxonomy (GTDB): domain Bacteria; phylum Actinomycetota; class Thermoleophilia; order Solirubrobacterales; family Solirubrobacteraceae; genus JACCYI01. Next base: position 18,243 of record DASVQH010000358.1, read on the forward strand.
TGATCGGCTCGGAGATCGGCATCCAGGTCGCGCCGGGCGACCGTGCGGACGAGGAGCGCGCGGCGCCGGTCGCGCGCCCCGCCCCCGCGCCGACGCCGATCGCCGTCCCCGCCCCTCGGCTGGGCAGCGACCTCCCCGAGCCGGCCGCCGGCCTCTCGGTCAGCTCGCGCGGGCTGCGGGTGATCGTCCCGGAGCCCGAGGTGGAGACGGGCGAGCCGACCACCGTGCGCTTCCGGCTGATCGGCGCCCGCGTCCGCCACGTCGACGCCACCGTGGTGCGCCTCGACGCGCGCTACCTGCAGCTGCCCGCCGTGCGCCACGAGGGCGCCGAGGACTGGGCGGTCGACCTGCGCATCCCGCGGGCGGGCGCCTACCGGCTGATCCTCGACACGGACCGCGGCCGGCGCGTGCTCGGCGCCGACCTGTTCGCGCCGGGTCCCTTCGAGCCGATGCCGATCCCCGCGCCGGCGGGCATCGCGGCGGTCGACGGCCTGACGGTCGGGGTGTCGCGCAGCGGCACGACCTGGAGCTTCGCGGTGTCGCGCCGCGGCCGGACGATCGCGGCGCGCCCGGACGGACCGGCCGTCGCCGTCCGCGCGGGCGACATGGCTTACGCGACGGGGCGCCCGGT
>DASVQH010000359.1:0-9158 GCA_036389195.1 Solirubrobacteraceae bacterium
ACCGCCAAGCCGACCTGCGCGGGCCTGACCGCGACGGTCGTCGGCACCCCGGGCCCGGACCGGCTCACCGGCACCCGTCGCCGCGACGTCATCGTCGCCGGGCGCGGCAACGACGTCGTCCGCGCTGGTCGCGGCCGCGACGTCGTGTGCGGCGGCCGCGGGCGCGACCGGCTGTTCGGCGGGGCGGGCCGCGACCGCCTCTCCGGTGGCCGCGGGCGCGACCGCTGCGCCGGCGGCCCTGGCCGCGACCGCTTCCTGCGCTGCGAGACCCGCATCCCTCGCTGATCGATCACCCACCCACCCTCCACACAAGGAGCAGATAGGCATGTTCAAGCCCATCACCACCATCACCACGCTCACCGCGCTCGCCATCGCCCTGCCCGGGTGCGGCGGCACCGAGCAGGCCTCCTCGTCCGCGGGCGGCTCGGCCGCCCCGGAGAAGAAGCAGGAGGCGCTCGAGCTCGGCCAGCACGCGGTCTCGCCGTTCGTCGACTACGGCACGAGCCGTGACTCGGAGTCGACCAAGGTCGGCGTGCGCGTGACGGCCATCCGCAAGGGCCGCGTCGCGGATCTCAGGCAGTTCAACCTGAGCCGCGCGCAGCGGCGGTCGGTGCCGTACTACGTCGACGCCAAGTTCGAGAACCTCGGGCGCTTCGCGCTCTCGCGGAACCTGCTGCGCGTGTCGATGGAGGACGCGGACGGCCGCGAGTACCGCCCCGCCACGCTCGTGCTGCTCGGCGGCACGTTCCGGAAGTGCCCCGAGACCCCCCGGGGGCCGCTGCGCCCGCGGCAGAGCTTCGCGTCCTGCTCGGCGATCCTGCTGCCGAAGGGCACGGAGCCCGGCCGCGTGCGCTTCCAGGGCGACGTCGCGGAGGACCCGCTGTTCTGGGAGCTCCGCTCGTGACGAGCCACCGCGCCGGCCTCGCCGGCGCGGTGCTGGACTCGGGCGCGCGCGGACCGACCTGAGTCGATCTCGCCGCCGACCTTGGTCGGCCCGCCGTCGCCCGACGGCCGATACACAAGACCCCGCGCAACCGGCAGGCTCGCCGGTGTGATCGACCTCGCGCCCGCAACCCCGGTTCCCAGGCTGTTCGCGGTCGAGCTGCGCAAGACCGTCGACACGCTGGCCGGGTTCTGGCTGCTCGTGGCGACCGCGGTCGCGGTGGTCGGCGTCGCCGCCCTGACGCTGGTGGCCGGCGATCACGGCGATGACCCGACGTTCGGCTTGTTCTTCAAGCGCACGATCGGGATGGGCAGCGTCGTGCTCCCGGTCCTGGGGATCCTCGCGGTCACCAGCGAGTGGTCGCAGCGCACCGCGATCACGACCTTCGCCCTGGTCCCGCGCCGCGAGCGGGTCATCGGCGCCAAGCTGCTCGCCGGCGGTGCGCTCGCGCTCGCCTTCGTGGCGCTCTGTCTGGTCGCCTCGGTGGGCGCGAACGCGCTCGTGCCGGTGCTCACCGGCGGTGACGCGCACTGGAACTTGGCGGCCGCGGGCGTTGCGGCGGCCGTCCCGTACATGGTCATGTGGATGCTCGTCGGCGGAGCGTTCGGCCTGCTGGCCATGAGCTCGGCGCCGGCCATCGGCGCGATCTTCCTCATCCCGCTGGGTCTTGCCTGGCTGGGCGTCGCGATCCCCGGCGCGGGCGATGCGCTGCGCTGGATCGACCTGGGATCCACCGGCGCCGAGCTGAACGCCGCCCATCCGGCGATCTCGGGGCAGGACTGGGCGCAGCTCGCCGCCGGCGTCGCGCTGTGGGTCTTCGTGCCGCTCGCCCTCGGGTTCCTCCGTCTGCACCGCCAGGACGTGGCGTTCTCGTGAGCCCGATCGACCGCATCCGCCTCCTGGCGCGACACCCGGTCGTGTGGCGGGTGCTCGCGTGGCTGGGCTGGAACAACCCCGGCGGAAGCATGAACCCGTAGCGGCCGGCACCCGTGAAGCCGCCGCTCGCCAACCTCTTCCAGCCGCTCATCGACGTCTTCGCCGCGATCCTCCGGGTCTTCCACGACGACGTCGGGTTGAGCTGGGGCTTCTCGATCGTCGCGCTGACGGTGCTCGTCCGCGCCCTGCTGCTGCCGCTGACGATCAAACAGGCGCGCTCGACGCACCGGATCGCCCAGCTCGGGCCGGAGATGCGGACGCTGCGGGTCGAGCACGCCGACGATCCCCAGCGGTTGCAGCGCGAGACGATGGCGCTCTACCGGCGACATCGGATCAACCCGCTCGCGTCGTTCCTGCCGGCGCTCGCGCAGCTGCCGGTCTTCCTCTCGCTCTACTACACGCTGCGCACCGACCTGCGCGAGACCTCGGCGTCGCACTTCCTCTTCATCCCCGACCTCACGAGCCGCGCGACGGGCGCCGTCCTCGTCGCCCTCCTCGTGCTCTACGCCGGCTCACAGCTCCTCTCGTTCCTCGCGTCGGCGAGCCCGGCGACGGACCCGGCGCAGCGACGGATCTTCCTCGCCCTGCCGTTCCTGCTCGCCGCCCTCGTCTCGCAGCTCCCGGCCGGGCTGCTCGTGTACTGGATCACCACGAACGTCTGGACGATCGGCCAGGGCGCGATCCTCCGAGCGCGGCTGGGCCCTCCGCGGGCGCACGAGCGGCCTGCAGTGGTTCCCCCGCGAGCCGGCGGGCACGCGCGGCGCGTCCGCGCCGCGCCGCCGAGGCCGCCTCGCCAGAAGGCCAAGCGGACCGGCCGGCGCCATTGAGGCCGCGGCGGACGAGGGTCCCGGATCTGTCGCCCCGTTTTGTGTACCGTCGGCCGATGAAGACTTCTCTCGCGCTGCTCTGCGCCGTCGCCGTCCTCGTGTTCCCGGCGAGCCCTGCGGCCGCGGCCGGCGACGGCGCGCTCTCACAGCTCGGCGGGAAGGCCGGCTGCCTCTCGGTCGTCAAGGAGAAGGGTTGTGGGCGCCTTCGCCCCAAGGCGCGCAAGGATCAGCAGGCGGCGGGGTGGAGCGTCGCGCCGGACGCGCGGTCGGCGGTCGGCGTGGTCAACGAGGATGCGGTCGTCGCGCTGCGTCGCGGGGGCAAGGGCGCGCTGCGCCAGATCCGCGGCGGAGGCGGGTGCATCGCGCCGCGGCGCGAGAAGGGGTGCACGGTCGACAAGCGCGTGGGCGGAGCGGTCGCGACCCACCTGAGCCCGGACGGTCGGCTCGTCGCCGTCACCGGCTACACACCACGCAAGTCCGACCCGTACGTGCTCCTGCTGCGGCGCGACCCGTCGACCGGCGCCCTGGGCAAGGGCGCGTCCGGCGCCTGCGTCACCACCGGCACGCTCGCCGGCTGCGCGAAGGCCTGGTTCCCCGCCGGCTCGGTGGGTCCGGTGGCCTTCGGGGCAGAGGGCCGGAGCCTGTACTTCGCGGCGAGCGGCACGCTCGCGAGCTTCGCGCTCGATACGGCGGCGGGGACGCTGTCGCAGCCGAGCGGTTCGACCCCGTGCTTCGTCGACACGAACCCGGCGGCGGCGCCGTGCGAGACGGCGCCCGGGCTCAACGACGACTCTGGTGCGGACGAGATCACCATTCCCAGCGACGGCCGCGCGCTCTACGTCCGGACGCCCGGGCGGCTCAACCCCGGGACGGGCGACGGCTCCTCAGGGTCGATCGCGGCGTTCACCCGCGACCCGGCGACCGGCGGGCTGACGACGATCTCCGCCCCGGGCGGCTGCTACCAGGGCCGGAACCCGGATCTCGACCCAGACCCCGCTCGGGAGGCGATCTGCACGCAGACGCCGCTCGACCCCGAGTTCATCGGCAGCTTCGTCGCCGTCGGCAACACGCTGGTCGCCGACGGCTCGGTGCTGTTCACCAAGGACGAGGCGGGGCGGCTCGCGCCCGCCGCGACGCTCAAGACCCGCGGCATCGCCGAGACCGGCACGCCGGTGCGCTTCGGCTCCACGTTGACATACCCCTCCGGGCTCTTCGACGAGAACGGCGACCCGAGCACGGGCTTCGTCGCGACCATCGGGTTCACCGCCGCCGGCGAGGACGCGACGTCGCTGTCACAGCCGTCCGGTAAGGCCGGCTGCGTGGCCAGCCGGTCCGGCGGCGCCGACGGCTGCCGCGGGCCGGTCCGCGGGCTCGAAGGTCCGACGGCGCTGGCGATCAGCCCCGACGGCAAGAACGCGTACGTCTTCGCCGGCAAGCGGCTCATCACGCTTCGGCGCGACGCCGCGACCGGCGCGCTCTCGCCCGTGTCAGGCCGCGCCGGCTGCGCGTCCGCCAAGGGCGGCAAGTGCTCCCGGACGACCAAGCTGCGCTCGAGCGAGGCCCAGCCGGACACGCTGGTGGTCAGCCCGGACGGCCGCCGCGTGACGTTGCTGGGCAAGGGCGTCTGGACGTTCAAGCGGCGGTGATCCGGGCGAGCGGCCCTCAGCCGGCGCCGCGCCGTGGCCGTCGGGCGGCCGACGGAGGGGGCGGGATTCGAACCCGCGGACGAGTCTCCCCGTCTCCGGTTTTCAAGACCGGTGCATTCGACCGCTCTGCCACCCCTCCTCGGCGCCCGAGCGCCTGATCCGCCGGGTTGACCCGGGCCTGCGCCATCTTAGGAGCGGGCGGGGCGCGGAAGGTGGCTGAACCGGGCGACTCACTGACCGAGCGTCTGGATCACGCCCAACTGCCCCGTGGGCGACACCCGGCGCGCGTGCACCGCCTCGATGAACGTGTCCGTGCTGTCGTCCCGGCGACGGCTCTCCCACACCGCGAGCGCGGTGCCGGCGGCGTCGAAGCCGATCCGCGGATCGGCCGACGGGACTCCCACGGCTGAGAGCTGCTGCGCCAGGCTCACGGTGCCGTCGGCCGCACGCCGGCGCAGCCGGATGCCACTGGAGCTCATCCAGACCACGGCGCCGTTGCCCTGCGGGTCCACCGCGGCGTCGTGGTGCACGGCGAACGCCCCCGCCGCGGTCGACGAGAGGGTGAGCACCGGGCCGAGCGTGCCGTCGGCCGCCCGGTGGAGCGCCTGGAGCGTGCTGGAGGAGCTTCCGACCGGCCGGGTCCAGGTGAGCATCGATCGGCCGTCAGGCACGACCGCGAGGTCGAGCTCGGCCACCGAGGCTCCCGAGGTGACAGGCGACTGCGGCGCTGACAGGACGCCCGCCGCGGTCCGCCGCCTGATCCGCGGCGTGTAGCGCGTTCCGTCGTGCTCCACGTACGCGATGATCGCGTCGCCATCGGCGTCGAGGCCGACCCTCGGAGCACCGGCGCGGACGCCGGGCGACGAGACCGGCGTCACGGGGCCGAGCGTGCCGTTCGGAGCGATGCGGCGCAGCTCGACGACCCCGTGTCTTGCCTCGCCGTCTCCGTCGGTCCTCGACCACACGGCCAGCGCGCCGCCGGACGAGTCGATCGCGACGCGCGCCTCGCCGACCTCATCGGCGGCGGGCGACAGGCTCATGACCGGCCCGAGGACGCCCGCGGCCGATCGCCGGCGGGCCTTGATGACGGTCGGAACCGAGGTGTCGCCGGACGACCCGGACCAGACGATCACCGCGTTGCCGGGGCCGTCCAAAGCGACGTCGGGTCGGCTCGCGTAGCCGCCGGCGCTCGAGACGGTCTGCACGGCCCCGAGCGCGCCGTCAGCCGCGCGGCGCCGGATCTGGATGGCGCCGGGATCCCCGAGCCGGTTCCAGACGTAGAGCGCGTTGCCCGATCCGTCGGCTGCGACCGCGAGGTCGGGCAAGCCGAAGAGCCCAGCGCCGGCCGGCGACACCCACTGGGCCGGCGAGAGCGTTCCGAGGCTCGTGCGGGAGCGCTCCTTGAGCACGTTCGCCTCGCCGTCGAAGTCCATCCAGCCGATGTGCGCGGTGCCGTTCGGCTGGACGGCCAGCACCGGGTTCTCCGCCGCGACGGCGCCTGGTGCGCCTACCGCCGCTCCCACCAGCACCGTCGCCGCCAGCGTGGCCCAGCCGCTGCACCGCCGTCGCATGGCATCCTCGTTCCGGACGTTCAGGTCAGGGGCGATCCTCTTCGACCGGTCTGCGGCGAGTCAAGCCGCGCGGCGAGCTACTGCGCGCAGGCGGTGAGCCCGACCTTGCCGGCGAGCTCGTCGCTGGCCTTGTCGGCCTTGCCGGCCTCGGTGGCGAGCTCCTGCAGGCGCGGCTCGTCCTTGGCCTTGGCGGCCTTCTGGACGTCGGAGAGCCGGTCGCGCGCGGTCTCGGCGCTGTCGACGAGCTTCTTGTAGTCGGCCTCGAACTTCTTGGGCGGCTCGAGCTCGTTGAGGTCCTCGATCAGCGTGTCGAAGTGGGGCTTGGCCTGCTCGGCGTAGTCCGGGATGTCGCCGATCGCCTGCGGCTCCTTGATCTTGCGCGAAGCGTCGAGGAACTTCTGGCACGCCGCGTTGCCCTTCTTCTTGAACTCGGCCTGGCTGAGCTCGCCCCCGCCTCCGCAGCCGGCCAGGAGCAAGGCGAGCAGGAGCGAGACGATGGTCAGGGACTTGGTGGCGGCGCGCGTCATCGCTGTCTTTTACAGGGCGGCGGGGACGCGTGTCGATTACCGTCCGCGCTCGTGGACGCCCGGACGACCGCCGTCGATCGCATCGCGCCGTTCAGCGACGGCGTCTTCGCGATCGCGATCACGCTGCTGATCATCGAGATCGGCGTGCCCGGGGAGGAGGTCTCGGGAAGTGAGCTCACCGACGCCCTCACCGACCTGGTGCCGCAGTTCTTCAGCTTCGTGTTCAGCTTCCTGGTCATCGGGCGCTACTGGATCGCGCACCACCTGATGTTCGACGTCGTCGAGCGGCGCACGACCGCGCTGCTGTGGCTCAACCTCGCGCTGCTGCTGTGCATCGCGTTCCTGCCCTTCCCGAGCGCGCTGCTGGGCGAGCACCTCGACGATCCGGCGGCGGTGGCCGTCTATGCGGCGGCGATGTGCGCGACGGGCGTCGCGTCGACGGCGCTGTGGGCCTACATCGCGCGGACGAACGCCGTCGAGCGGCGCGAGGCCGCCACGACGCTCCGCCGCGCGGCCAGCGTTCCGATCGTCTTCGGCCTCTCGATCCCGGCGGCGTTCGTGGACCTCGGGGCGCTCACGCTGGCGACGGTCCTGTGGATCGTCGCCCTGCCGTTGGCCGCGATCATCCGCCGCGCCACGTGAGCCGCGCCGCCTACCCGCACTTCCAGGACGTCCCGACCCGCTGGGCGGACAACGACGTCTACGGGCACGTCAACAACGTCCAGTACTACGCCGTCTTCGACACGGTGATCAACGCCTACCTCATTGGCGACGGCGGGCTGGACATCCACGCGGGCGACACGATCGGGCTGTGCGTCGAGTCGCACTGCGAGTTCCACGCCGCGTTCGCCTACCCGGAGGTCATCCAGGCGGGGCTGCGCACCGGCAAGCTGGGGCGCTCGAGCGTCCGCTACGAGCTCGGGCTGTTCGCGCGCGGCAGCGACGCGCCGGCGGCGACCGGCTGGTTCGTCCACGTGTTCGTCGACCGCGACAGCCGGCGGCCGAAGCCGATCCCCGGCGCCATCCGGGAGGCCCTGGAGCGGATCAGCGGCTAGGCGTGCGTGCGCGCGGCCGACAGCGCGGCGACGGCCTCGTCGTAGGCCAGCCGCAGCGTGGCGTAACGCAGGGCGGCGTGCAGCGCCGCGCCGGCGTGGCCGACGACCACCTCGGCCAGATGCAGGTCGTCCTCGTTGAGCCCGCCGGGCTTGGCGGCCACCGCGACGACCGCGCCCCAGGCCGCGTCGCCGACCCGCAGCGGGACCGCGAGCCGGGCCGGCGCCGAGGCGTCGGTCACGAGGACGGGGCGGCCCTCGGCGAGGGCGCGCTCGGCCAGCGACACGTCGGAGTCGGCCAGCGGCGCACCCGCGACGTGGGCCGGGACGCGATCCTCGCGCCGCTGCAGGACGGTGCAGGCCGCGTCGCCGAGCGTGCGGCCGAGCTCGTCGGCGGCGGTGGCGAGGATGCGCTGCGGCTCGGCCATCCCGACCAGTCGGGTGCCGAGCGCGCTGGCGCGCGCGAGCTGGCGCGTGCGGTCGCGCAGGCGCTCCTCCGCCGGGCGCGCGACGGCGGCCGGCCAGGCAGGGATGGCCGGCGGCGGCGGGGTGGGGGCGCCCGAGACGCGGCCGCGGCGCACGAAGCGGCCGGGGCGGAACCAGTCGGGCAGGGAGGAGAAGAGCACGGTCTGCCCGCGGCCGTCCTCGTGCTTGCCGTAGAGCAGCGCGCGGTCGGCGTGGGCGACGAGCTCGGTGGGGGAGAGGCCGGGCTGCCACTCCGCGACGCCCGCGGTGGCGCGGCCGGCGTCGCCGACGGAGAGGTCGCCGATCGCCGCGGTGATCCGCTCGATCGCGCGCCGGGCGATCTCCTCGGCGGCGGCCTCGTCGGCCTCGACGGCCAGCAGCGCGAACTCGTCGCCGCCGTAGCGGGCGGCGACGTCGTAGGGCCGCGTCGCCTGGCGCAGCGCGTGGCCGGCGCGGCGCAGGACCTCGTCGCCGACGAGATGCCCGTGCTGCTCGTTGACCGACTTGAAGTCGTCGAGATCGATCATCACCAGCGACAGCGATCCGGTGGCGGCGCGCTCGGCGCGCTCGATCTCGCGGCCGAGGCTCTCGTGCAGCGCCGCGTGGTTGAGGCAGCCGGTCAGCCCGTCGGTCCGCGCGGCGAGCGCGAGCCCCGCGTGCGCGCTGGCGTTGGTGCAGGCGACGGCCGCCAGCTCGGCGAAGGTCTCGAGCAGGCGCAGGTGATCCTCGGTGACCCGGAACGGACGCCGGTAGCCGACCGTCAGCACCCCGCGCAGCTCGCCGCCCCAGGACATCGGCACCGCGAGGCAGCTGCGGACGTCGGCGAAGGGCGAGTCGGCCGGCAGGTCGGCGATCCGCGTGTAGTCGTTGGTGAGCATCGAGCGCTCGGAGGTCAGGACCTTGCCCGAGAGCCCCTCGCCGGGCTCCAGCCGGAAGCCGACCATCTCCGGCGGCAGCCCGAACGCGGTCTCGATGACGACACCGCCGCGGGAGCCGCGGTAGACCGCGGTGTAGTCGCCGTCGAGGATGCGCGTCGCCTCCTCGCAGAGGCGGTTGAGGACCGTCGGGAGGTCGAGGGACTGGTGGAGATCCTTGGCCGCGCGGGTCAGCGCCTCCTGCGCGGCGGCGCGGCGGGCCCCGGCCTCGGCCTCGAACGCGCGGGCCAGCGCCTGCCCGCCCGCGGCGGCGAGC
>DASVQH010000360.1:0-1709 GCA_036389195.1 Solirubrobacteraceae bacterium
CGCCGCCGCGTGCGGGAACGCCCGCACGCCGGTCCCCGACGTCCGCGCACCGCAGGCTCCGCGCGGCGAGCGCAGCGTCGACCTGCCCGCCGCCGGCGTCCACTTCGCCGCGCCGGCCAACTGGAACGGGATCCGGCCCGAGGGGCCGCTGGTGGGCGGGATCGAGTCGCGCCGGGCGACGCTGGCCGTCTGGCGCTACCCGCGGACCGAGCCGCTGCCGCGCACGCGTGCCGAGCTGCGGCGGGTGCGCGACCTGCTGATCGAACGCGTCCGGCTGCGCGATCCGACGTTCGAGCTCGCGCACAGCCGCCTCGCGCGCCGGGCCCAGGCGCCCGCCGTCGAGCTGACCGGCGCGCAGGCCATCCTCGGGCGGCGCGTCCGCGTCCGCTCGGCGCACGTGTTCCGCGACGGGGTGGAGGTCGTGGTCGACGCCTACGCGCCGCCCCGCGACTTCGACCGTCTCGACCGCGCCGTCTTCCTTCCCGCGCTGCGCTCGCTGCGGGTCGGCCCGGCGGGCAGCTGACCCGTGGCCGCCCGGCGCGCCTTCGTGGTGGTGATCGACGCCTGCGGCGCGGGCGCGTTGCCCGACGCCGCCGACTACGGCGACGCGGGCGCCGACACGCTGCGCCACGTCGCCGAGGCGGCCGGCGGGCTCGACCTCCCGGTGCTCGGACGGCTGGGCCTGGGCTCGATCGCGCCGCCGCTGGCCGGCGTCGCGCCCGCCGCGGACCCGGTCCTCCACGGCCGCCTGCACCCGCTCGGGCCCGGCAAGGACACCACGACCGGCCACTGGGAGCTGATGGGCGTCGTCACCCCGGCACCGCTGCCGACCTACCCGGAGGGCTTCCCGCCCGAGATCGTCGACCGCCTGCGCGCCGCGACCGGCCGCGACGTCCTCTGCAACCGCCCCTACAACGGCCTCGACGCCATCCTCGACCACGCCGACGAGCACGTCGCGACCGGCGCGCTGATCGTCTACACGTCGGCCGACTCGGTGCTGCAGATCGCGGCGCACGAGGCGGTCGTCCCGCGGGCCGAGCTGTACGCCGCCTGCGCCGCGGCGCGCGCGATCATGACCGGCGAGCACACGGTCGGCCGGGTGATCGCCCGGCCGTTCGCCGGCGAGAGCGGCGCCTACGCGCGCACGCTGGGCCGCCGCGACTACTCCATCGACCCGCCCGGGCGCTCCTACCTCGACGAGCTCGGGGCGGCCGGCGTCGCCGTGCACGCCGTCGGCAAGGTCGGCAACGTGTTCGCCGGCGTCGGGATCGGCGCGGAGCACCCAGGCGCGACCAACGCGCAGGCCATCGCGTCGACCGAGGCGCTGATGGACGGCCTCGACGCCGGCCTCGTGTTCACGAACCTCGTGGAGACCGACCAGGTCTACGGCCACCGCAAGGACGTCCCCGGGTTCCACCGCGCCCTGCAGGCGATCGACGCCGCGGTCGGCCGCTGGCTGGAGCGGCTGGACCCGGCGCGCGACCTGCTGGTCATCACCGCCGACCACGGGTGCGACCCGACCACGCCGGGCACCGACCACACCCGCGAGCACGCCCCGCTGCACGCCCGCTTCGCCGGCCACGCCGGCCGCCGCCACGACGGGCCGCTGGCCGACGTGGGCGCCACCTGCCTGGACTGGCTGGCCGGCGCACGGGCCGACGGCCTGCCGGGCGCTAGCTTCAGGTGACGTGCCGGAGCTGCCCGAGGTC
>DASVQH010000361.1:0-2564 GCA_036389195.1 Solirubrobacteraceae bacterium
GGCGGCCGGTGGCCCGCACGCCCGGCGGCAGACGGACGACCACCCGCCCGGGCGCGTGGTCGAACCGCGGCGCCACCGCCACCGTCACCGTCCGCGGGCCGCGGACCCCCGGCCCGCCGATCCGGTACCGGGTGCGGCGACGCGGGCGGACGGTGAAGGCGAAGCGGCCGTCCGGGCGCGTGGAGACGGCGGGCAGCGGCGCGTGCCCGGCCGTGACCGCCAGCGGCGCGGTCCCGGCGAACGCCGTCTCCACCCGTCCGGCGATCGTCGCCGGCTCGCCGGCCCGCACGACCGGCGCGAGCGCGCGCGCCCGCAGCGGCGCGGGCGGCGCGTCGGCCGCGGGCGCGAGCGCCAGCACCTCGCCGCCGGCCGGGACGACGACGCGGCCCGCCCCGGCGACCGGCGCGCCGAGCGCGTAGGCGCCGGTCGGGTCCACCCCGGTCCGCGTGCCTTCCCACCGGGTCGCGCCGGAGGCGGCGTCCCGCGCCACCAGCGACGCCCCGTGCGGCTCCAGGACCAGGTCGTTGAGCGCGAGCGGCGCCGCCGGCGGCGGGGCGAGCGCGGGCGCCGGCGCCGGCGCGCTGCGCAGGCGACGCCCGTCGGCGGCGTCGAGCACGGCCGTGCCGGGCGGGTCGCGGTAGGCGACGATCACCCGCCCGGCCTCGATGCGGACGCTCGCGACCGCCCCGGGCAGCGCGGTCCGCCAGGCCGGCGCGAACGGCGGGCGCAGCGCCGGGTCGACCACGGGCGCCGGGACGGTGGCGCAGCCCGGGGTGAGCGCGACGCACGGCAGCACCCGCCCAACCTTAGGCCGCCCGCGCTCTCAGCCCTTGACGCGCGGGCGCCCGCAGCGCCGGTCCAGCCGGATGCCGCCGCCCATCCCCTGCCGGTCCAGGCCGGCCACGCAGTACAGGAGGTAGTCGCGGCGGCCGGTGCGCAGCGCGCGGAAGCGCAGCGTCGCCGCGAAGCGCCCACGGCGCCCGTGCAGGCGCCCGGTGGCGACCCGGACGTTGCGGCGCGCCTTCGCCCGCCAGACGTAGAGGGCGAGCAGGCGGCCGCGCGCGCGGACCTCACGGGGCACGCGCACGCGGACGCGCGAGGTGATCGCGTTCGGGTCGCTGCGCCCGCGCGTGATCCGCTCGGCGAAGCGCGGCAGGACCCAGACGCGGACCACCTTCGGCGCGGCGGCGCCGACCGCGTCGAAGCGATAGCGGGTGAACCGCGCGGGGCGCGCGCTGAAGCGGAAGGTCCCGTCGGATTCGGTCGGCGCCGCGTCGCGCGGCCGGAACCCGCCCCGGCCCCAGCCGTCGGCGGCGACGGAGAGCGGCGTCACGCCGCCGAACTCCGACCCGAGCCTCCCGGTGACGACGACGCGGTGCCCGTAGCTGATCACGTCCTGCCGGGCGCGGGCCTTCAGCGGCGCCGCCGGCGCGCGGGCGGCCGGCGCGATCGTGAAGAGCTCGCGCTCGTGCGGGATCACGACGACGCCGGCGCCCGCCACGGGCAGGCCGGGCTCGTAGATCGTCGTGTTCGAGTCGATCCCCAGGCGCTTCCCCCGCCAGCCGGCCTTGCCCGTGGCCACGTCGATGGCGCTCAGCCCAACGTCGTCGGCGAGCAGGAACGTGCCGTTGAGCCCGATCCCGGACGCGTAGCCGGTGCGGATGGGCTCGACCGACCACAGCCGCCGGCCGTCGGGATCGAACCCGGCGGCGACGCCGTCGCCGAAGTCGCCGACGACGACGTCGCCGACGACCGACCGCGGCGCCATCGGCAGCACCGCGAGCTCGTGACCGTCGGCGGGATCGAGCGCCATCCCGGGGATGAGCAGCCGGCCGCCGGCCAGCCGCGGGCCGGTGTAGGTGGAGACGCCCGCGCAGCCGTTCTCGAACTCCCGGGACCACAGCTGCGTGCCGTCGCGGCGGTCGAGCGCCCGGGCGCGGCAGACCGTCCCCTGGTAGACGCGGTCGCCCGCCACGGCGGGCGGGCTGAAGCGGTCCGTGTCGTCCGTCGCGTGCGACCAGCGGCGGCGCCCGCTCGCCGCGTCGAGCAGCGTCACCTGCGACGACCCCGACGAGCCCGAGCCGCCCGCCGCCCGGTGGCTGAAGATCACGTCGCCGTCCGCGGCGGCGAGGTCGCCGGCCAGCTCGGTCGCGAACGTCCAGGCGACCGCGCCGGTCCCGGCGTCCAGCCCGCGCACGCCGGCCCCGTCGCTGACGACGACGCGCCCGCCGGCCAGCGCGATCTCGTAGCTCCCGGTCTGCGCCGCGCCCGCGGTCCACAGCTTCCGGCCCGTGGCGGCGTCGAACGCGGCCACGCCGGGCGGCTGGACGTGCGAGGCGTAGACGCGCCCGTCGGCGGCCAGGACGGTGCCGGCCCGGCCGGGGAGCGTGGCCTTCCACGCGAAGGCGAACGGCGGGGCGAGCCCGGGATCGACCGTCCAGCGCCGGCGCGCGGCGTCGCCGTCCGGCGCGAGGAACGATCCGGTCGGCGCGGCCGGCGCGACCACGGGCGGCGCCGGGCGGCGCGGCCCCGGCGTCGGGGTCGGCGTGGGGCTCGCGGTGGGC
>DASVQH010000362.1:0-32837 GCA_036389195.1 Solirubrobacteraceae bacterium
CGGCCGGAAGTTCAAGGTCCGCACCGGCAAGCGCGTCCGCCTGCGTGCCGCCATCGGCGGGCCGGTCGGCCGGTACGGCTACCGGATCCGCGTCGGCAGGCGCACCCTGCGCAAGGGGTCGTTCACCGTCAAGACCGTGTCGAAGATCCGCGTCCCCGGCGCGACCGCCGGCGAGGTCAGGGTCGGCCGTCTGCGCCGGTAGCCCGGCTCAGGGGACGTTGGGGAGCGCCGGCGGCTGCTCGCAGTCGGCGCTGCCGCCGGTGATGGTCGAGCCGCTGGTCCCGGTGAACACCGTGGGGGTCGGCCGGCTCGGGTTCATGGCGCCGACGTACGCGCCGGCCGTCGGGAACTGCGCCAGCGAGAAGCCCGGGAGCCGGAGGCCGGCACCGCTGGCGACGAGCAGGCTGATGTCAGATCCGGAAGTCGAGTCGGGCACGCCGTAGGCGCCGACGTTGTTGCCGACCACGTCGGCGCACGCCGCGTAGGTCCCGCTGAAGCTCTGGCCGAGCAGCATCGACAGGCCGTTGCTGGGGTTGGTCTTGGCGGCGGGAGGCTCCTCGGTCACGTTGTCGGTGATCGTGACGTCCGGGCTCACCGGCAACCCGGCGTTGTTCCCCGAGACGAGGTTGATGCCGTTGCGGCGGACCTGGAGGACCGTGTTGTCGTGGACGACGACGTCGTAGTCCCGCGCGCCGAAGTCGTTGAGGTCGATCCCGTGGCCCTCCGCCGACCCGGACCGGTCGACCCCCGTCCGGCCGATCGTGTTGCGGGCGACCGTGCCCTGGAAGCTGCCGTTGAAGGTCGAGCCGCGGAGCCCCTCGAGCGAGACGGCGTTCCCGCGGCTGCCGGAGATGGCGTTCTCGCTCAGCCGGAAGGTGAGGCTCGGCCCGTCGCCCGACGACTGCAGCCGGACGCCGGCGGCCGCGCTCGCCTGCTGCGCGGTGGGCACGCGATTGGCGAAGGTGTTGCGGACGGCCGTCAGGGTCATGGAGCCGTTGAACGCGGCGGAGGCCTTGAACAGCTCCTGGCCGTAGGCGCAGCGGACTTGGGAGTCCGACACGACCGCGGACGCCGTGCCGCGGCTGTCGATGACCAGGCCGCTGCCGGTCCCCGCCGTCGCGGTGGGGCAGTCGACGACGCTGTCGTCGAAGGTGACGTCGGTCGTGGCGCCGCCCGATCCGTTGATGAAGACGTTGTCGCGCCCGGCGTCCTCGAAGGCGCTCCCCGTCACGGTCGCCGTCCCTGAGTGCCCTGAGAGCAGCAGGTTCGAGTCCTGCGACTTGCGCACCGTGGTGTCGCGCACCACCACGTTCCGGGAGGAGAGCCCGAAGATCCCGTCGTTCCACGCGTCCTCGATCACCATGTCCTCGAGCGTGACGTCGCGCGCGTTGTTGAGGAACACGCCGATGCCGAGCGAGGCGTACGAGGGGCTGCCGAGCAGCTTGCCGCCGGACCCGGGCGTGCCGGTCCCCGTCACGTGCAGGCCACCGGCGGTTCCGGTGTTCTCGAGGTCGATCCCGGTGTCACCACCGGCGGCGTCGATGCGCTCGAACGTCAGGCCGGCCGCGCCGATCGCCGTGGTGAGGAGCACGAGCGCCTCGCCGTGATCGGCCGTGAGCTTGTTGCCGGACCCCGTGACCTCGACCTTGCCGCCGTTCTTGGCGCTGAAGGTCTGCGCGTTGGTGCTGTGGACGTCGAGCCCGCCGCCGCTGAAGGTCAGCGACGACGTGCCGGTGTTGTCGTTCGCCACGATGGCCGTCCCGTCGCCGGTGTCGATCTCCTTGGTCGCGCCGGTGAAGGCGACGGCGGTGTTGAACGACCCCAGGAAGCTGATGCCGCGGCTCAGGCCGGTGTCCGAGACCGCGCCCGAGAACGTGATCGCGCCGCCCTGGTGCCCCTGGACCCGGACGAGCCGGCCGGTGTCGGTGCTCACCGGCGGCGCGATCGTCACGTTGCCGGTGCCCGAGCCGACGTTGACGACGTTGTTCTCGGTCGAGCGGATGAAGCTCGTGCCGCCGCCGCCGATCGACAGCGACCCGCCGGAGACGCTGACCGCCGGCGCGGTCGTCGCGTCGACCGTCGCGCGGGCGAAGGTGATCGAGTGGCTGTTCGCGTTGCCGCCGGCGTCGATGCGGTCGAGCGCGACGTCGGTGCTGGGGAAGCTGACCGACCCCCCGGTCCGGCCGGTGATCCGCGCCAGCCCGCCGGCGATCGACGCGTCGATGTCGATGGCGCCGCCGCCGTTGAGGAGGTCGACGGCCACGGCGCCGGCGCCGGCGACGATCGAGGACTCGGCGATCGCCGCCCCGCCGGCGCTGTCGCCGTGGAGGCCGGTGCCGGTCTCCGGCACGACGATCTTCAGGTTGCGGACGTCGGCGTTCGGCGCCAGCTCCAGCGCCCGCCCGGTGGCCGGCGCGGTCAGGGACACCGGGCCGAGCGTCCCGTCGGCCTGCACGAGATCCGCGCCGCCGACGCTGAGGCCGGCCGGCTGGGCGCGCACGATCTGCCCGTTCTCGAGCACGAGGCCGTCGCCGTAGGTCCGCCCCGCGCCGGGCGCCGAGAACAGGTAGACGAGGTCCCCGCCGTCGTCGAGCCCGTCGGCGCTCCCTCCCGGGTTCAGCGGCGCGGTGCTCTGCAGCGGCGCGTTGGAGCGCCCGTCGCCGCCGGCGGGCGCGGCCGCGTCGACGTACCAGATCGCCGGCTGGTCGATGTTCACCGTCACGGTCCCGGTGTCCGTGCCGCCGTGGCCGTCGGAGACCGTGTAGTCGAAGGTGTCCGAGGTCTCCTCGCCGGCCGGCGGCACGTAGGTGAACGTGCCGTCGGAGGCCATGTTCACGTCGGGATCGGTGCTCGACGCGGTCAGCGCGTCGCCGTCGGGGTCGCTGTCACCGTCCAGGACCGTGCCCGTGAGGTGCTTGGCCGGGCCGGCGGCCGACGGGGTCGAGACGGCGAGCTTCGTGTTGCCGATCGCGCCGTCGAAGGTGTCGTCGCCCGCGTGGGGCGCGTCCGCGACGGCGGCCACGCTGACGAAGCGCGTCTCGGCCGGGCTGGTCTTCCCTTTGCCGTCGGTCCACGCGAAGTCGATCGTCCGCACGTCCGTCGACGGGGCGTCGCTCGTGTTGCGGTAGGCGACCGCGCGGATCGCCGTCGCGTACGCGTCGAGCGTGCCGGTGCCGGTCAGGTCGACCTGCGACTTGTCGGCGCTCACCGTCGCGGTGATGCCGCCGGCCGAGGTCGCGACGAGCTCGTCCTCCGCGTGCCGGCCGCCGATGATCCGCACGCGCGCGGAATGGACCTCGGTCGAGGACGGATCCTCGAGCCTGAGCGTCTGGCTCAGCGGCGTCGCCGGGTCGTTCTCGGTGTAGGCCAGCGCCGCGGTCTCCAGGTTGCGGATCTTCGGCCCGAGCCCCTCGATCGCCAGCGCCCGGGTCCCGGAGCCGGTCGCCCCGCCGTCGTCGGTGGCGGTGAACGTGAGCGTGGCGCGCCGGTTGGCCGGATCCGCGTTCGTGTTCTCGTAGGTGACGGCGCGCAGCGCGTCCTGGTAGGCGGCCACCGGGGCGTCGCCGCTCAGGACGAGCGTCTGCGTACCGGTGTCGAACGCGCCGTCGACCGGGCTGCCGTCCGGCTTGGCGTAGGCGAGGACGTCCTCGGCGGCCTCGCGGTTCCCAGTGATCTGCACGGTCGCGCCGGTGAGCGTGGCCGAGTCCGGGTCGCTCAGCGTCAGCGCGCCCGCCGTGGGCACCGGACCGGCGCCGGCGGCGTACGCGCCGCTCGGCCCGGCGTCGACGTGCGGCGCGCTGTTGACCTCGGCGATGGCGAGGCTGCGCGTGCCGATCCCCTCGGCGGTGCCGTCGCTGGCCTTGAAGGTGAACGAGCGCGACGCGCCGGGCGCCTCGTTCGACGTCACGAAGGTGACGCTGCCCAGCGCCTGGCTCCACTCGGCCGCCGTCGGTGCGCCCTTCGAGACCTTCAGCTTGAGCACGCCGGCCGCGAACGTCCCCTCGATGTGCGAGGTGTCGGTCATCGCCAGCGCGTCCCCGGCCTTCGGGCTCACGATGGTCACCGAGGCGCCGTCGATCGCGTCGCCGTCGTCGACGTCAGCCACCGAGACGGCCGGCGCGATCGCGGTCGCCGGGTCGCCCTCGGTGTAGGCGGAGGCGGCGCCGAACGCGAAGGCCGGCGGGTCGTTGACGCCCGCGATCGCCACGGACACGCTGCCGGTGTCGGTTCCGGCCGTCCCGGCGATCGCGTAGTCGAAGGCGGCGGCGTCGGTGTCGCCGGCCGCGAGGTGGTCGAAGCCGCTCGGCGTGAGCTTCACGCCGCCGGATACGACCTGCGTGGCGCTCGTCGTCGCCGAGGTGACGGACAGGCCGTCGCCCTCGTCGTTGGCGAGCACGTCGACCACCACCGGCGTGTCCTCGTCGGTTCCCGCCGTGTCGTCCACCGCGAACGCCCGCCGGGTCTCGCAGCTCGAATCGACGACGTCGCCGGCGTCGGCGTCGTAGCTGTCGCTCTCGGTGCCGCAGTAGGCGAGGTCGAAGCCGCCGTCGCGGGCGAGCACCGTGTCCGTGCCCTGGCCGCCGTTGAAGAAGTCGATCCCTTCGCCGCCCGACAGCTGGTCGGCGCCGTCGTGGCCGTCGAGGAGGTCGGCGCCCGGGCCGCCGCGCAGCGTGTCGTTGCCGAGGTAGCCCGAGAGGGTGCTGCTGCCGGAGGACGCGGCCGAGAGGTCGTCGGCGAACCGGGTGCCGATCACCCGCTCCACCGAGGCGCGCACGTCGTCGCCCTCGGCGCCCCCGTTGCGGCCGTCGCCGGACGCGGAATCGCCGATGGTGACCTTGACGCCGCCGGTGAGGAGGTCGACGTAGGTCACGAGGTCCTTGCCGGCGCCGCCGTCGAGGTCGTCGGCGCCGAGCCCGCCGAGCAGCTGGTCGGGCCCGCCGCCGCCGTGCAGCTCGTCGTCCCCCGTGCCGCCGTAGAGGATGTTCGCCAGCCCGTCGCCGGTCAGCTTGTCGCCCGCCGGCG
This sequence comes from Solirubrobacteraceae bacterium, assembly GCA_036389195.1. Taxonomy (GTDB): domain Bacteria; phylum Actinomycetota; class Thermoleophilia; order Solirubrobacterales; family Solirubrobacteraceae; genus JACCYI01. Next base: position 5,023 of record DASVQH010000362.1, read on the forward strand.
AGCCCTGGAGGTACTCGACGTCGCCGCGGACGTCGTCGCCCTCGCCGCTCACCCCGTCGTTCGGCCCGTCGCCGATCGACGCGGTGACCGGGCCGGAGGCGGCCGAGTAGTCGGCCGTGTCGGGCGAGGCGCCGCCGAAGAAGCTGTCGCCGCCGGCGCCGCCGACCAGCCGGTCCGCGCCTGCCCCGCCGCGCAGGATGTCCGCGCCGCCGCCACCGGAGAGGAGGTTGTCGCCGGCGCTTCCGGTGAGGTCGTCGGCGCCCGCGCCGCCGCGGACCCCCTCGACGTCGCCGGTCACGTCGTCCTGCTCGCGCCCGCTGTTGAGGCCGTCGTCGGCGACGCCGTTGCCGAGCGAGACGCGCACGGCGCCGATCTGCGGCGAGTAGTCGGCGAGATCGGAGCCGTCGCCACCGATGAAGCGGTCCTTGCCCGTGCCGCCGAGCAGCCGGTCGTCGCCGGAGCCGCCGCGGATGACGTCGTTGCCGCCCTCGCCGTAGATCGTGTCGTCGCCGCCGAGCCCGCAGATGACGTCGGGGCCCGGCGTCCCGTGGATGACCTGCCCGCGGTCGGTCCCCTGGATGGTGCAATCAGGCCCGGCGACGTCCGCTGAGGCCACGGCGGCCCCGAGCGCTCCAGCCAGGACGAGGGCGAGGAGCGCGCGGAGCCGCATGAACCACACAACGGCATCTGAACGCGCCGACTGTCAGTGCGGAACGGACCGAATTCGGCTGATCGGCGGCGCTACGGCGTCTGCGCGGTGCAGTCCCCCGCGAACGGCTCGCCCGTCGTGGTGACCGTGGGCGCGAGGCCGTTGGTCTTGTTGTCCTTCGTGGTGAGCGTGATGAGGCCCGAGGTGTTGAAGCCCTGCAGCGAGAGTGTCCCGGGACCTTCCTCGAGACGGTATCCGACCCCACCGGTCGCGCCCTGGCTCTCGTTGTTCGCGATGTTGGCGCAGACCTGGGAGCCGGTGGCGGGCGCGGTGACCTGGATGCCGCTGGACCCGGCGTCCGTGGGCGGGAGCACGGTGTTTCCAGTCACCGTGACGTCGAGGCTGTCCGGATCGCCGTTCCCTCCGGGACCCACGTAGATGCCTTCTCGCCCGGTGTTCCGGATCGAGTTGCCGGTGACCGCGATCTTCCACTTCGCGGCATTGGTGAAGCTGTACGGTCGCAACGAGATGCCGTAGTTGCCCGAGCCGGAACCAGAGCCCGCGGTGACGTCGCCGATGGCGTTGTTCGCGATGGTTCCCTCGAGGCGGCCGGCCTGGTTCAATCGGATGGGAGTGGACGTCGTGCGGACGAAGGTGTTGCCGGTCAGGTTGACGGTCTGCGCCGCGGCGCCGAGGGCTTGGTCGCGCCCGTAGAGGTCGATCGCGAGCCGATTGTCGCGGAACGTGGAGCCGCTGATGTCGACGGAGTTCGCGGCGACGCCGAACTGAGCGTCGACGGCACGGTCGCGAAGGCCGGCGAACGTGGTCGACGCGACGTCGACGTCCAGGATCGCCCCGGCGTAGGTGTCGATCCTCAGCCCGACCGCGTTGGTTGCCGTCGTCGACTGAAGCGTCGAATCGGAGATCGCGAACTGGGCCGTGGTGGTGCTGCTCGGGTGGAGCGAGACGCTGCTGGTCTGCGCGTTGCTGATCGTGCTGTTCGTCAACGCGCTGGCACCGTAGACGTCGGCCAGCTCCATCCCCGCTTGGCCGCCGACGATCACCGAGCGATCGACGGCGAGCCTGGTCACCTCGTCAGCCTGCACCCCGTTGTTCGACGGCGAGCTCACCAACATGCGGGTCAGCGAGACGTCGCCGGTGTTGTCGAGGAAGACGCCGCCCACCCCGCCGGCGAGCGTGCCCCCCGAGCAGCCGCTGGTGTCCTGCACGGTGCAGGTGCCTCCGCTGCCGGTCACGGTCAGACCGCCGCCGGTCCCGGTGGTTGCGAGCGAGATGCCGAGGGCGTTCCCGAAGGCCAAGCTCGACGCCGCGTCGATCCGCTCGAAGCGCAGGCCCGAGTCCCCGGCCGCGGTGCTCGTGTCGCCGATCCGCGTGTTGTTGATCGCGAGCGCCGGCTTGGTGGCGTCGGCCTTGAGCACGTTGCCCGGTCCCGAGACCTCGATCGTGCCCGCGTTGTTGGTCGCGGTCAGCGCCCCGCCGTTCGCGCTGTGCAGATCGAGTCCCCCGTTGGTGAAGCGCACCGCGCCGCTGTTGCCCAGGGTCGAGACCGCCGGCACGGAGCCGGAGTCGATCTCCTTCGTCGTGCCTGAGAACACGATGTCGGTGTTCGCGTTGTTCGTGAGCACGATCCCCTTGCCGTTGCCCGCGCCGTCCTGGATCGCACCGGAGAAGGTCAGGCCTCCGCCGCTGCGGAACACCGCCGATACTGGCGAGCCGGTGTCGGTCGTGATCGGCGCGGCGATGGAGATCGCCCCCTTGCCGGCCGTCAGGTTGACGCCCGTGCCTGCCTGGGTCGTGATGCTGGCGGCGGGGTCGGTGACGAGTACGTCGCCGTCCCCGGCGAGCGACATCGCCGGGGTCGCGTTCGTGGTCGAGAGCGTGAGCAGCCCGTCGAAGCGGGTGGTCGTCGCCGCGGTGTTGTTCGAGAGCGTGATGTTGGCGGGGCCGCCGCCGATCGGCCCGTTGAAGTCCTTCGTCCCGCCGCGCTGGCCGGAGACGTTGACGAGCTGGCCACTGCTGTCGCTGAGGGCCCCGTCGTACCGGAAGTCCAGGGTGGCTCCGGTGTCGCTGCCGGTGATGTCGACGTCCTGCTCCGTCGAATCGCCGATACGGCCGCCGAGCGCGGTGAACGTCCCAGCGGTGTCGTTGAGCCGGATCCCGTCGGCCGAGGAGAAGTCCGTCCTCACGCTGCTGAACCGCATGTCCAGCGTGCCGCCGCTGATGTCCACCACCGGCCCGCCGAACGCGTCGAGCTTGCCGAAGGTGATCGAATTCATGGTCGCGTTCCCGACCCCGGTGCCGCTGAGCGTGGTGCCGCCGAAGGTCCCGGTGCCGAGGTCGACGCCCTGCACGGCGTTGTCGTGCGCCAGGACCAGACGCGCGATGCTCACCGTTGCCGACGGCTTGGGCGGGACCAGCTCAACGGTTCCACCGGCGCCGTCGGCGAGCGAGAGGCCGTGGCGCTCGCTGAAGAGCTTCTGCGAGTCCTCCAGCGCGAGGTCGGTGGCGTAGGTCGGGGACTGGCCGTAGACGAAGATCGTCTGGCCGGTGTCATCGGGATCGGTCGCCGCGGTGTTGAGCGGCGTGAGCGCGGTGTAGGGAGCGTCGGAGCGCCCGGCGATGGTCGCGGGAGGCGCAGAGGCACCGCCGAACACGTACCAGACGCAGTCCTCGATCGCGAGGTTCACTGTCCCGATCGCCGTCGCCGGCGTCGGGGAGGCGCCGTCGGAGACCTTGTACTTGAACGTGTCGGCATGGTCGGTGCAGCTGGTCTGGCGCTTCGGGAGGTAGGTGAAGTCGCCCTGGGGCGTGAAGCTCACGGTGCCGCCGTCGGCGGTCGCGCCGTTCGTGGCCGCGGCGTCGCTGCCGACGCTCGCCACCGTGAGGTTGGGGCCGTCGTCGTGGACGGCGTCGAGCAGGCTCCCGCTGACGGTCTTCTGGGGGCCGGCCGGGTCGGTCGGCGCGACACCGCCCGGCGCGTCGACCACCAGCGCCGTGTTGCCGATCGCCCGCCTCCCCCCGCTGAAGTCGGCGGGAGCGGCGTTGACGGTCGGCGCGTCGTTGACGCAGGTCACGGTCATCGCGACCGTCGCGGTCGATCCGCCGTCCAGCGTGTAGGTGAAGGTGTCGAGGGACGACCCGGGCGGCGTGTTGCAGTAGTCGGCCGCCGGCTGGTAGGTGAACGACGTGCCGGCGCCGTCGCGCACCACGGTCCCGTGGTCCGGCTGGGTGACCGCGGCGATGTGGATGGGATCGCTCTCGGGGTCGGTGTCGTTGCCGCGGGGGTCCAGCGCTGCGCTGACGCCCGAGTCCTCGCCCACCGTGAACGCGTCGTCCTTGGCCGTCGGCGCGTCGTCGAGGCGCGTGATCGCCACGGTCCGGTCGCTGCTGGCCGCGGCGCCGCCCGCGTCGGTCGCGGTGAACCGGACGGTCCGGCCCGCGGTGTCGGGGTTGTCACTGCTGTTCGCGTAGCGGATGGCGCGCAGCGCCGTCTGGTAGGCGGCGGCCGAGGCCGTCCCCTGCAGCACGACCGTCCGCGCCGACGAGGCGCCCGTGTCCTGCGTGATGCCGTCCAGCTCGTCGTCGTCGGTCCAGGTCAGGGCGTCCTCCGCGCTGTGGAAGGTGCTCGTCGTGATCGACGCCTGCGCGCCGGCGATGTCGTCGCCCTCCGGCTCGCTCAGCGTCAGCGCCGGCGCCAGCCGCGGCGCGGTGTTCTCCGTGTAGTCGAGCGTCCCCGTCGCGTCGAGGCTCGGCGCCGAGTTCACGCTCTCGACCGTGATGTCGCGCGTGGCGTACTCGCTGGCGTGGTTGTCGGTGTGGCCGTCGTCGACCTGGAAGGCGACCATCCTCCGTTGGGTCGACGGGTTCCCGCTCGTGTTGCGGTACCGGACCGAGCGCAGCGCGTTCCGGAAATCCGAGTCGGCCGATGAGCCCGCGAACACGACCTTCGAGCCGTCGCTCGTCACGAAGACGCTCATGGGGAGACTGCCAGGGGACGCGACGGACAGCCGGTCCTCGCCGCTGGCGAAGCCGCCCGTGATCTCGACCGTCGCCGTCCTGATCTCGGTGTCGTCGGCGTCCTTGACGTCGACCGTGGCGGTCACCTGCACGGCGGGGTCGCCCTCCCGGTAGGCGGCCGCGCTGCTCTCCATGCCCGTCAGCCTGGGCGCGTCGTTGACGCCCGCGATGCTCAGGTCCTTCGTGTCGTCGCCCGTCGCGCCCTCGGCGTCCTCGACCGAGACGGTGAACGTCCTGGTGACCTCACCTGTCTGGCCGAGGTAGGCGTACTGGACGGACCGCAGCACGTCCTGGTAGCTCGCGACCGTGTCGTTGCCGTCGAGCGTGAGCACGCCGGTGGCCGGGTCGAAGCTCGCGCCGATCGCGCCCTGACCGGTGGCGCTGAGGGAGTCCTCGCCGGCGAAGTCGGCGATCTTCACGGTCGCCCCGGCGATCGAGGGGCTGTCGGGATCGGCCAGCGTCAGCCCGCCGAGCAGCGGCTGGGCGCCGTCGTCCTCGCTGTAGCTGGAGTCCCCGCCGGCGTCGACCACCGGGGCGTCGTTCTCCGCCGTGATGGCCATGGTGCGCGACGCGGTGCCGTCGACCGTTCCGTCGCTGACGGTGTAGTCGATCGCCCGCGAGCTCCCCGGGTCATCGCCCGTGTTCTCAAAGGTCACGCTGCGCAGCGCGGTCGTCCACTCGGCGTCGCCGGGGTGGGTGCCGCCGTCGCGGGTCAGCGTGAGCGTTCCCGCCGCGTAGGCGCCGGTGATGCCGGCGGTGTCGGTCATCGCGAGCGCATCGCCGGCCTGCGGCGAGGCGAGGGCGACCGATGCGCTGGTGAGCTCGTCGCCGTCGTCGACGTCGCCGGCGACCACGCCGGGGTCCACCTTGGTCGGCGATGCGTCCTCCGTGTAGCCCGTGGGCGCGCCGTTGACGACCGTCGGCGCGTCGTTGCGGCCGCGGACCGTCACGTCCACGGAGGCCGACGAGGTGCCGGCGGTCCCGGAGATGGCGTAGTCGAAGCGGCCGGTGCCGTTCTGGCCGGCCGCGAGATGGTCGTCGTTGCTCGGGATGAACTGCGCCAGGTCGCCGGTGGAGACCGCGAAGCCGCCCACCGCGCCGCTGACGCCGGTGAGCGAGAGGCCGTCGCCCTCGTCGTTGGTGAGAACGGCGATGTCGCCGGTGGAGCCGTTCTCGTCGCTGCTCGCCGCGTCGTCGACCGCGAACGCGCGCCGGTTCTCGCAGTTGAGGACCGGGCCGATCTCGGGGGCGTCGGCGTCGAAGGAGTCGGTGCCGAGGCCGCAGTTGAGCTGGTCGGCGGTGCGATCACGGGCGAGCAGCGTGTCGCTGCCGGCACCGCCGTTGAGGACGTCGACACCCGGGCCGCCGGTGAGGCGGTCGTTGCCGTCGCCGCCGTCGAGGCGCTCGTCGCCCTCGCCACCGGTGAGGCTGTCGCCGGCGCGCGTGCCGATCACGCGCTCGACCGTGCCCTGGACGTCGTCGCCCTCCGCGCCGCCGTCGCGCCCGTCGCCGCGTGAGGCGAGCGCGACCGTCACGGACACCGGCCCGGAGATGATGTCGGCGTACGTGGCGACGTCTGAGCCCGGGCCGCCGTCGAGGACGTCGGCGCCCAAGCCGCCCAGCAGCTGGTCGTCGCCACCGGCGCCGTGCAGCGTGTCGAGGCCGCGACCGCCGTAGAGGATGTTGATCCCGCTGTTGCCGGTCAGGACGTCGCCGTAGGCGCTGCCGACGAGGTACTCGACGTCGTTGCCGACGTCGTCGTGTTCGGCGCCGGCGCTTCCACCGTCGTTCGCGCCGTTGCCGATCGACGCGGTGATCGGGCCGCTCGCCGCCGAGTAATCGACGGAGTCCGGCGAGCCGCCGCCGAGGAAGGTGTCGGCTCCCACGCCGCCCACGAAGCGATCCGCGCCCGCTCCGCCGCGCAGGACGTCGTTGCCCCGGCCGCCGTACAGGCTCTCGGCGCTCTCGTCGCCTGTGATGTCGTCGGCGCCCGACCCGCCGCGGATCGTCTCGACGTTGGCGCGCACGGTGTCGCCCTCGCCACCGCGATCCAGGCCGTCGTTGGCGCCGCCCGCGCCGACCGTCACCAGCACCGCGCCGGTCTGCGCCGAGTAATCGGCGGTGTCGTCCTCCGTGCCGCCGTCGAACACGTCCCGGCCGGGCCCGCCGATCAGGCGATCGGCACCCGTCTCGCCCAGCAGGGTGTCGTCGTCCGCCTCGCCGTACAGCGTGTCGTTGCCCTCGCCACCGCGGATGACGTCCTTGCCACCGCCGCCGTACACCACGTCGTCGCCGCCCTCGGCGCAGATGACGTCGTCGCCCGGCGTCCCGTGGATCGTGCGCCCGGCGTTGTCGTCCTGGATCGTGCAAGCCGGCACGGCCGCATTCACCGCCGGGGAGACGGCACCCAGCGAGGCGATCAGGCAACCACAGACCAGCAACGACCGGTGAAGGCGGGACACGGCACTCCGATCCAACGCGTGGGGAGTAAGGCGCGTGCCCGCACATGGCGACACGAACTACGGTTTTTCGGTTTTATACGGCTCGCCCACCTTACCGCTTCTGAGGCTTCAAAAGTTGGAGCGACGCGATCAGGTCCGAATGCGGCACGTCAGGCGGCCACCGGAGAACCGGTGTATTGGACGACGCCAGGTCTCGCTCAAATGTCCGGCGTGTGACATTCGCGGCTTGGCGCGAGCGTTGTGTGGCGGTATGGATGCGCAGCCGATAACCCGGGGCATGACCGCGCGCACCACGCGTCGCCAGCTCATCGCGTCCGGAGGGGGCGTGGCGCTGGCGGCTGCCCTGTTCGGCCCGGGCGCCGCCGCGCGCGCCGCGACGCTGGGACTTCCCGCCTACCGGCGGTCCTCCTACACCGCCCTGCCCGACGTTCGCTTCCGGGTCCGCCCCGTGTACTCCGTCGAGTGGACCGAGCTCATGCTCGTCGAGGTCGCCGACCTCCCGCGGGCGGCCACGCTGGCGAAGTACCGGGGCGCCGAGTGGGGATTCAGCCTGAGCTTCGAGGGGCCGCCCGCCCTCCCCCAGGACACCTACCGGGTCCGCAACCCCTCGACGCGCCCGGTCGACATGTTCCTCACCCCGATCGGCCCGGCCGGGGACACCCAGCGCTACGAGGCCGTCATCGATCGCCTGTACGCTCCGTCGAAGCGGCACCCCGCTCCGCGGCGCCGGCAGACGACGTGACCGACGACCTCCTGACCATCGACAGCTTCCGGCCGCACGAGGGCACGACGTTCGTCCTGCACGCGACGGCCGAGCATCGCGTCGACCTGACGCTGGCGGGCGTGCGGGCGCTCGGACCTGGCAGCCACGGGTCGCGCGAGCCCTTCGCGCTCGACTTCCGCGGCCCGGCGGATGCGCCGGTCCTCGCCCAGATGACCTACCGGCTCACCCACGAGCAGGTCGGCGAGCAGGAGATCTTCCTCGTGCCGGTCGGCGTCACCCCCGCGGGCGCCGACTACGAGGCGATCTTCACCTGAGCCCGGGACGGGTCCCACTCCATCCGGAGGTACACGCCCTCCTCGCCGACCGAGCGGAAGCCGAGGCGCTCATAGAGCGACATCGCCCGGTTGTTGCGCTCGACGTGGATCGAGAGCCGCTTTCCCGCCGTCGCGGCTTCGTCCACCAGGCGGCGGAGGAGGAGCTCGCCGGCGCCCCGCCCGCGCGCCGCCGGCAGCAGCGAGATGTCGACGATGCGGATCTCGCGCTCCCACCGATCGACGAGCAGGCGCCCGGCCGGCTCGCCGTCGATGAGCACCACGTCGGCGCTCATCCCCGGGTAGTGCTGGGCGTAGTGGGCGCTCTGCGCCGCGAACTGCTGCGCCACGAACGCCGCCTTGGCCTCCGCCGGCCAGGGCAGCGGCGCGAGCTCCTCCTCGCGCGTGCCCGCGTAGACGCGCGCCAGGAACGGCTCGTCCGCGGCCGTGGCCGGCCGCAGCGCGACCTCCATCAGCCGCGCGGCGGGAACACGCCCTGCAGCGCGATGTTGAAGTAGAACGTGAGGTACGGCTGCATGTTGTTGTGCGGCTGGTCGCTGCCCACCGGTGAGAGCGCCTGCGGCGCCAGCGCGGTCAGCGGTGCCCCGGCCGCCGCCTTGTAGGCGTTGCCGCCGTTCGAGCGGGCCATCGAACGGTCGGAGCCGGGCAGCTGCAGGTCGGCCTGCTGGCCGTTGGCCCGGAGCTGGTGGGCGTGCGCCGGTATCTCGGTCTCGAGCAGGGTGACGGTCTCGCTTCCCCCGGTCTCGCCGAGGTCATGGAGGCTCAGGCCCGGCCCCTGCCCGGGGTGCATCGGCGCGCTGCCCTCGAGGTTGGGCAGCGCGAAGGTGGACTTGCCGTCGCCGCCGTAGGTGGTGCCCAGCAGCGAGAAGAGCGCGGTGTTCTGCGAGATCGGCATGAGCTGCCCGTTGCACCACGCCCAGCCCTTCGGGGCGAAGTTGAACGGGAAGATGCGGATCTCGGCGACGAAGGGATCGGCCATTTCTGAGCTCCTAGGTCGGGCTCGGGAAGATCCCGAAGAGCGAGATGATGAAGTCGACGCACAGGTACGGCTGGAAGTTCGTGTGCGGCTGCGATCCGCCCACAGGCCCGATGGACGTCGGGGCGAGCGGCTGGTTCGCGATGTCCTGGATGAAGAGGTCCACGTTCGGGCTGCCCGCGAGGATGCTGTTGCCGGGGTTCGGGCTGCTGCCCTGCGCGGCGTTGGTCAGGAACGCGTGCGAGTGCACCGGCAGCTGCTGGGTGGTGAGGGTGATCTCCTCGGCGCCGCCCGTCTCGGCGAGGATGAAGCCGGCGCCCTGGTGGATCGGGAGGCGCCCGCGGAGGTCCGGGAGGTTGAAGTTCTCCTGCCCGTCCCCGCCGTAGGTCGTCCCGATCAGCTGGAACAGCGTCTCGTTCTCGGAGATGGGGAGCTGCTGCCCCTCGCAGAACGCCCACCCTGCGGGAGCGAAGTTGCCCGCGAACATGCGGATCTCACCGATGTACGGTTGAGCCATGGCGTCGCTCCTCCTCTAGTTCGGGCTCGGGAAGATGCCCTGCAGCGCGATGCAGAACATCAAGGTCAGGAACGGCTGCATGTTCAGGTGGGGCTGGCTGCCGCCGGCGTTGCTCACCGCCGACGGATCGAGGGTCGTCACGTTCGCGACCGGGCCGTAGAGGTTCGCCGTCGTGCCCAGGTTGTTGCCGCTGGGGATGGTGGTGTCCGAGTTGGCCGACGAGGCCTGCACGACGTGGGTGTGTGCGGGGATCTCGGCGATCGAGACGGTGTGCGACTGCTCGCCGCCCGCCTCGCCGAGCGTGTGCCCGTTCCCCGCGTGGATCGGCGTCTTGCCCTGCAGGTTCGGGAGGGCGAAGTTCACCCGGCCGTCGCCGCCGAACGCCGTCCCCAGCAGCGCGAAGAGCGGCTGGTTCTGGTTGATGGGCAGGAGCTGCCCGTTGCACTGGGCCCACCCCTTCGGGGCGAAGCCGAACGACATGATCCTGATCTCCGACAGGAACGGCTCTGCCATCTTCACTCCCCGCGTGGTGGGTCACTCCCTCACTAACTGGAGTGACCCTATAGATAAGAGTCCCGGAGCGCTAGGGACGAATCACGGCTGGACCGCCGCGGTGGGCTGCTGGCAGGACGCGACGCCGCTGGCGTTGTTCAGCGGCCCGGAGAAGTTGACCGTGGACGGCGTGCCGACGTTGCGGTTCCCGACGTACGTCGTGAGGTCCGAGCTCCCGTCATAACCCGGGAGCCGCAGCTGCGAGTTCGGGATCGCCGAGTTCCGCCGGCTGAACGCGATGTCGGTGAGCCCGCCCTTCGCCTGGCCCGCGAAGTCGTTCTCCAAGGCCGGCGACGAGCCGCCGATGTCGGCGCACACGTCGACCTTGTCGGTGTTCAGCGACGCGGACTGCACGTAGATCGCCTCGGCGGGCGCCAGGGCGGTCCCGACGTCGCGGATCGTGTTGCCGGTCACCGTGAAGTCGCTCGTGCCCGCCGGGTTGGTGTTGACGTTGTCGTTGTGGCGCAGCTGGATCCCGTTCTGCGCGGTGCCGGAGATGTGGCTGTTCTTGATCGCGACCTGCGCATCGGCGGTCTGCACCGACTTGGCCCAGATGCCGATCCCCGTCGCCGAGCCCGAGAACGGGACCCCGGCCGTGCCGAGCGTGACGTTGTCGATCGTCGCGTTGAACTGCGACGAGCCGGCCGGGTTGATGATCATCGTCGACCCGTCGCTGCCGCCGACCGTGCCGCCGTTGTGCGAGATCCGGACGTCCGACGTCCCGGCGCTGTCGTAGTTGATCGCCGCCTGCGCGGAGACCCGCCCCGCGTTGCCCGCACCGCTCACCGTGTTGTTGTTGAACGTCAGATCCACGCTCGAGTCGCCCAGGGCCAGCAGCTGGAGGGCGTCGTCGCGGTTCGCCGCCAAGGTGCTGTTCTGGACCAGCGTCTTCATGACCGCGTTCCCCTCGCTGTAGAGCAGCAACCCGTCCGCGCCCACCGTCGTCGAGTTGTTCGAGAACGTCGAGCTGCTGACCGTGATCAACGCCGTGCCGTTGTCGTTGTCCCACCGCGCGTTGAACTCCCCGTTGCCGGTGACCGTCGTGCTGTCGATCGAGCTCGTGCCCTTCACGTTGTCGTAGTCGAGCCCGTTCTCCTGCACGGCATCGCCGTTGTTGATCACCCTGCCGTTGGCGACGCCGACGCCCGACCCGCCGGTCGAACCGACGTTGTCGGCCCGGATGCCGTCCGTCCCGCTGCCGCTGACGGACATGCGGGTGAGGCTCGCGCCGCCCGGGACGTTGAGCAGATTGACACCGGCCCCGGTTGCGTTCTGGATCGCGCCGCCCGTGCAGCTCGCCGCGGAGGTGCACGTACCGCCGTTGCCGATCACGACGAGCCTGCCGTCCGGATTGGTGGTGTTGGAGACGTTGATGCCGTTCGCTGCGCCGTTCGAGGCGATGCTCCGGAACGCGAGGTCGTCGTCGCCGATCGTCGTGTTCGTCACGGTGAGCGGCGTGCCCGTGTCCGACGTGAGCGTGCTGGCCGGGCCGGTGACCGCGAGGGTCCCGGCGTTCGTCGCGGCGAGGGCACCGCTGTTGAGGGTCTTGATCGTCAGCGTGCCGTCGAACCGCGTGGTCCCGGTGTTGCTGTCGAGCTTGATGCCGTTGCCGCTGGTCACGGCGCCTCCGTTGGAGATCGCGCCGTTGAAGTCCTTCGTGCCGCCCGTCTGGTTCTGGATCAGGATCGCTTGGCCAACGCCGTCGCTGATGGCGCTGTCGAGCCTGAAGTCCAGCGAGCCGCGCTCGAGGTACACGTCGGCGTCGCCACCGTCCAGGATCGTGCCCCCCAGCGACTCGAACGTCCCGCTCGCGTCCTCGAGGTCGATGGCGCTTCCGCCGCCGCCGGACGACGAGACGCTCGCGAAGTGCGCGTCGAGGACCGCCTTCTGCGTCGTGCCGGTGATCTTGATGGCGGGGCCGCTCGCGTTGTTGAGCGTGCCGCTGGTGCTGCTGTTGATCGTCGTCGTCCCGACGTTGGTGCCGGCGATCGCGAACCGGCCGGCGGCGGTTCCGAAGTCGATGCCCTGGATCTCGTTGCCGTTGGCGAGGTCGAGGCCGCCGGCGATCGTGGATCTGCCGGCGCCGGAGGCCGCGAGCACGAGCAGCTGGTCCTGGAGGTCGCCGTCGCCGTCGCCGTTGTCGACCTCGAGGCCGTGGCGCTGGGAGAGGAGCTTCTGGGAGCCCTCGAGCGCCAGGCCGCCGGTGTAGGTCCCCGGGTAGAGGAACAGCTTGTCGCTGGTGCCATCGGAGTCGCCCGCGCCGCCGGCGCCGTTGAGCGACGACAGCGTGTTGAACGGGGCTTGCGAGGTGCCGTCCCCCGCGCCCGCCGAGGCGTCGACGTACCAGACGCAGTCGGCGATCGCCACGCTCACCGTGCCGGTGTCCGACTTGTCGCCGTCGGTGACGGTGTAGTCGAAGGAGTCCGACGTCTTGGTGCACTTGTCGACCGGGTCGGGGAGGAACGTGAAGTCGCCGTCGGACTGGATCGTGACCTTGCCGCCCTCGGTGGTGGCCTGGTTGGTCGCCGGAGTCACGGAGAGGTCGCCGGCGGAGTTGTCCACGTCCGTGTCGTTGCCGAGGATGTCGCCGTCGACCGTCTTCTGCGGCCCGGTCGGGTCGGGGGCGCCGTCGCTCGGGTCGTCGACCACGAGGCTCGTGTTGCCGACGGCCCGCTTCTCGTTGTTGAACGTCTCGTCGTTGGCGACCGGGGCGTCGTTGACCGCCGTGACGGTCACGTCCTTGGTGGCGGTGTTGCTGGTCGCGTTGTCGGCGTCGCGGGCCTCGAACGAGATCGTCCGGGTCGCCGTGCTCGGGTTCTGCGAGGTGTCCTTGTACGTGACGTCCCGCAGCACCGACTGATAGAGCGCCGGCGTCGAGCCGCCGGAGATGGTCAGCACGCCGTTCGAGTAGCTCGCGCTGAGCCCCGGCGGCAGGACGCCCGGGGCCTCCAGCACGTCCTCCGCGCCGGCGTAGTTGCTCGTGATGGAGACCGTCGCCTGGCTGAGCAGGAGGCTGTCGGGATCGGAGAGCGACAGGTTCGGCGCGACCTTGACGGCCGGCGCGTCCTCGACGTAGTCCGGGGAGCCGGCGCCGGTCGCGATCTCCGGCGCGTCGTTGACCGCCTCGATCGCGATGGTCTTGAACGCCTGTGCGCTCGTGGCGCCGTCGTCGTCGGTTGCCGTGAAGCTGATGGTCTTCGACGCCGGCGGGCTCTGGCTGAGGTTCTGGTACGTGACGGAGGCCAGCGCCGCGCGGAACTCGTCGACGGTGGGCGTGGCGCCCGGCTTGGGCGAGATCGTGAGCTCGCCGTCGACCGGGTCGAACACACCGACCACGTTGGTCTGTGCGGGCAGCGCGAGAACGTCCTCGCCGAGGGTGTAGCCGTTGGAGACGCGGGCTGTGGCCTCGGTGATCTCCGGGCTGTCGGGATCGGTGAGCGTGACGTCCGGGTCGACCGGCGTGGCCGCGTCGCCCTCGGTGTACGGCGTCGCTCCGGCGCTGGTATCGACGTCAGGCGGGTCGTTGGTGGCGGTGACGGCCATGGTCCGCGTCTTGGTGCCGTTGGCGGTGCCGTCGCCGACCGTGTAGAGGAAGGAGCGCGTCGTGCCGGGGTCGTCGCCCGTGTTCTCGAAGGTCACGTTGGCCAGGGCGTCGCTCCACTCCGTGTCGCTCGGGTGGCTGCCGGCCGCCTTGGTCAGTGTGAGCACGCCCGTGCCCGGGGCGTACGCGCCGGTGATGTTGACGGTGGGCGCGTTGAGGTCGAGGAGGTCGTCGTCGTGCCGAGTCGCGTTGGTGATCTTGACCGACGCCGACTCGATCTCGTCCGCGTCGTCGACGTCGACGACCGAGGCGTCCGGGTCGATCGTCGTGGGCGGGTCGTCCTCGGTGTAGCCGACCGCGGAGCCGCTCTCGATCCGCGGCGCGTCGTTGACCCCGTTGATCGCCACTGCGACGTGTGCGGTCGAGTAGTTGCCCGCCGCGCCGGAGATGGTGTAGTCGAAGCCGCCGGAGTCGGTGTCGCCGGCCGCCAGGTGATCGAAGCCGCTGGGCGTGAACGCCAAGCGGGTGCCTCCCGAGGTGAGCGCGACAGTGCCGCCCGACTCGTTGTCGACCTGGACGATCGACCTGCCGTCGCCGTCGTCGTTGGCCAGCACGTCGATGTCGCCCGTCGAGGTGTTCTCGTTGGTCGAGTCCGTGTCGTCGACCGCGTAGACTCGCCGGGTCTCGCAGTTGACGTCGATGCCGTCGGCGGTGTCGGCGTCGTAGCTGTCCGAGCCGGTGCCGCAGTCGACCTGGTCGAAGGTGCCGCCGTCGCGGGCGAGCAGGGCGTCGTCGCCGACACCGCCGTTGATGGCGTCGATCCCGCCGCCGCCCTCCACGATGTCGTCGCCGTCCTGACCGTCGAGGACGTCCGGGCCCACGTTGCCGATCAGCGTGTCGTCGCCCAGGTAGCCCCGCAGGTTCGTGCCCACGCCTGCCGCAGCCATGTCGTCGGCGAACTTCGTGCCGATCACGCGCTCGACCGTGGCGCGGACCTGGTCACCCTCGTTGCCGTGGCTGCGGCCGTCGCCGTGGGCCGCGTCGCCGACGGTCACCTTGACGCCGCCGGTGACGATGTCCGCGTAGCTCACGACGTCGACGTCGTTGCCGCCGTCGAGGTCGTCCGCGCCGAGGCCGCCGAGCAGCTGGTCGTTGCCGGCTCCACCATGGAGGTCGTCGTCGCCCAGGCCACCGTAGAGGATGTTCACCGAGCCGTTGCCCGTGAGGACGTCGTCGTGCGCGCTGCCCTGGAGGTACTCGACGTCGTTGCCGACGTCGTCGCCCTCGCCGGCCCCGGTGGCACCGTCGTTCGCGCCGTCGCCGATCGAGGCGGTGACGCCGGTCGCCGCGTCGGAGTAATCGACCGTGTCGGGCGAGGACCCGCCGGCGAAGGTGTCGGCCCCGGGGCCGCCGATCATCCGATCGGCGCCTGCGCGACCGCTCAGCTTGTCCTTGCCCTTCCCGCCCAGCAGCACGTCGTTGCCGAGCCCACCCGTGATGTCGTCGTTGCCCGCGCCGCCGCGGACGCTCTCGACGTCGGCGCGCACGTCGTCGCCCTCGGCGCCGCCGTTGAGGCCGTCGTTGCCCGCGCCGCCGGTCGTGGTGCCGACCGTGACGGTGACCGCCTTGCTCTGGGGCGAGTAGTCCGCCGTGTCGGATCCGTCACCGCCGATGAAGGCGTCCGAGCCCGCGCCACCGAAGAACCGGTCGTTGCCCGCCTCGCCGTACATCGTGTCGTCGGCGTCCTGGGCGTAGATCGTGTCGTTGCCGTCTCCGGCGTAGATCGTGTCGTTGCCGCCGTCGGCGTAGATGACGTCGTTGCCGCCCATGGCGCAGATGACGTCGTCGCCGGACGTGCCGTGGATGACCTCGGACGCGTTCGTCTTCGTGATCGTGCAGGGCGCCGCCGCCGCCGCAAGCCCCGGCACCACACCGACCGCCACCAGGATCGGCACGAGTGCGAGCAACGGCCTGCGGAGATCTCCCATGACGAATGAACGGTAGCGTCGGACGCAAACCGTCACGCTCTAAAAAAGAAATTCGCGTGGCCGTCGGCCGCGAGTCGCTTATCGCATCCAGAGAGGTTGCAGCCGAGGCTGGTTCACGGCTGGACCGCCGCGGTCGGCTGCTGGCAGGACGCGACGCCGCTGGCGTTGTTCAGCGGCCCGGAGAAGTTGACCGTGGACGGCGTGCCGACGTTGCGGTTCCCGACGTACGTCGTGAGGTCCGAGCTGCCGTCATAACCCGGGAGCCGCAGCTGCGAGTTCGGGATCGCCGAGTTCCGCCGGCTGAACGCGATGTCCGTCAGGCCGCCCTTCGCCTGGCCCGCGAAGTCGTTCTCTAGCGCCGGCGACGAGCCGCCGATGTCGGCGCACACGTCGACCTTGTCGGTGTTCAGCGACGCGGACTGCACGTAGATCGCCTCGGCGGGCGCCAGGGTGGTCCCGACGTCACGGATCACGTTGCCGGTCACCGTGAAGTCGCTGGTGCCCGTCGGGTTGGTGTTGATGTTGTCGTTGTGGCGCAGCTGGATCGCGTTCTGCGACGTGCCGTTGATGCGGCTGTTCTTGATCGCGACCTGCGCGTCGGCGCTCTGCACCGACTTGGCCCAGATGCCGATCCCCGTCGCCGAGCTCGAGAACGGGACGCCCGAGGTCCCGAACGTGACGTTGTCGATCGTCGCGTTGAACTGCGACGAGCCGGCCGGGTTGATGATCATCGTCGACCCGTCGCTGCCGCCGACCGTCCCGCCGTTGTGCGAGATCCGGACATCGGACGTCCCGGCGCTGTCGTAGTTGATCGCCGCCTGCGCCGAGACGCGGCCGGGATTGCCCGCACCGCTCACCGTGTTGTTGTTCAACGTCAGATCCACGCTCGAGTCGCCCAGCGCCAGCAACTGGAGGGCGTCGTCGCGGTTCGCCGACAAGGTGCTGTTCTGGACCAGCGTCCGCATGATCGCGCTGCCCTCGCTGTAGAGCAGCAGGCCATCGGCACCCTTCAAGGCCGAGTTGTTCGAGAACGTCGAGCTGCTGATGGTGATCAGTGCCGTGCCGTTGTCGTTGTCCCACCGCGCGTTGAACTCGCCGTTACCGGTCACCGTCGTCGTGTCGATCGTGCTCGTGCCCTTCACGTTGTCGTAGTCGAGCCCGTTCTCCTGGACGTCGTCGCCGTTGCCGGTCACCCGGCTGTTGGCGAGCTTGACGCCGGTACCGGGGTGCGTGCCGACATTGTCCGCCCGGATGCCGTCTGTCCCGCTGCCGCTCACCGACATGCGGGTCAGGCTCGCGCCGCCCCCGACGTTGAGCAGGTCGATGCCGGCCCCGGTCGCGTTCTGGACCGCGCCGCCGGTGCACGCCACCGCGCTGCTGCACGTGCCGGCGTTGCCGGTGACCGTCAGACCACCCGCCGTGCCGGTGTTCTGGACGACGATGCCGTTGGCGCCGCCGGTGGAGTCGATCTCCTGGAAGCGCAGGCCGGTGTCGTCCGTGCTGGGGCTGTTGTCGATGATCGTCGGGCCGCCCGAGACCTCGAGCGCCGGGCCGTTGGTCGTCGAGTTGAGGACGTTGCCGGTCCCCGAGACCTCGATCGGACCCGAGCCGCCCGTCGCCTTGAAGGCGGTCCCGCTCGCGTTCGAGAGGTCGAGCCCGCCGTTGGTGAACCTCACCGTCGCGTTGCCGTTGGAGATCTGCACGCCCGGCGTCGCGTTCGTGTCGAGCTCCTTGCTCGGCCCGGTGAACAGGAGGCTGCCGCTGTTGTTGGCCAGCGCGATGCCGGTGCTCGTGCCGGAGTCCGTGACGTTGCCGCTGAAGGTCACCGTCCCGCCCGATCGCTGCTGGACCGACACCGGACGGCCGGTGACCGTCGAGATCGTCGCGGGGATCGAGATGTTCCCCGAGCCGCCGGAGCTCGCGGTCGACGTGCCGATGTCGACGAGCGATCCGGTGTAGCCCGCGTTCGTGGCGGAGAACGTGCTGCCGCCGTTCGTCATGTTCAGCGAGCCGTCGCCAGTCGCGCTCAGGCCGGCGCCCGTGGTGCCGGTCACCGTGATGTCGACGTCGCCCGTCATCCTCAGGACGTCGACCACGCTCGTGGCGTTCCCGGACATGGCGATCCCCGCGCCGTCGACCTTGCCCGACATGGAGATCGTGCTGGCGTTCGTCGTGCGGTTCTTGACCTCGACGGCCAGCCCGGACGCCGACTTGATCGCCGCCGAGCCGAGGCTGATCAGCTGGCTGCCGCCGTCGATCGCGACCGCCTTGCCGCTCGCCGCGTCGATCGTGCTCGTGCCATTGGTGAGGAGGAAGCTGCCGGGTCCGGTCAGCTTCAGCGCGTCGTTGCCGCCCGTCGCGTCGAGGTCCACCTTGCCGGTGAACGAGGTGCCGTGGGTGTTGACGTTGCCGCTCAGCGCGATGCCGGTGCCGGTCGCGGCACCAGACACGTCGACGGAGCTTGAGTTGCCGGTGCGGTTGCGGATGTTGGCGGCGAGCGAGTTCGTGCCCGTGAGGCTCGCGCCGACCGTCACCTTGCTGTCGCCGCCGTCGACGTCGAGGACCGGGCCGCCGCTCGTCGACAGCGCGCCGCCCGAGCCGGTGAACGTGCCGCCGAGGCCGGTGAGCTTGACCGCGCTGCCGCTGTTGCCGGAGGAGCTCAGCGTCGAGAAGGTCGCGTTCAGCGTGCCGCCGTTGACGTTCACGGCCGTGCCGGCCGTGTTGTTGATCGTGCCCGACGTCGTGTTGTCGACGTTCGCCGTTCCGACGCTGTTGCCCGCAAGGGCGGCACGGCTGCTCGCGTCGCCGAGGTCGATGCCCTGCACGTTGTTGTCGCTCGCCAGGTCGAGGCCGCCCGTGATGGTCGAGCCGGGGCCGGCGGGCGCGGCCGCCTCGAGGCTGAGGTCGGCTGTGTCGGCGTCGCCGTCGCCATCATCGACCGCCAGGCCGTGGCGCTTGGAGTAGAGCTTCTGCGAGGTCTCGAGCGGCAGCCCGCCGGAGTACGTCCCCGGGTACACGAAGAGCTTGTCGCTCGTGGTATCGGCGTCGCCCGTGCCGCCGGCGCCGTTGACCGCGGCCAGGTTGTTGAACGGCGAGTCCGACGTGCCGCTGCCCATGGTCCCCTTGCCGGCGTCGAGGTACCAGACGCAGTCGGCGATCGCCACGGTCACGGTGCCCGTGTCGGTCTTGTCGCCGTCGGACAGCGTGTAGTCGAACGTGTCCGATGTCTTGGAGCACTTGTCCACCGGGTCGGGCACGAAGGTGAAGTCGCCGTCGGACTCGATCGTGAACTTGCCGCCCTCGGTGGTGGGCCCATCGGTCACCGGGGTCACGGAGAGTTCGGCGGCGGAGTTGTCCGCGTCGGTGTCGTTGCTGAGGATGTCGCCGGTGACCGTCTTCTGCGGGCCGGCCGGATCGGGCGCGCCATCGGTCGGGTCGTCGACGACCAGGCTCGTGTTGCCCACGGCCCGCTTCTCGTTGTTGAAGGTTTCGTCGTTGGCCACCGGCGCGTCGTTGACCGGGGTGATCGTGACGTCGCGCGACACCGTGTTCGAGTCGAGCGCCCCGGCGTCGACGACCTTGAAGGAGATCGTCCGATTGGTCGTGTCCGGGCTGTCGCTGAGGTTCTCGTAGGTCACGGCGCGCAGCGCGGTCTCCCACGCGGCGGCCGAGCGCGGGGTGTCGCCGGCGCCCTTCAGCGTCAGCGTGCCGGTGGCGGTGTCGAACGCGCCGTCCTTGACGATCGTCGCCGTGTCGGTGAACTTCAGCCGGTCCTGGGCGCTGTTGTAGGCGCCCGAGACCTTCACGACCGCGGTGGCGATCAGGTCGCCCTCCGGCTCGACGACGTTCAGCGTGTTCGTGATCTGCTTGTTCTCGTTCTCGGTGTAGGCGAGGTCGCTCGTCTCGATGCTCTTGAGCTCGGGCGGCTCGTTGACGTTGTTCACGTTGACCGTGAACGCCTGCTCGCGCTCCGGGCCGCCGTTGTCGACGACCTTGACGCGGATCTTGTAGGCGCTCTTGGTCTCGTAGTCGAAGCTCGCGGTGGCCTTGACCTTGTCCCCGTCGATCTCGAACGAGCCGTTGTCGTCGCTGCCCGTCCCGCTGACCAGCGAGTAGACGAAGGGCCCGGGCGGGTCGTCCTCGTCGAGGGTCGAGAGCTTGCCGACCTCGGTCCCGGTGGGGCTGTTCTCGTCGATGGCGGTCGGGCTGAGGCCGACCGCGCCCGGAGCATCGTTGAGGTTGTTGACCGTGATCGTCGCGAGCAGGACGGCGGTGCCGCCGTTCCCGTCGTTGACCTCGATGCGGACCTTGTAGTCGCCGTCGTGGTTCGCATCGGACGGGATCTCGTAGTTGAGGTTGGCCACCGCGGTCTGGAGCTGGTCCTCCTCGCCTGCGGCGGTGCCGAACGTGAACTTCGCGTTGTCGTCGTCGCCGGGGCCGGGAATGAGGCTGTAGGTCAGCGAATCGCCGTCCGGGTCCGTCGCCGACGCCTTCCCCACCGGCGTGAAGATCGGGTGGTTCTCGTCGACCGTCGAGTCGTCGAGGCCCGGGTTCACCGGCGCCTCGTTGGCGTTCGTGACGGTGACCGCGATGTCCTGCGCCGCCGTCTTCGTGCCGTCGGACGCCGTGACCTGGACGTCGTAGACGTTGTTCGCGCCCGCGTCGGCCGGGCTCTCGAAGTCCGGCGAGGTGAGGAACTCCAGCGCGCCGGTGGAGCTGTTGATGGTGAACAGGGCGGCGTCGGCGCCGCTGGTGATCGAGTACGTCACTGAGGCGCCCTCGGGGTCGGTGGCGTCGACGTCCTGTGCGGCGACCGTGTTCTCGGCGACGGACGGGGTCGCGCCCGAGGTGAAGGCCGGCGCCTCGTCGACGTCGGTCACGTGGATCGTGAAGTTCTCACCGGACGAGCCGCCGTGCGAATCGGTCGAGCTCACCTGGATGGAGTAGGAGTCCTTGGCCTCGTAGTCGAAGCTCTCCTTGGTCTTCAAGGCGTCGCCGTCGATCTCGAACTTTCCGTCGTCGGCGCCGCCGGCGAGCGCGTAGGTGAAGCCGCTCGAATCGTCGGGGTCCGTCGAGGACAGCGTGCCGACGGTCGTGCCCGCGGCCTGGTTCTCGGCCACCGAGTCGTTGGAGAGCGCGATGTCGGTCGGGTCGTCGTTGACCTGGACGATCGTCATCGTCTGGGAGGTCGTGCCGTACGCGGTGCCGTCGAAGACCTTGTAGTCGAACGTCCGCGAGGTGCTCGGGTTCTCGTTCGAGGTCTCGAACGTCACGGCGCGCAACGCGTCGGCCCACTCCGAGAAGGTGGGCGTCTCACCCGCCTTGGGGGTCAGGGTGAGCGTCCCCGCGTCGAAGCTGTCGTCGAACTTGGCCTGCGCCGAGCCGAGCGCGAGCGTGTCGCCTGTCTCGCGTGTGGCGTCGGTGATCTTCACCGTCGCGCTCTCGATCTGGTCGAGGTCATCGACGTCGTTCACGGTCGTGCCCACGTCGACCGGGATCGCGGAGGAGTTTTCCTGATACGCGTCGGGCGTGGTCGGCGCGGAGACCGTCGGCGCGTCATTGAGGCCGTTGACGGTGACGCTGAACGTCGCGCCGGAGACGTTGCCCGAGATGCCGCTCACCGCGTAGTCCGTGCTGGCGATCTCGCTGCCGCCGGACGGGAGGTGCTCGTAGCCGCTGGGGGTGTAGGTGATCTTGCCCGCGCCGGCCACGAAGCTGCCGGTGCCGACCTGGTTGCTCAGCGCGCCGAGCGTCAGCCCGTCGCCTTCGTCGTTGGCCAGCACGTCGACCGGGCTCGTCGCCGTGTTCTGGTCCGTGGTCGTCGCGTCGGCGACGCCGAACGCCATCGCGTGCTCGCAGTTGGTGACCGGGAGGTCGAGGCCGTCGGCGTCGTAGTCGTCGACGCCGTCACCGCAGTTGACCTGGTCCGCGCTGGCGTCGCGCGAGTAGATGCCGTCGATGTCGGCGCCGCCGTTGAGGATGTCGATCCCCGGGCCGCCGGTCAGGTCGTCGATCCCCTCGAGGCCGTCGAGGCGATGCAGGGTGCTGCTGCCGGGATCGGCCTTCAGCGTGTCGTTGAACTTCGTGCCGACCACCCACTCGACCGTCGACTGGACGTCGTCGCCCTCCGCGCCGTTGTCGCGGCCGTCGCCGTGGATCTCGTCGTTGACGGTGACCTTGACGCCGGCGGTGATGACGTCCGCGTAGGTCACGAGGTCGAAGCCGGAGCCGCCGTCGAAGTCGTCGTGGCCCAGCCCGCCGAGCAGCTGGTCGTCGCCGCCGGCGCCGTGGAGCTTGTCGTTGCCCGAGTAGCCGTAGAGGACGTTGACGCCGTCGCTGCCGGTCAGGGCGTCGTCGTAGGCGCTGCCGATCAGGTACTCGACGTCGCCGCCGACGTCGTCGCCCTCGGCGCCGTTGCTCGTGCCGTCGTTCGCGCCGTCGCCGATCGACGCCTTGACCGCGCTCGCCGTGAGCGAGTAGTCCACGACGTCCGGGGACGGGCCGCCGAGGAACTTGTCGGCGCCGGTGCCGCCGAGCAGGCGGTCGGCGCCGCCGCCGCCGCGCAGGGTGTCCTTGCCGGCGCCGCCGTAGAAGGTCTCGTTGCTGGTGTCGCCGGTGATGTCGTCATCGCCCGCGCCGCCGCGCACGGACTCGATGTCGCCCCGGACGGTGTCGCCCTCGCCGCCGTTCGCGCGGAGGCCGTCGTTGCCGGCGCCCGCGCCGATCGTGACGGTGATCCCCTTCGCCTGCGGCGAGTAATCGGCGCTGTCGAAGTCGTCGCCGCCCTCCAGGAGGTCCTTGCCCTTGCCGCCCAGCAGCCGGTCGTCGCCGGCCTCGCCGTAGAGCTTGTCGTCGCCCTCCTGCGCGTAGATGACGTCGCCGCCGGCGCCGCCGTAGATGGTGTCGTTGCCGCCGTCGGAGTAGATGACGTCAGCGCCGCCGCCGGCGCAGATGACGTCGTTGCCGCTCGTGCCGTAGATGATCTCCGAAGCGTTGGTCTTCGTGATCGTGCACGCCGGAGTGGCGGCGTGCGCAAGCCCCGGCGCGCTCGCGAGTCCGATCAGTACGAGAAGCGGCGCGAGAGACGGCTTGCGGAGAAAACCCATGTCGGACACAACGGGTTCATCGGCCGCAAACCGTCACGTCCTTGAAAATCTTTTGTATCCAGAGATCTTGACCGGCGGACGCGGGCGACGCCCGCCGGACCACCATCACGCTCAGGTCGAGACTGAGGCGAGCTCCGCGCGCAGGGTGGCCTGCACGCCGCGCAGCCGCTCGATCTCCGGCTCCGGCGAGCGGTGGCGGGCGGCGGCCTCGCGCACCTGCCGGACCCCGCGTTCGAGGTCGCCGGTGCAGGCGAACAGCGTCTCCAGGCGCCGCAGCAGCCGCTGGCGCTCGGCGCAGACCCACATCGCCAGCTCGCCGCAGTCGTCGAGCAGCTCGGCCAGCTCCTGCTGGCAGTGCTCGGCCGGTTCGGGGGCACCCATGGCTAGCGCGCCAGCAGCCGGGCGATCAGCCGGCCGACGAGGGTGTACACGAGCGCGGCCAGGCCCCAGTTGAGGGCCGTCTGCCACTTGGCGGAGCTGAGGTCGAAGATCCCGTGGAACGGGGTGGTCAGCCAGCGTGCCGCGTCGAGCACGACGCCGACGAGGTCGTTGCCCTTGCTCGCCTCGAGCAGGACGAGCAGGATGCCCACGACGATGATGCCGGCGACCACCGCGGTCACCAGGCCCACCGCCCGGGCGGCCGCGAGGCCGGCTCCTCCTGCGTAGCTGGGGCGTTCACGAACCGTGCTGTAGGTCGCCATGGCGATCCTCCTTCACCGAGAGGGACTGGGGTGTGCTCTCTGACGATGTGAACGCCCGACCGCCGCCGACGTTGGCGGGTTAGGGTGCCGGATCATGAAGCTCACCCTCCACGTCGTCGAGCTCTCGCATCCGTCGAGGACCGCGGCCGCCGCCCTGCAGCACAAGGGCCTCGAGTTCGAGCGCGTGGTCCTCACGCCGCCGCACATGGCGGACATGGAGAAGGTCTACGGACCCGGCCACACGACCGTCCCGGGGCTGCTGATCGACGAGGAGCGCGTGCACGGCTCGGTCGCCATCCTCGAGCGCCTCGAGCAGCTCGCGCCCGAGCCGCCGCTCTACCCCGAGCCGATCGCCGCCGCGGTGCGCGAGGCCGAGCGCTGGGGCGACGCCGAGCTGCAGGACCTGGGGCGCCGGCTGCCGTGGGGCGCCCTGCACTTCCGGCCCGAGGCGATGGGGACGTTCGCGGACGGCGGCGGCGCGCTCGACCCCGCCGGGGTGGACTTCGCCATGCGCTACGTCCACGCGTCGTGGAAGTACCACAAGATCAGCGCCGTGCGGCTGGCCGAGGACCTCGCGGGGCTCCCCGCCAAGCTCGACCACGTCGACGCCCTGGCCGCCGAGGGGATCGTCGGCGGCGAGCAGCCGACGGCGGCCGACCTGCAGATCGGCGCCACCTTGCGGGTGCTGCTGATCGTCGGCGACGTGCGCCCGCTGCTGGAGGGCCGCCCGGCCGCGGCGATCGCCCGGCGCTGGTTCCCGGACTACCCCGGCGACATCCCGGCCGGCGCCTTCCCGCCGGGCTGGGTGCCCGCGCGCGCCGCCTAGACGCGCCTGACCGATTCTGGGAGTGTCGGCGGATGCCCGCCCGCTCCCGCCTGGCCGCCGTCGCGGCGGCCACGCTCCTTTCGCTCGTCGCCGCCGCCCCCGCCTCGGCCTCCTTCCACCTCATGAAGGTCAAGGAGGTGTTCGCGGGCGCCGTCGGGAACGGCAGCGCGCAGTACGTCGAGCTGCAGATGTACGCGCCGGGCCAGAACTTCGTCGGCGGCCACAAGGTGACGATCTACGACCGCGACGGGCTGGTGGACGGCGAGTTCACGTTCCCCGGGAGCGTCGGCAACGGCGCGAACCAGGCGACGATCCTCGTCGCCACCACGGCGGCGGCGACGTTCTTCGGGCTCACGCCGGACCTCGTGATGACGCCGGTGATCGACCCCGCCGGCGGCAAGGCGTGCTTCGACGCCCAGCCCGTCGACTGCGTGTCCTGGGGCAAGTACTCCGGGTCCACGGCGGGAGTGGGCAACCCGGAGAGCCCCGCGAGCGGCATCCCCACCGACTACGCGATCACGCGCCACCTCGGCCAGGACGGCACCCTCGCGGCCGCCGACGACACCGACGACAGCGCGACCGACTTCTTCAGCACCAACCCGGCGCCGCGGACCAACGCCGGGAGCACCGGCGCCCGCGGCACCGCCTCGGTGGCGGGCGGCGTCCTCACCTACACATCGGCCGCGGGCGCCGTCGACAAGGTCACGCTGTTGGATCACGACGGCCTGCCGGCGATCCGCAACACGGCCCGGGCGGTCCGCCCGGCCGACGGCTCGTGCGCCCAGCAGGGCGCCTCGACGCTCGAGTGCGCCGACGCGGGGACGGCGGTGCTCGACCTGGGCGACATGGCCGACACCGCGCTGGTGACGGCGCCGCAGCCCGTCACCCTCAACGGCGGCGCAGGGGCGGACACGCTGACCGGCGGGCCCGCCGCCGACGTCCTCAACGGCGGCACCGAGAACGACAAGCTGCTCGGCGGCTACGGGCCCGACGACCTCAACGGCGGCACGGGAACCGACACGGTGAGCTACGCGACCCGCACCGCCGGCGTCGCGGCCGACATCGACGGCGAGAGCGACGACGGCTCCAAGTTCGACCTCGCCGGCGGCCGTCGCGACTACGTGGCGCTCGACGTGGAGAACCTGATCGGCGGGGCCGGCGCCGACGCGCTCACCGGCGACGGCGACGCCAACGTCCTCGACGGCCTCGCGGGCCCGGACGTGCTGCGCGGCGGCCTGGGCGCCGACACGGCCACCTACGCCGGCCGCTCGACGTCCGTGGGCGTCAAGCTCGACGGCGTCGCCAACGACGGCGGGCCGACCGACGAGCGGACCGGCAGCACCAACCGTGACAACCTGTTCGTCGAGAACGTGATCGGCGGCGCGGGGGCCGACACCATCACCGGCAGCGCGGGCCCGAACAAGCTGACCGGCGGTCTCGGCGCCGACACCATCTCGGGCCTGGAGGGCGCGGACGAGATCTTCGCCAAGGACGGCAGGGCGGACTCGATCGTCTGCGGCGCCGACGCCGACACGCTGCACCGCGACGCCGGCCTGGACACCTTCCCGGCGGTCGGCCCGACCGCCTGCGAGACCGTCGACTGACCGGCGGACCGCCGGACTGGACAGCGGCTCACCGGTTCTGAGAGGGTCGGCGCATGTCCCCGCGCTCCCGTCTGGCCGCCGTGCTCGGCACGGTCATGGTCCTCGTCGCCGCCGGCGCCGCCCCGGCGTCGGCGTCGTTCCACATCATGAAGATCAGCGAGGTCTTCGCCGGGGCGCCCGGCAACCCGCAGGCGCAGTTCGTCGAGCTGCAGATGTACGCGCCGGGGCAGAACTTCGTCGGCGGCCACTCGGTGCGCGTCTACGACGCGGGCGGCCTGCAGATCGGCCAGTTCACGTTCGCGGGGAGCGTCTCCAACAGCGCCAACCAGGCGACGATCCTCGTCGGCACGCCCCAGGCCGCGTCGCTGTTCGGGCTGACGCCCGACCTCGCGATGACCCCGGTGATCGATCCCGCCGGGGGGAAGGTGTGCTTCGACGCCATCGACTGCGTGTCGTGGGGCACCTACGACGGGTCGAGCACCGGCACCGGGATGCCCTTCAACGTCAACGGCGGCATCCCGACGAACTTCTCGGCCAAACGCGACACCGCCGGCGGCACCGATCCGGGCGGCCCCGACTCCGCCGACGACACCGGCGACAGCGCGGCCGACTTCGACGTCGCGAACCCGACGCCCCGCACCAACGCCGGCTCGACCGGAAGCCGGGGATCGGCCGCGCTGAGCGGCACGGCGCTCATGTTCGACGCCACGGCCGCGGCCGACAAGGTCACGGTGTCAGGCCCGGCCGGCGGCGTCTACACGCTGCGCGACACGGGCCGCGCGGTGCAGGCCGGCGCTGGGTGCGCTCAGAACGGCGCCACCGACGTGACCTGCCCGGCGGGCTCCGTCGCCGGCGCCGTGCTCAACCTCGGCGACGGCAAGGACTCGGCGGGGGTCACCGCGAGCCTGCCGGCCACCCTCAACGGGCAGATCGGCGACGACCAGCTCACCGGCGGCCCCAAGGACGACGTGCTCAACGGCGGCTTCGGCCGCGACCGGCTGGGCGGCGGCCTGGGCGCCGACGACCTCTCGGGCGGCCCGGACGCCGACACGCTGAGCTACGCCACCCGCACCGGCGCCGTCGCGGTCGACCTCGACCTGCAGAAGGACGACGGCTCGGCGCTCGACCAGAACGCCGACGGGCGCCGCGACTGGGCTCGCGCGGACATCGAGAACCTCACCGGCGGCGCCGGGAACGACCACCTCGTCGGCGACGACGACGCCAACGTCTTCGACGGCGGCCCGGGCGCCGATCTCGTCCTCGGCGGCTTCGGGCTCGACACGATCACCTACGCCTCGCGGACCGCGGCGGTCTCGGTCAAGCTCGACCAGACGGCGAACGACGGCGGCACCATCGACCAGAAGGCCGGCAGCACCGAGCGCGACAACGTGTACGTCGACAACGTCATCGGCGGGGCCGGCGCGGACGCGATCACCGGCAACGCCGATCCCAACGTCCTCACGGGCGGCGGGGGCACGGACACCATCTCCGGGCTGGGCGAGGCGGACGAGATCTTCGCCAAGGACGGCAAGGCGGACTCGATCGTCTGCGGCGGCGGCGCCGACAAGCTGCACCGCGACGCCGGCCTCGACACCTTCCCGGCGGCCGGCGTGACCGCCTGCGAGACCGTCGACTGACGCGCGCGCCCGCCGCGGTAGCCTCCGCGGCCGATGAGCGTCGCCGTCGTGACCGGAGCGGGCCGAGGCTTCGGCTTGGAGATCGCCCGCCGGCTGGTCGCCCGCGGGGACACCGTGGTGCTCACGGACCTCGACGCCGCCGCGGTCGAAGCGGCCGCGGCC
>DASVQH010000363.1:0-2147 GCA_036389195.1 Solirubrobacteraceae bacterium
TAGGCCAGCAGCGTCCAGGCGTCGTGGTGGCGGCGCTGGTACGGGTGGTCCTGGATGGCGACGAGGTCGAGGCCGAGGCGGTCGGCGAGGGTGACCTGCTCGATCAGCCGGTCCGCCGACGCCGCGTCGGGCACGGGGAAGATCCCGAAGAGAGGGGAGGCCATGGCGCGACGCTAGCGGGCGCGCACCCGGCGCGCGGCCGGCGCTGAGCGGTTGCCGGCCGCGTCGACCGCCGTGACGGTGAGCCGCGGGCGCAGCCGCGCGCCGAGCCGGTGCGCGCGGCGAAGCGCGCGGCGCGCAGCGGGGGTGAGCGGGAGGCGGAAGCTGATGCGCCCGGCGTGCCGGGTCGCGGCGGTCCGCCGGGCCAGCGTGCGGCGGCCCGCACGGACGCGGCGCGCCCCGCGCCGGCCGAGCACCAGCTTCATCCGAAGCACCGCCGGCTCGGAGACCCGCAGCGACACCGCCGCCGAGTGGCGGCGCAGACGCGCCCGGGCGATCCGCACGACGGGAGCCGTCATGTCCGCAACCGGGGGAGGCGGCGGAGGCGGCGGCGGCGGGGGTGGGGGTGGGGGAGGCGGCGGCGGCGGCGGCGGGGGCGTCGCCATCGGCGTCCCGGCCGGCGGCTCCGAGCCCTCGGTGAACCGGCGCAGCGAGGTCAGGGCGTCGCTGGAGCGCGCGGCGGTGTAGACGTCGCGCCCGTCGGCCGAGACGACGACGTCGCCCGGGTAATACAGGCCGAGCCCCCGCGCGCAGTAGTGGTCGGAGTGGTCGGCCTGGCTGAGGTCGGCGCCGTCGTTCCAGCGGTGCCCGCGCCAGGAGATGCAGCCGTCGGTCCAGGTGCGGCCCTCGGCAGGCGGGTCCTGGACCACCACGCCGGTCTCGGGGATCCGGTGCAGCACGGCGATCGCGCTGCCGCGCGCGCCCGCGACGTACACGGAGCGGCCGTCCGGGCTGACGGCGACCCGGTGCGCGTAGAGCAGCCCGCGGCCCGCGCCGCACAGCGTCGCCTCGCGCTCCTCGCTCAGGCAGCCGAGCGGCCGCAGCGCGCCGGTCGCGGGATCGCGGGCGAACGCACCGACCGCGTTCGACGCGTAGGCGGCGGTGTACAGGCTCGTGCCGTCGGGGGCGACGGCGAGCGCGGCGGCGCCGTCGAGCCCGCCCGCCACCGCCTGACATCCCGCCGTGGCGCCCGGGCGGCTCAGGCACCCGTCCTCGCCCGTGGACTGGACGAGCGCTCCCGTCTGCGCGCCGTGGAGCACCGCGACCGTGTCGGCGACGCGGGCGGCGACGTAGAGGACGTCGCCGGCCAGCGCCAAGCCGAAGGCGCCGTCCAGGCCCCGCGCGGGCCCGCAGTCGCCCGGATCGCCCGCGCGCAGGCAGCCGGCCGGCCCGGGGGCCTGCGCCAGCCCGGCTTCCGTGCGCTCGAGCACCGCGACGGCGTCGCCGCGGCGGGCCGCCACGAACACGCGCGCGGAGTCCGCCGCCACCGCGATCCCGGCGGCGTGGTCGAGCGCCCGCGCCGGGCGGCACCCGCCGGCGCCGCCCTCGCTCAGGCACCCGTCCTCGCCGGCGAGCTGCGTCAGCCGGCCCGAGTCGGGATCGCGCGCGAAGATCGCGACCGAGTCGGAGACCGTCGCGGTCACGTACACCCGCGCGCCGTCCGGCGCCACCGCGACGGCGCCCGCGCCGTCCAGCCCGCGCCCGGCCGCGCAGCCGCCGCCGCCCGTGCCGCTGACGCAGCCGCCGTCGATCGGCGCGAGCGCGCCCGTGACAGGGTCGCGGCTATAGGCGGTGACCGCGTCGGCGCCCGGCGCCGCGGCGTACGCGTGGCGTCCGTCCGGGCTCAGCGCAAGGCCCTGGGCGCCGCCGAGGTGCGGCGTCGCCGAGCACGGGCCGGTCGCGATCGCGGCATCGCCCGCGGAGCTCGACAGGCAGCCGCCGACCAGCGGATCCGGCCCGGACGCCGGCGGTGGGCCGGGCTCGGCGAAGACCCGCAGTGCGCCGAGCGGCTCGGCGGCGGCCGGCCCGACGGCGATGACCGCCGGCGCACACACGATCGCGATGCTCAGCAAGACGAAACGGATCGTGCGCATGGTCCGTTCGACGGTACGCCTCGGAGCGGACACCGGCGAGGCGATCGGTACGCG
>DASVQH010000364.1:0-6936 GCA_036389195.1 Solirubrobacteraceae bacterium
CCGCGGCGTCGGGCGCGCCGGCCCGCGCCGCCGCGTGCCCGAGGGCCAGCAGCACGGCGGGGCGCGCCGCCGGCTCCGGCGGCTCGGCCAGCGCGCGGCGCAGGTGGCGCAGCGCGACGTCCGGCGCCCCGTCGAGCAGCGCGCGGCGCCCCGCCGCGGCCAGCGTCTCGGCCGCCCACGGCTCGCCGCCGGGCTCCGTCTGCACGAGGTGCGCCGCGACCTCCGAGGCGCCCGCGCCGGCGCCGGCGCGCAGCGCGGCGGCCCGGCGGTGCCAGTCGCCCCGCAGCCCGCCGGTCAGGTCGGCGTGGACGGCCGACCGGACGACGGGGTGGACGAAGCGCAGCTCGCCGGCGTCGAGGAGCCCGGCGCGCACGAGCGCCCCGTGCGCCGCGGTGGCGTCCTGCGCGGCCACCTCCGCCAGCTCGGCGGCGTCGGCGAAGCGCGCGCCGTCACCCAGCACCGCCACGGCGCGGGCCAGCGCGAGCGCGTCGGGCGAGAGCCGGCGCAGGCGGCCGATGACGATCCGCCCGACGTTCGCCGGCAGCGCCTCGCGCAGCCGCTCCGCCTCCTCGGAGCGCCCGGCGAACCCCTCCTCGGCCACGGTCCGCAGCAGCTCGCGCACCAGCAGCGGGTTGCCGCCGGTGCTGTGGGCCGCGACAGCCGCGAAGGCCGTCTCGACGCCGTCCCCGAGCGCCTGTTCGAGGATCTCCCCGACGGCGGCGCCGCTGAGCGGCCGCGGCCGCAGGACCAGGGCCTCGGGCGCGCCGACGAGGTCGTCGAGCACCTCCTGCTGCGCGCCCGGCTCGGCCTCGCGCGCGCCGATCGCCAGAACGACCGGCAGGCCCTCGAGCCGGCGTGCCAGCACGTCGAGGTAGCGCATGCTCGGCGCGTCCGCCCAGTGCGCGTCGTCGACGACGAGCACGAGCGGCTCGGCTTCCGCGAGGTTGGCGGTGAGCCAGTAGAGGCCGTGCAGGCGCCCGAACGACGCGTCGCCGGTGTCGGCCTCGGCGTGGCCGGCGAAGACCGGCTCGGCGAGCTGGGCCGCGCCTTCGAACAGCTCGGCTCGCCGCCGCTCGTCGCACGCCCGCAGCGCCGGCTCGAGCAGCTGGCGGACGATCCCGAACGGGAAGTCGCGCTCCAGCTCGGCCCCGGCCGCCCGCAGCACGCGCACCCCGGCCGCCTGCGCGTCGGCCCGCAGGGCGCGCAGCAGCGCCGTCTTGCCGTGGCCGGCCGGCGCCTCGACGACGACGATGCCGCCCTCGCCGCCCTCGAGCCGGGCGAGCACGCCGCGCAGGGCCGCCAGCTCGGGCTCGCGCTCGACGAGCTCCTGATCGGGCGTCGCGACGCTCACGTGCCGTACGGTAATCGGATGGAGCTCGGCCTCGCCACCTTCGCCGACCTCGGGTCCGGGGTGAGCCCGCGGCAGCGTATGCGCGAGCTGCTGGAGGAGGTCGAGCTGGCCGAGCAGCTCGGGCTCGACGTCTTCGGCATCGGGGAGCACCACCGCCCCGACTTCCTGATCTCGTCCCCGGCGGTCGCGCTGGCCGCCGCGGCGGCCCGGACGTCGCGGATCCGCCTCACCAGCGCGGTCACGGTCCTGAGCTCCGACGACCCCGTCCGCGTCTTCCAGCAGTTCGCCGAGGTGGACCTGATCTCCGGCGGACGAGCGGAGATCATGGCCGGGCGGGGATCGTTCGTCGAGTCCTTCCCCCTGTTCGGCTACGCCCTCGACCACTACGACGAGCTGTTCGCCGAGCACCTGGAGCTGCTGCTGGCGATCCGCGCCGGCGAGCGCGTGACGTGGGCGGGGCGCCACCGCGCGCCGCTGCAGGACGCCGGCGTCTACCCGCGGCCCGTGCAGGATCCGCTGCCGGTGTGGATCGCGGTCGGCGGCTCGCCCGAGTCGGTCGTCCGCGCGGGTGCCCTGGGCCTGCCGCTCACCGTCGCGATCATCGGCGGCAGCCCGGAGCGCTTCGCGCCGCTCGTGCAGCTCTACCGCGAGTCGGCGGCGCGGGCCGGGCACGACGCGGCGGCGCTGCCCGTCGCCATCAACACCCACGCGTTCGTCGGCACCGACACGGCGACGGCCGATCAGGCGTTCGCGCCCGCCTACATGGCGATGATGGGCCGGATCGGCCGCGAGCGCGGCTGGCCGCCCATGACCCGCGGGCAGTACGAGGCGCTGCGCTCGCCCAGCGGGGCGCTGGCGGTGGGCGATCCCGAGGCGGTGGCGGCCAAGCTCCTGTGGGAGCACGAGCTGTTCGGCCACCAGCGGTACATGGCGCAGATGAGCGTCGGAGCGGTCGCCCACGCCGACGTCCTGCGCTCGATGGAGCGGTTCGGGACCGAGGTCGCGCCGCTCGTGCGCGACGAGGTGGCCCGCCGCGCCGCCCGCGCCGCCTGACCGGGGGGCAAGCTCGTGGCAAGCCCGCGGCAAGGCCCCTCCGGGAGGGTGCCGGTCAACGTCCCACCCGTCTGACCGGAAGGCTCCATGCGAACCCAGAAGTCCCTCTTCATCCGACCCGCGCTGGCGGCGCCGCTGATCGCCCTCGGGCTGCTCGCGGCCGTGCCCGGCGGCGCGGCGGCGGCCTCCACCTGCAGCTTCGACGCCGCCGCGGCGAAGCTCACCGTCAACTACGCCTCCGGGGCGACCGCCCGCATCTCGCGGACCGCGCTCGGGGCGATCCAGGTCGACGGCGTCACCTGCGGCAGCGCGACCGTGCGCACCGTCGACACGATCGTCGCCACCGGCGGCACCGGCGTCCAGCAGCTGATCGTCGACATGACCAACGGCCAGTTCGCGCCCGGCAAGACGGCCGAGACCGGCACGGGCGCGGTCTCGGAGATCGAGATCGTCGTCGACGGCGGCAGCGGCGCGGAGTTCCCGCTGGGCGACGAGGTGCGCATCCGGGGCGGCGCGGGCGCCGGCACGTGGACCTTCTCCGGCCAGGACGCGCTCCTCAACGGCGACACGGACGCCGACGTCACGACGACCGACGTCGAGTTCCTCGCCGCCGAGGGCAGGGGCGGCAACGACCGCCTGCTCGGGGCCGCCGCCACGCTGCCGCTGCGCCTGAAAGGCGGCGACGGCGACGACGAGCTCGTCGGCGGCACGGAGAGCGACCTCCTCGACGGCGGCGCCGGCAGCGACATCGAGAGCGGCGGCGACGACGCCGACACCTTCGACCAGGGCACCGCGGCCAACGGCGCGGACACCCTCGACGGCGGCGGCTCGCCCTACGACCGCATCGACTACTCCGGGCGCACGACCGGCGTCCGCATCGACCCCGACGACATCGCCGACGACGGCGCGGCCGGGGAGGCCGACGACGTGCGCGACGCCGTCGAGTACCTCGTCGGCGGCGCCGGCGACGACACGATCGTGGCCAGCCAGACCCGGTACCAGTCCTTCGAGCTGCGCGGCAACGGCGGCAACGACACCATGACCGGCGGCACCAGCTACGACTACCTCTACGGCGGCGAGGGCAACGACACGATGGCCGGCGGCGAGGGCTCCGACGACTTCCGCGCGGGCCCCGGCAACGACACCGAGCGCGGCGACGCCGGCGGCGACCGCTTCTACGAAGGCGACGGCACCGGCGCGGACTCCATCTCCGGCGGCACCGGCGTCGACCTGTTCTACGCGCCCGAGCGCACCGCGAACATGAAGATCACGCTGGCCGACAACACCGCCAACGACGGCGAGGCCGGCGAGGGCGACAACGTCCGCTCCGACGTCGAGGACGTCAACACCGGCAAGGGCGCCGACACGATCGTCGGCGCGAGCGCCGAGAACAAGCTCTACGGCTCCGGCGGCGACGACGACCTCAACGGCGGCCTGGGCGACGACACCGTCTACGGCGGTGGCGGCGACGACACCGTCGCCGGCGCCGGCGGCGTCGACCGGGTCTACGGCGACGACGACGACGACACGGTCGACGGCGGCACCGAGGCCGACGAGGTCCGCGGCGGCTACGGCGACGACCGGCTCACCGGCGGGTCGGGCGCCGACAAGGTCGAAGGCGAGTCCGGCGACGACGTCCTCACCGAGCCGAGCGTCCGGGACGCCAGCGACACGCTGACCGGCGGGACGGGCACCGACACCGTCACCTACAACCTGCGCACCGCGAAGGTCAAGGTCACCCTCGACGGGCTGGCCAACGACGGCGACCAGGTCGCGCCGCTGGAGAACGACGACGTCAGCGCCGAGAAGGTCATCGGCAGCCGCACCGGCGACGAGCTGGTCGGCTCCGTGGGCCCGGACGCGCTCGACGGCGCCGGCGGCGCCGACACCGTCAAGGGCCTGGGCGACAAGGACGCCCTCACCGGCGGCGACGGCGACGACGACCTGCAGGGCGGCGAGGGCGACGACACCCTCGACGGCGGCCTCGGCGCCGACCACCTCCTCGGCGAGGGCGGGACCGACCGCGCCTCCTACGCGGCCCGCTCGGCGGTCGTCTTCGTCACCCTCAACAGCGCCCTGCCCGACGACGACGGGGCGCAGGACGAGCACGACGACGTCGACACCGAGGACGTCGTGGGCGGCTCCGCGGCCGACGAGCTGCGCGGCGACGACGGGGCCAACGGCCTCGACGGCGGCCCGGGCAACGACCGCCTCGACGGCGGCGCCGGCGCGGACGCCTACACCGGCGGCGACGGCACCGACACCGTGAGCTACGGCTCGCACGCCGGTCGCGTCTTGGCCTCGATCGGCGGCGGCGCCGACGACGGCAGCGACGGAAACGGCGACGGCGTCGCCGAGGAGGGCGACACGATCGGCGCGACGGTGGAGAACCTCACCGGCGGCCCCGCCGCCGACACGCTGACCGGCGACGACGGCGCCAACGGGCTCCACGGGGCCGGCGGCGACGACCGCCTCGACGGCGGCCGCGGGGCCGACGGGCTCGACGGCGACGCCGGCCGCGACACCGTCGACTACTCGGCCCGCACCGCCGACCTGCACGTCAACGCGTGGAACTCCAACGCCGACGACGGCGAGGCGGGCGAGGGCGATCGCGTCGGCAGCTCGAACGAGATCTTCCTCGGCGGCTCCGGCGACGACACCCTGCTGGGCGCCTACGGCGACGACGAGCTCTACGGGCGCGCCGGCGACGACACGCTCGACGGCGGCCAGGCGAACTCCGTCCAGCTGAGCGGGAGCGACGTGCTGTCGGGCGGCTCGGGCACCGACACCGCGAGCTACGGCTGGCGCACGTCCTCCGAGCCGGTCACCGTGTCGATCGACGGCGTCGCCAACGACGGCTGGACCGGCAAGCCGGAGAAGGACAACGTGCTCGCAGACGTCGAGAACCTCTCGGGCGGCTTCGGTGACGACGAGCTGATCGGCAGCGACGAGGACAACGTCATCAGCGGCGGCCCGTGGGGCGACGACGTCCTGCGCGGCCGGGGCGGCGACGACCGCCTCGACGACGCGGCCGACCCGCCGAACATCCACGTCGAGCACGACGAGTTCTTCGGCGGCGAGGGCACGGACCTCATGGACTACTCCAAGCGGACCGCCGCCCTCCGGGTGTCGCTCGACGACTCGGCCGACGACGGCGTGCCGACCGACGACGGCTCCGCGCCCGAGTCCGACAACGTCCACTCCGACATCGAGGACGTCGTCACCGGCCAGGGCCAGGACATCGTCTTCGGCAGCGGCGAGCCCAACCGCATCGACGGCGGGCCCGGCGGCGACCGCATCGAGGGCGGCGGCGGCGACGACGTGCTCAACGGCGGCGACTCCGGCCAGTCCGGCTACGGCCAGGTCGACCGGATCATCGCGGGCGACGGCAACGACAAGATCACCGGGGGCGGCGGCAACAACGGCCTCGACGGCGGCGCCGGCGACGACACGTTCATCGAGGAGGCGGCGTGGCACGGCAACGACGGGTTCACCGGCGGGCCGGGCCGCGACACCGTCGACTACGGCGCCCGCACCCAGCGGATCATCGCCGACAACGACGGCGTGCTCGGCGACGACGGCGAGGACGCCGACCGCAACGGCACGCCCGAGGAGAAGGACCGCATCGGGAAGGACGTCGAGGTCATCAAGGGCGGCAGCGGCCCGGACGTGCTGACGCAGACCCTCTCGACCGCCCCGCAGTCGCACTGCACGGCGCTCTACGGCGGTCCCGGCCAGGACACGCTCACCGGCAACGACGACGCCCGCGACGTCCTGCAGGGCGGCCCGGACGGCGACACGCTGTACGGGCGCGGCGGCGAGGACTGGCTGATCGGCGGCCCGGGCAACGACGTCGAGAACGGCGGCGACGACGACGACACGTTCATCCAGGGCACGCAGTCCCAGAGCTGCGCGGGGATGAGCTGGGGCGACGTGGCCGGCAGCGACGGCGCCGACGTCCTGAACGGCGAGGGCGGCACCGACCAGGCCGACTACCGGCGCACGAAGGGCACGGACCTCAAGGTGTCGCTCAACGGCATCGCCGACGACGGGATCTTCGGCGAAGGCGACAACGCCAAGACCGAGGACGTGTCCGGCGGCGACGGCGACGACGTGCTGATCGGCAACGGCAGCGGCAACTTCCTGCTCGGCGGGCGCGGCGACGACCGCCTCGAGGGGCTGGGCGGAAGCGATCAGCTGTGGGACAGCAACGGGACCGACTCGCTGTTCGGCGGCGACGGCGGCGACGAGCTCAAGACCAAGGACGGCGACAACGCCGACTCGCTCGACGGCGGCGCCGGCAGCGACGGCGGCGAGTGGGACGAGGGCGACACGCGCGTCCGGATCCCTTAGCGCCCCGCGGCGCGCCGGGCGATGAGCTCGGCGCGCTGCGCTCGGCCTCGGAGGAGCCCTCGGCGAGCAGGTTCGTCTGGATGACGGGCGGGCCGGGGCGGATTCGACACCTTGGCGGATCGTGCGTCGCGTTGGCGCGTGGGCGCTCCGTGGTCGTTGACGGACCGCCGCGCTGAAGA
>DASVQH010000365.1:0-3239 GCA_036389195.1 Solirubrobacteraceae bacterium
GCGCACCTGGCGCGCGCGTCCGTCTGGTCTAGGATCCTGAACATGAAGAAGGTCGACGGGATCGCGCGCCGGGTGCCCTGCGCCGCGGCGACCGCCGGCGGATGAGCGCGCCGCGGTGCCCGCGCTGCGGGTTAAATTACGGCTACGACGCCGAGCTCGACGTCTGCGCGGGGTGCTGGCCGGGCCGGGCGACGGCCCAGGAGGTCCGCCGGCTCGCCGAGCGTCGCTCGGTGGCGGCTCAGCGTGTCCTGGGCGCCATCGCGGACCCCGCGGCCGCGCCGCGCTGCGCGAGCTGACCGCCGATGCGGCGCCGTCGATCCGTGCCGCCGCGATCGGGAGCCTCGGGCACAGCGGCGGTCCGGCCGACGTGCCGCGGGTGGCGGCGGCGCTGCGCGACGGCGACGAGCAGGTCCGGGCGCGCGCCTGCGTCGCGCTCGCGCACCTCGGTGGCCGCGAGGCGGCCGACGCGCTGGCCGGCCGGCTCGAGGCGCCGAGCGAGTCCGACCGTCGCCGAGCGGTCGCTGCCCTGGCGTGGCTGCGCGACGAGCGGGCGCTCAAGCCCGCCGGCGACCTCTTCGCCCGCTCCGGCCAGGTCGTCGACCTCCACTCGCCGGCTTGGGCGCTCGCCCGGCTGCTGCGCGAGGACGAGCTGCCGATGCTGCGGGAGCTCGCGGTGGGACTGCTGGCCAAGGACACCCCTGAGACCTCCGTCGGGTATCCGCAGGCCAGGGAGCTGCTCCGGGTCCTGACCGACGAGCACCCCGCACAGGCACAGGCGCTGCTCGCGGAGATCGCCGCAGCTCCCGGCGCCCACGGCGCCAGGCTGCTCGAGGAGCACCGGACGCTCCCGCCCGACGAGCAGCCCGCCGGCCCGGGGGTCGTGCCGCGCCGGCACTTCGCCGGCCTGCGGAGGTCGCCGCCGTCCGGTGGGTACGGCGCCAAGTGGGGCGGCCAGCCCGACTGGCTCGAGGAACCGGCGTGGCCGGTCGGCGGCGACGGGCTGCCGATGCTCTTCTACGGCCAGCTCCCCCTCGACGACCAGCCGGGGCGGATGGCCTACGTGTTCGTCGCCCTCGACGAGGACGCCGAGACGTGGGAGCCGCTCGGGACGGGCAACGCCCTCGTCGTGCAGCCCGGCCCGCCGCCGTCGGTGCGGACCGAGCCGCGGGCGACCGGGCCGGCCAGGTACGCGCTCGCGGAGGACCTCCCCGCCTTCCATCCGCCGGCGATCATGCGGCCGTACGAGCGGTGGATCGATCTCGCCGGCGGGGCCGATCCCGAGCGGTGGGAGCTCCCCGACGCCGCGCCCGGCGCGCGGATCGGACTGCGGGTCGAGGACCGGGACAAGCTGGGCGGCACCCCGCTGTTCCTGCAGGGCGAGCAGTGGCCGCCCGGCGACGGCTGGCGCTTCGCGTTCCAGTTCAACGCCGCGCGCGCCGGCCACGAGCTGGCCGACGGCGCGGAGTGCTACGGCTTCGTCCGCGAGGACGGCGCAGGCGCCTCCTATGGCAGCGTCACTAGTGGCCCACGTGGTCGCGGTCGTGCGGCTCGCGGCCGGGCGTGCGGCTGCCGCGCTTGGCGACGAAGGTCCACACCGCCGCGATCGCGATCACCACGAGCAGCAGCGTCACCAGGATGATCCCGATGCCGAGGCCGCCGGAGTCCTCGCCGGGGTTGTCGGCCACGGCGAGCAGGGAGAGGAGCGAGAAGAGCGCGGGCATGCCAGGGCCTGTACCCGCTCGGCCCGCGCTTCTAGCGGTCGGGCCGGGTGAGCGCCTTCGTGAAGTGCTCGCTCCGGCCCCACGATGGCGGTGTCCCGCCCCGCCGCCGGTTCCTGCATCGAGTGAGGGAGGCAGGTTTTCGGCGCGCCCGTTCGGCGAACTGCGTCGGGTGAGGGAGGCGGGTCTCTTGGCACGCCGGAGGGCGTACAACGGTACATCGGCGGAGCGATCTCCCGCCGAAGCGACTTTGTGCGTGACATAGACGTACAACGTCACATCGGCGGGATTTTCGGCCACCGATGTACGGTTGTGCGGCCCACAAAGGCGCAAATGGAGGCGGCCGCGCACGGCACCGTTTCCTCACCCGACGCAGTTCGCCGATGGAGGCGCGCGCTCTGAGCGGACGTCCCTTGCCGGAGATCAGACGCGACCGTCGTTGCAGCCCGAGCGAAGACGGCGCGCTTCTAGCGGTCGGGCCGGGTGAGGGCCTTCACGAACTCCTCGAGCTGGTTGGTCGTCCAGCACTCGAAGGCCTCGCAGTAGCGCTCGTAGGCGGCGATGACGGAGTCGCCGTAGTTCCAGTAGAGCCGCGGCTCGGGGTTGAGCCAGAAGGTCCGGCCGGCCTGGGCGACGATCCGCGCGAAGACGTCGGTGCGCGGGTCGCGGCCGTTCGTGCGCGCGTCGCCGAGGACGATGACCGTCGCGCGCGGGTGCAGGTCGTCGGACACCTGGTCGAGGAACTCGTTCCACACGCGGCCGTAGTCGGTGTAGCCCGAGACGTCGGCGACGCCGGCGTCGGAGCCGATCGCGCGCGAGACGGCCTTGAAGTCGCGCTCCTTGTCGAAGACCGCGGTGACCTCGGAGATCCGCTCGACGAAGACGAACGAGCGCATCTTGCGGAACGTGTCGTGCAGCGCGTGCAGGACGCTGAGGAAGAACACCGAGGCGCTGGTCACCGAGGTCGAGACGTCGCAGAGGACGTAGAGCTCGGGCCGGCGCGGGCGCTGGGGCCGGTACTTCAGCTCGACGGGGACCCCGCCGGTCTGCAGCGAGGCGCGCATGGTGCGGCGGACGTCGACGTGGGCGTGGCGCTTGGAGCCGCGGGCCTCGCGGCCCTGGGTGGCCAGCCGCCGCTTGAGCTGCGCGACGACGCGGTGGACGGCGGCGAGGTCCTGCAGCGGCCCCGACGGCAGCGCGCGGTCGAGCTCTGACAGCGGCCGCGCCGGCGGCAGCGCCTGGGTGCGCTCGATCTGCGCGCGCTCGAGCTCGGCGCGCAGGTGGCGCTCGAAGCGCCGGATCTGGTCGCGCGAGATGCCCTCGACCGGCGGCGCGGTCGGATCCTGCGGCGGCGGGCCGCCGGGCTCGGAGCGCAGCCCCAGCGCGCGGCGGATGCGCTGGACGTCGACCCCCAGCACCCCGGAGCCCTCGCCGCGGCGGCCGAAAGCGGCGATCGCCAGGCGCGCCAGGTCGCGCATGGCCGACTCGTCGCTCTCGCGGATCGCCCGGATGACCGCGTCG
>DASVQH010000366.1:0-5345 GCA_036389195.1 Solirubrobacteraceae bacterium
TCGAGCGGGTCCCCGGCGGCGGGGACGAGGTCCGCCTCGGCCCGCTCGCCGCCGACGACGACGACGGCGGCGTCCTCAGCCCGCAGCGCGTCGGCGACCGCGATCGCCGGGACCACGTGCCCGGCCGTCCCGCCCGCCGCGATCACGATCCGTGGCGCGGTCATCGGGCCGGCGCCTCGGCCGCTGCGGGACCGCACGCAGGTGCGCCGAGCCGCCGCCCGCGATGTTCAGCAGGATGCCCATCGAGCACAGCAGCACGATCAGCGACGTCGAGCCGGACGAGATGAACGGCAGCGGGACGCCGGTGAGCGGCGCCAGGCCGAGCACCGCGTAGACGTTGAGAAGGGCTTGGCACAGGATCAGGGAGGTCAGGCCGGCGGCGAGCAGCTTGGCGTACGCACCCTTGGCGGCCTTCGCGGTCCGCAGCCCGGCGTAGGCGATCATGCCGTAGAGCGAGAGCAGGCAGCACACTCCCACCACCCCGAGCTCCTCGCCGATGACCGCGAGGATGAAGTCCGTGTGGGCCTCGGGGAGGTAGAAGATCTTCTGCACCGACTGCCCGGGGCCGAGGCCGAAGAGCCCGCCCGAGCCCATCGCGATCTGGCCCTGGACGGCCTGGAAGCCGGAGTCCCCGGCGTCCGCCCACGGGTTGAGGAACGCCGTCAGGCGTGCGCGCCGGTACGGCTCGATGATCGCCACGAGGAGGATCAGCGCCGCCCCCACGGCCGCCACCAGCCCGAGCTGGCGCAGCGGCACGCCGGCGGCGACGAGCATCGCCGCCATCGTGAAGCAGATCACCAGCGACGTCCCGAGGTCCGGCTGGGCGAAGATCAGCAGCACGGCGGCGAACCCGACGCCGATGACCGGTCCGAGGACGCCGCGGAGGTGGCGGACCAGGTGCGGGCGCGCCGAGAGCACGGCGGCGACGTGCAGCACCAGGGCCAGCTTCATGACCTCGGAGGGCTGGAACTGCAGCGGCCCGGCGCCCAGCCACCGGCGCGCGCCGTTGATGTGGACCCCGAAGCCGGGGATCAGGACGAGCACGAGCATCACGAAGGAGGCGAGCAGGAGCAGCGGCGTGGCGTCCCGGATGGTCTGCAGCCCGCGACGGGCGAGGACCTGCATCGCGATCAGCCCCGCGCCGCCGTAGATGAGGTACTTCACGAGATAGGCGGTGCCGTCCCCCTCGCCCTGCAGGAGGGTGCGGGCCGAGGAAGCCGAGTAGACCATCACCGCGCCGCCGGCCAGCAGGCAGAACGTCGCGGTCAGCAGCAGGCGGTGCTCGATCGGCTGGGGCGGCTTGGCCCGGCGCGAGCGGGCCGGCCGGGCGTCGTCCGCCTCCTCGCCTCGAGCGTCGCCGCGCGAGCCCGCGAGGCCTTCGGCGGCGCGCAGGCGCTCGAGGATCGATCGTGCGAACGACATCCACTCCGGGGTTCGACGCTTCACGCCCGCCCCCTCGTCACGAGCTCGCGGAAGTGCGCGCCGCGCGCCTCGAAGGACGCGTACTGGTCGAACGACGCGCACGCCGGCGACAGCAGCACCACGTCGCCGGGGCGCGCGGCGGCGCGCGCCGCCGCGACCGCCCGCTCCAGATCGCCGCAGTCCTGCGCGCGGACGCCGGTCGGCTCGAGCGCCGCGCCGATCTCCGCCGCGGCCTCGCCGATCAGGTAGATGGCGCGGCACCGCTCGGCGACGGGCCCGGCGAGCGGCGCGTAGTCGGCTCCCTTGCCGCGGCCGCCGAGGATCGCGTGAACGCCGCCGGCGAAGGATCCGATGCCGACCACCGCCGACGCGACGTTCGTGGCCTTGGAGTCGTTCACGTAGACCACGCCGTCGAGCGTCGCCACCTCCTCCAGCCGGTGGACGACGCCGCCGAACGTGGCCAGGCCGGCGCGGACGGCCTGCGGCTCGACGCCCCGGACCAGGCAGACGGCCGCCGCCGCCATCGCGTTCTCGAGGTTGTGAGCGCCGCGCAGCCGGATCTCGTCGCGCGCCACCAGCGACGCCCCGCGCCACCACACGTGGTCGTCGGCGAAGAGGACGTCGGGCTCGGCCGCGCCGGCGCCCGTCGCCCCGCTCGCGAACCACACCCGTGCCGCCGCGCCCCCGAGGTCCGCCTCGGCCGCGAAGCCCAGCGGCGCCACCGCCACCGCGCCCGCAGGCTGGCGCTCGAAGATCCGCAGCTTGGCGGCGCGGTAGGCCGCGAGCGTCCCGTGGCGGTCCAGGTGGTCCTCGGTGATGTTGAGGAGGACCGCGGCGTCGGGAGCGAAGCCGTCGGCGTCCTCGAGCTGGAACGAGGACGCCTCGCACACGACGACCGGCTCGGGGGCCAGCGTCGCGGCGAGCGAGCTGAGCGCGGTGCCGACGTTGCCGGCGACCGCGACGGGCAGCCCCGCCTCCCGGTGGATGTGGCCGATCAGCTCGGTCGTCGTGGTCTTGCCGTTGGAGCCGGTGACCGCGATGAACGGGTTGGGCAGCAGCCGCCACCCGAGCTCCATCTCGCCGATCACCGGCATCCCACGCTCGCGCGCGGCGGCCACCACGGGCGCCTGGGCCGGCACGCCCGGGCTCTTGACCACCGACGCCGCGGCGCCGAGGAGCTCGAGCCCGTCCGTGGCCGGCCACACCGCGACGCCGGAGCCCTCCAGCGCCTCGCGCGCCGCCTCGGGCACCGTCCCGGCGTCGCAGCCCGCGACCTCGGTCCCGAGGGCCCGCAGCGCCAGCGCCGCCGCGACGCCGGACCGCGCCAGACCGACCACCAGGCACGGACCGGGCGGCGGCAGGGGACGATCGAGCACCGCACGGCCGAGCGGGTCCATCCCGGCATTGAACGGGACCCCCCGGACGGCCCGCGTGCGCGCCGGGCCCGCCGCTCCGCTCAGGCGGCCGCGGGCTCGGGCTCCTCCTCTGCCGCGCCCTCCAGCGCCGCGGGCGGGCGGACGCGCGCCTTCGGGTCCGCGCGGCCGCCGTCGAACTCCAGCCCCTCGGCCTCCAGCCGGCGGCGCACCTCGGCCGGGTCGCCGAGCGCGGTCCCGCCGATCGTGCCGTCGGACTTCAGCACCCGGTGAGCGCCGGGGAGGGCGCCGCGGATGAAGCGCCGGTTGAGCGCGCGGGCGTGGACGTCGGTGCCGCCGGCCGCACGGGCGACGTCGCCGTAGCTCATCCACCCTCCCGGCGGGATGGCGGCGAGGATCTCGGGGAGCTTGTCGGGGTCCATCGGGAACGGCCTCCTCAGTACGAAGACGAGAAACGATGGACCCGACGCTAAGCCCGCCCACCCGACGATCGGCCGGGAGCGCGCGTTAAGTCACGAAGCCGGTGCGAAGACGTCAGCCGGGCAGCGTCTGCTGGTACAGCGTGAAGCCGATCGCGCTGCAGACCGCCGCGACGATCCAGAACCGCAGGATGATCTTCGTCTCCGACCACGCCTGCAGCTCGAAGTGGTGGTGGATCGGGGCCATCAGGAAGACGCGCTTGCGGAACGTCTGGAACCAGAAGACCTGGATCAGGACGGACAGCGCCTCGATCA
This sequence comes from Solirubrobacteraceae bacterium, assembly GCA_036389195.1. Lineage (GTDB taxonomy): Bacteria > Actinomycetota > Thermoleophilia > Solirubrobacterales > Solirubrobacteraceae > JACCYI01. The sequence goes on from DASVQH010000366.1 coordinate 3,530, forward strand.
CGAAGATGCCGCCGAGGATGATCAGCAGCACCTCGGTCTTGGTCATCACGGCCAGCGCCGCCACCGCGCCGCCCAGCCCCAGCGACCCCGTGTCGCCCATGAAGATCGACGCGGGGAACGAGTTGAACCACAGGAAGCCGACGCACGCGCCCGCGAAGCAGGCGGCGACCAGCGCCAGCTCGGTCTGCTGCGTCGTGAAGGTGATCCCGATGTAGGCCAGCAGGACGATCGCCACCGACCCGGCGGCCAGGCCGTCGAGCCCGTCGGTCAGGTTGACCGCCGAGGTCGTCCCCGCCACCACCAGGTAGATGAACACCGGGTAGAGGTAGCCGAGGTCGATCTGGGCGTCGACCAGCCGCAGCTTCAGCGTGTCGGGCAGATCGGCGAGCCGCGTGGCGACGAGCCACAGCCCGACGGAGATCGCCATGGTGATCACGAGCTTCGTCCGCCCGCGCAGTCCCAGCGACCGGCGCTTGACGATCTTCGTGTAGTCGTCGGCGAAGCCGAGCAGCGCGCAGGCCAGCGCGACGCCGAAGACGCCGATGGCCCGCCAGTCGCCGTCCCAGAGCAGCAGGAACGGCACGGCGATCGCCGTGAAGATGATGATCCCGCCCATGGTCGGCGTGCCGGCCTTGGCGTGGTGCTCCTGCGGCCCCTCCTCGCGGATGTTCTGGCCGAACTCGCGCGTCCGCAGGAACTCGATGAACTTCGGCGACAGGAACACGCAGATGAGCAGCGAGGCGGTCCCCGCGATGAGCGCCTCGCCCATCAGCCGCGCTCCATCAGCGCGTCGGCGACGGCCCACAGCCCGATGCCGTTGGACGCCTTGACGAGCGCCAGGTCGCCCTCGCGCAGCAGCGAGCCGGCCAGCTCCGCGGCCTCGCGCGCGTCGGCCACCCCGTAGGCCGGCCCGACCCCCGCGGCGGAGAACCCCTCGAGCATCGCCTCCGACCGCGGCCCCACGGCGATCAGCAGCTCGACCCCCTGCTCGGCGGCGTAGGCGCCCACGTCGCGATGCATCTCGCGCTCGGCTGGCCCGAGTTCGAGCATGTCGCCGAGGATCGCCACACGGCGGCCGGCAGGAACTTCGGAGGAGAGCTCATCGAGGGCGGCACGCATGGAGGGCGGGCTGGCGTTGTAGCAGTCGTTGATGACGACAGCGCCGCCCCGCAGGGTGACGCGCTGCCCGCGCAGGGGCGACAGCGCCACCTCGATCGGCCCCGACGGGCGCACGCCGACCGCCACCGCCGCCGCCAGGGCGGCCAGCGCGTTGGTCAGCTGCGGCCCGGTCCGGAACGGCAGCTCGACCTCCAGCCGCTCCTGTCCCACGCGCGCTGTGCGGCCGGGCTCCTCCCACACCGCGTCGGCCGCGGGACCGCCGAAGGTCACCACCCGGAGCGAGTCGCGCAGCGAGGAGTCGAGCAGCGGCTCGCCGTGCGGGATCACCGCGACGGCGCCGTCGCGCATCCCGCGCAGCAGCTCGCCCTTGGCGCGCCCGATGTTCTCCAGCGACCCGAGCTGCTGCAGGTGGACCGGGCCGATGTTGGTCACGACGCCGACGTCGGGCTCGCAGATGGCGGTCAGCTCGGCGATCTGCCCGGCGCCGCGCATCGCCAGCTCGAGCACCAGCACCTCGGTCCCCGCGGGCGCCGCGAGCAGCTCCAGCGGCAGCCCGATCTCCGTGTTGAAGTTGGCGCGGCTGGCCGCCACGGACCGCGACGGCCCGACCATCGCGGCGACGAGGTCCTTGGTGGACGTCTTGCCGACCGAGCCGGTGACGCCGCTCACGGCGGCGCCGAGCTCGCGGCGCCAGGCG
>DASVQH010000367.1:0-10803 GCA_036389195.1 Solirubrobacteraceae bacterium
CGACGACGACAAGACCACCACGGCGGCCGAGCCCGCGGCCACCGCCTCGGCCACGCCCGCGCCCGAGGAGGCCGAGCCGGCCGGCACGCCGGAGCCCGCCGGCGGAAGCGACAGCAAGCCCGAGCTGATCGAGTTCCGCCAGGGCAAGGTCATCGGTGGCGAGAAGCGGCTGACCTTCAAGCAGGGCGACACCGCGCGCTTCGCCGTCGCCTCCGACGTCGACGACGAGGTCCACGTCCACGGCTACGACCTGATGAAGGACGTCACGGGCGGCGCGACCGCCAAGTTCGAGTTCAAGGCCGACATCGAGGGGATCTTCGAGGTCGAGCTCGAGGGCCGCGGCGTGCAGCTGGCCCAGCTCCGCGTCGAGCCGTGACCCACCGCCGGCGCAGGACGGGGGCGGCCGCCGGCGCCGCGGTCGCCGCCCTGCTCGGCCTCCCGGCGGCCGCCGCCGCGCACGGGCTCGTCGGGCGCGCCGACCTGCCGATCCCCGCCGAGCTGTTCGGCGTCGCCGCCGCCGTCGTGCTCGTCGTGTCGTTCCTCGCCCTGGCCGCCGGGTGGTCGGAGCCCCGCCTTGAGCCGGTCCGCGAGCGCCCGCTGTTCCGGGTGCCGCGGATCCTCGACGTGCTCGCCGGGACCTTCGGCGTCCTGGCCTTCGGGGTGGTCGTCTACACCGGCCTGGCCGGCACGGAGATGCAGCGCGACAACCTCGCGCCGACCGTGGTCTTCGTCCTCTTCTGGGTCGGCCTGCCGTTCGCCTCGCTGCTGCTCGGCGACGTGTTCGCGGCGCTGAGCCCGTGGCGCGCGCTCGGCCGCGCGGCCGGCTGGGTCGCCCGGCGCCTCGGCGGCGACGCCATGCCCGAGCCGATCCCGTACCCGGACCGCCTGGGCCGGTGGCCGGCGGTGGCGGGCCTCGTCGCCTTCGGGATCGTCGAGCTCTGCTGGGCGGACGGGCGCGAGCCGCGCACGCTGGCCATCCTCGCCCTGATCCACCTGATCGTGCAGCTGGTCGGGCAGAGCGTCTACGGCGTCGAGCCGTGGCGCCGCAACGCCGACGCGTTCGGCGGCTACTTCGCCCTCTTCGGCGCGCTGGCGCCGCTGCGCCGGCGCGACGACGGGACGCTCGTGGCGCGCGTCCCGGTGGCCGGGGCGACCGCGCTGCGCGCCGGGCCGGCCGGGACGGTCGCGCTGCTCGTCGTCGCGATCGCCACCACCGGCTTCGACGGCTTCAAGGAGGGGCCGATCTTCTCGGGCGCGGCGCCCTGGCTGCAGGAGCGGTTCGTCTCGCTCGGCGCGTCGCTCGGCCGCGGGCTGGAGCTGGCCTTCGTGGTCGGCTACGCCGGGGTGATCGCGCTCATCGCGGCGATCTGGTGGGTCGCGGTGGAGGGCATGCCGCGGGTGCGGGCGCAGATCACCCGGCCCGAGCTCAGCCACCGGCTGGTGCACTCGCTGATCCCGATCGTCGCCGCCTACGTCGTCGCGCACTACTTCTCGCTGCTCGTCTACCAGGGCCAGGACGCGGTCCGCCTGCTCTCCGACCCCCTCGGCGACGGCGCCGACCTGCTCGGGACGGCGGGCCGGCGGATCGACTACGGCGTCATCTCGGCCACCGGCATCTGGTACGTCCAGGTGGGCGCGCTGGTGCTCGGCCACGTCGCCGCGCTGGTGCTCGGCCACGACCGCGCGCTGGGGATCTACGGCAGCGCGCGCGCCGCCGCGCGCTCGCAGGTCGTCATGCTGGTGGTCATGGTCTGCTTCACCTGCCTCGGCCTCTACCTCCTCTCGGCGGCCAACGCATGACGCCCGTCCTCGCCCATCCCGGGCACTGGGCGGTGCAGCTCGCGTACCTCACGCCGCTGGCCGTGCTCGTCGTCGCGCTCATCGTCGGCAAGGTCCGCGAGCGCCGCGAGGCGCGCGAAGCGTCGGAAGTCCGACAAACGGACGAATAGCGCGTGAGCGGTGCGGCGCGTGGGTATGCCGCGCCGTATGAAGCGCCGCCACACCCGCGCAGAGCTCGCCGAGCTGCTCGGCGTCGCCGAAGCGCCGCCGGTGCCCGTCGCGGTCGCGGTCGCGCCGGAGCCCGCCCTGGAGCCCGCTCCGTGGCCCGCCACGCCGGAGGAGCTCTTCGTCATGTGGAGCGCCGCCCGGGCCGAGGCCAACCTGGCCTACGACGCCTGGTGCGCCCGGCCGGGGACCGCCGGCTACGCGGTCTACCGCGCCGCCGAGGACCGCGCGGACGCCGCCGAGGCGTCGCTCGCCGGCTTCGCCGCCACCGCCTGAGCGCGCGCTCCCTCGCCCTCCAGCCGGCGCAGGTCGTGGACCAGGCCGTCCGACGTCATCTCCTCGGCGGGATGGCCGACGCGCTGGCGGCCCTGCCGGTCGATCAGCAGCACGTACGCGCTGTGCTCGAAGTCCGCGCCCTGCGGCTGGATCGCGTAGGCCTTCCACACCGGCGCGAGCTGGGCGCGCGTCCCGAGCAGGAAGCGCATCCGCCCGGTCATCCCCTGCTTGACCAGGAAGCGGCGGGCGCGGGCCGGCGTGTCGTCGGCGGGATCGACGGAGACGGCGAGGACCGGCAGCTCGTGGCCGAGGTCGTCGAGCGCGCCCTTGATCGTCTGCGCCTGCAGCGGGCAGGTGTCCTCGCACGTCGAGTACATGAACGCGAGGATCACCACCTGGCCGCGGTAGGCGGCCAGCGAGGCGGGCTTGCCGTCCTGGTCGCGCAGGTCGAAGTCCTGCGGCGGGAGCCCCGGCGGGCGCAGGGCGCCGGCCCAGCCGGTCCCGGCGGAGGCGGCGGCGCGGGCGCCGCCGCCGTCGCCGCGCGCGGCGAGCGAGACGCCGAGCACCGCGGCGGCGGCGCAGGCGACGAGCACCGCCAGGGCGAAGGCGAGCCGCGGGTTCATCACCCGCTATGGCTTAGCAGGCGGGAGGCCTACGCCTCGGTGAGGCCGCGGCGGATCGCGTAGCGGACGAGCTCGACGCGGTCGCGCATGCCCAGCTTGCGCAGCAGGTTGGCCCGGTGGGACTCGACGGTCTTCTCGGCGACGTGGAGCGTCTCGGCGATCTGCCGGTTGGTGTACGCCTCGGCGATCAGCTTGAGGACCTCCTGCTCGCGCGGCGACAGCGGCTCCTCGGGGCCGTTGTCGCCGTCGCGCATCCAGTCGCGGATGAGCGAGCGCTCGACGGCGTTGGTCAGGAAGGCCTGGCCGGCGGCGACCGAGCGGACCGCGTCGAGCAGCGCGTGGTCGACCTCGCGCTTGAGCACGTAGCCCGACGCGCCCGCCTTCAGCGCGTCGTAGACGTAGCGCTGGTCGTCGTGCATCGAGAGGATGAGGACCGTGGTCTGCGGCCGGTGGGCGCGGATCTGGCGCGCCGCCTGCAGGCCGGTCATGCGCGGCATCGAGACGTCGAGCACGCAGACGTCGGGGCGCAGCGCGAGCGCCTTCTCGAGCGCGTCGACGCCGTCGACGGCCTCGCCGACCACCTCGATGTCGGGCTGGCGGTCGAGCAGCAGGCGCAGACCGCCGCGCACGATGCCGTGGTCGTCGGCGATGAGGACTCGGATGGGCATGTGGGACGGTGCTCCTTGCTCGGGCGCTCAGGCCGCCAGGACCAGCTCGATGGTGGTGCCGCCGCGCGGCCGCGAGAAGATCCGCAGGTCGCCGCCGACGAGCAGCGCGCGCTCGCGCATGCCGGACAGGCCGAGGCCGCCGGGCCGGCCCTGCGGCGCGCCGCTGGGCCCGTAGTCGGGCGCGAACCCGCGGCCGTCGTCGGAGACCTTCAGCGTCGTGCGCCCGACGAACGAGAGCTCGACGTCGACCTGCTGCGCGCCCGCGTGCTGGGCGATGTTCGACAGGCTCTCCTGCGTGACGCGGTAGACGACGAGCTGCTGCTCGTCGGTCAGGTTGGGGACCTCGCCGTGGCGCGCGAAGGTCGCCTTGATGCCGGTCCGGTCGGCGAAGTCGGTGACCTGCGAGGTCAGGGCGGGCACCAGCCCGTGGTCGTCGAGCGCCGTCGGGCGCAGCTGGCGGGCCAGCGTGAGGAGCTCGTTCATCGCCTGGTAGACGAGCGACTTGGTCTCGCGCAGCTCCTCGCGCAGGCCCTCCGGGGCGTCGCCGATCGTGGCCTCCAGCCGCAGCAGGATCCCGGTCAGCGCCTGGTTGACCTCGTCGTGGAGATCCTGGGCGAGGCGGTGGCGCTCCTGCTCCTGCGCGCGCAGGACGGCGCTGCCGGCCTCGCGGCGCTCGTCCTCCAGGCGCCGCAGCATCGCGTTGAAGCGGTCGCCGAGCCGCTGGACCTCGCGCGAGGCGCGCTTGGGGACCAGCGCGCGGCTCGAGGAGCCGGGGCCGCCGTTGAGGTCGGCGGAGTCCATCGCGGCGATCAGCTCGTCGAAGGGCTCCAGGCGGCGGCGCAGCAGCAGCGAGTTGAGCAGGATCGCGCAGAAGACGCAGAGCGCGAGGAGGAGCAGGCCCTGCGGGGAGGCGGCCTCCAGCAGCCGGTCGCGCGCCACCGCCGCGGCGACGAACGCGGTGATGCCGACGAGCAGCGTGTTGACGGCGAGAACCTGGGTCAGAAGGGTGCGCGAGCGCATCTCGCAGCCGGTATCGGCAGAAACCCGCGCCACGTTGAGGGGTCAGACCCCTCGCTATACTTCGTGAAGCTTTGAACGCCGACTTGGAATCAGGGATTTAGGAGCGCCATGCCCACCGGAGCCGAGGTCATCCGGCAGATCAAGAGCCGCATCGATGAGGTCGACCCCTCCGCGGTGCGCGAGGCCGTCGAGCACGGCAACGGCGACACGCCGCTGCTGGTCGACGTCCGCGAGTCCGAGGAGTTCGAGGCGGGCCACATCCCGGGCGCCAAGCACGTCCCGCGCGGGTACCTGGAGTCGCGCATCGAGGGCGCGGCGCCGGACCGCTCGCAGCGGATCGTCCTCTACTGCGCCTCCGGCAACCGCTCGGCGCTCGCCGCCCACACCCTCAAGGACCTCCTCGGCTACGAGCACGTCGAGTCGATGACCGGCGGCATCACGCTGTGGAAGGACCGCGGCTACGAGGTCCAGACGCCGCGCACGCTCTCCAAGGAGCAGCGCGAGCGCTACTCGCGCCACCTGCTCGTGCCCGAGGTCGGCCTCGAGGGCCAGCAGAAGCTGCTCGACGCCAAGGTGCTGCTGCTCGGCGCCGGCGGCCTCGGCTCGCCGACCGCGCTCTACCTCGCGGCGGCCGGCGTGGGGACGCTGGGCATCGTCGACGACGACGTCGTCGACCTCTCGAACCTCCAGCGCCAGGTCATCCACTCGACCGAGAACATCGGCGTCCCGAAGGTCGACTCCGCCGAGCAGGCGATGAAGGCGCTCAACCCCGACGTCGACGTCGTCAAGTACAAGACGCGCCTCGACGCCTCCAACATCATGGAGATCATCGCGGGCTACGACATCGTCGTCGACGGCGTCGACAACTTCCCGACGCGCTACCTCCTCAACGACGCGACGGTGCGCCTCGGCATCCCGGTGGTCAGCGCGTCGATCCTCGGCTTCGACGGCCAGCTCTCGGTCTTCAAGCCCTACGACGGCCCGTGCTACCGCTGCCTGTACCCGGTGCCGCCGCCGGCCGAGCTGGCCCCGAGCTGCGGCGCCAACGGCGTGCTCGGCGTGCTGCCGGGGACGATGGGGCTGCTGCAGGCCACCGAGGTCGTGAAGCTGATCATCGGCGCCGGCGACCCGCTGGTCGGCCGGCTGCTGCTCTACGACGCGCTGGAGGCGTCGTTCACCGAGCTCAAGGTCCGCCGCGACCCGGACTGCCCGATCTGCTCGCGCCCCGCCGACGAGATCACCGACGAGGAGATGGGCGTGTTCCCCGACTACGAGGCGTTCTGCGCCGCGGCTGGCTAGCCTGCCCGCCCCTATGGCCACGATCAAGATCCCACCCGTCCTGCGTCCCTCCGTGGGCGGCGAGCGCCAGGTCGAAGCGTCCGGCGGCGACGTCGGCGCCGTCCTGCGCGCCCTCGCCGAGCAGCACCCCGCGACGCAGTCCCAGCTGTTCTCGGCCGAGGGCGAGCTCAACCGCTACGTCAACGTCTACCTCAACGACGAGGACGTCCGGGTGCTCGGCGGGCTCGACACGAGCGTGTCCGACGGCGACACGCTGGTCATCCTGCCGGCCATGGCCGGCGGTTGCGCCTTGTCTGACTGAACGGCCGCGTTTACCCTTCGCCCGGTCCAACGGGTCGAGGGGGAGGTGGCGGGCATGGCGCGGCGTCTGCTGACGGCGTTCACGGTGGTGCTGGTGGCGGCGATCGCGGCGCCCGCCGGCGCGGGCGCCCAGACCGCGCCGCCGCCCTACAGCGCCGGCGCGGCCGTGCGCGCGATCAACCCGACCGCCGCGGAGATCGCCGGCGGGCGCGTCTTCCTCGGCGGCTACGGCCTCGGCGGCGACACGCTGCCCGGGGAATCCGCGCGCAAGGCGACGGGGATCCTCGGCGAGGGCGCGAAGGTGCGCGCGTTCGCGGTCGCCGACCGCCACGGCGGCGCGTTCGCGATCGCCGACATGGAGCTGCAGGGCTGGTTCGTGGCCACCAAGGACGGGCCCTACGGCCTCGTCGACATGCGCCGCGCCGTCGAGCGCCGGACCGGCGGCGAGCTGAAGGCCGAGGAGGTGGTCGTCCAGTCCGACCACAGCCACTCGGGCCCGGACGGGATCGGCGTGTGGGGCGGGATCCCGCTCGCGTACCGCAAGCGGATCTTCGACCAGACGGTGGCGGCGATCGTCGACGCCTGGGACCACCGGGCGCCGGCGCGGCTGTTCTACGGGGCGGTCAAGGGCAACGGCCTCGCCGGCCAGCCCGACCTGCTCAACAACCAGTTCGCCGGCGATCCCGCCAACGCGTCGCTCGACGACGAGCTGCGCGTGCTGCAGGCGCGCGACGCGGCGGGCAAGCCGCTGATCACGCTGCTCAACTTCTCGGCCCACGCGACGGTCCTCGGCAGCGACAACACCAAGGTCTCCGGCGACTGGATCCAGCGCGCCAACCCGATGCTCGAGGCGGCGTTCCCCGGCTCGCGCGCGGTCACCGTCGTCGGCACGCTGGGGCGCACCCAGCCCAAGCGGACCGGGTGCGTCGATCCGACGAAGGTCGGCGACGCGAAGTTCCTGTGCGAGCTCGACACCTACGCGCGCCGGGTCACCGATCGCGCGAAGCTCGCGGTCGCCGCGGCCAAGCAGATCTCCGGCGGCGTGGTCGGCGCGCGCTCCTACCTGATCCAGGACCCGGCCACCAACCCGGTGCTGCTGTCGGCCGCGGCGGTCGGCTCGCCGATCGGGCTGCCCGTCTACCGCTCGGTGACGCCGCCCTGGTTGACCGGCAACGTCATCGGGACGGTCACCGCGTCGGCGCGGATCGGCGACGTGCTGCTGTCGGCCGGGCCGGGGGAGATGTACCCGCAGATCCCGCTGCGGGTCCGCGAGCTGGCCACGACGCCGTACCGCGGCTACATGACCGCCGGCCTGGCCAACGACCAGCTCGGCTACCTCATCGCCCCGTTCCCCGAGGCCTTCCCCGCCCCGATCTGCGCGACGGTGTTCGACGGCTGCGAGGACGACCGGCCGGACGCGCCGAGCCCGATCGCCAACGACAACTACGCCTTCGACGTCTCCCACACGCTGGGTGAGCGCGTCGCCTGCTCGCTCCTGCGCGGCGCCGGCGAGCTGGCCGCCGAGGGCACGACGTTCCGCGACGCCGACCCGGACTGCGCGGCCTACGCCAACGACCTCGCGTTCGGCCACGGCGCCGACACCGGCCGGCCGTCGGACCCGGCGACGACGAAGCCGGTGGTCGCCACCACGTTCACCGGCGCCGGCGCGTCTGGCCCGGTCAAGGCGGGCGTCGGCGTGGTCGACGCCAACTGGAAGGTCGGCGCGTCGGCCGGCCAGTACGCCTCCACCAAGGCCGACTACGACCCGAACGGCGAGATCGATCCGAGCCTCCTGCAGGTGAAGAACCTCCCGTCCTACGGCTTCCAGGCCCGGATGCAGGCGCGCGCGCTGGTCATCCAGGGCGCCGACGGCAAGCGCGCGGCCATGGTCAAGAACGACCTCTACATCCCGCAGGACCTCCTGTGGCGGCGCACGGCGCAGATCCTCGAAGCGAAGCCGGCGCTGGGCATCGGCCACGCCAACCTGACCATGACGGTCACCCACGACCACTCGTCGCCGTACTACTCCTCGCTCGCCCCGGGCGCGTGGACGTTCCAGGACGTGGTCGACCTGCGCTTCTACGAGTACTACGCCCAGCAGATGGCCGCGGCGGTCGAGAAGGCGGCCACGCATCTCAAGCCGGTCCGGATCGGCGCGGCGGTCGGGCGCACCGACAAGGTCCACCGGCATTCCTTCGGCCCGGCGATCGCCGACGACGGCACGCCGGCCGGCTACCCGAACTCCGACGCCGACCACGACCTGACCGTGATGCGGCTCGACGACATCTCCGACAAGGCGCACCCCAAGCCGCTCGGGATGGTCCTCAACTACTCCGTCCACCCCGAGATGCTCGAGGGCAACGACCTGATCTCGCCCGACTGGGTGGGCGCCGTGCAGCGGATGCTCGACCGCGAGACCGGCGCGGTGACGATCGTGCAGCAGAGCTCCGTCGGGACCGCCGAGCCCGAGCGCTCCAGCTACCACTCGATGCACGAGCGGCTCGAGTTCACCCACCGCGACTACGCCCAGATGGAGTACGCCGCCAGGCTGATCTCCGACAAGGCCAAGCAGGTCTACCGCGCGGTCGAGACCGGGCGCACCGAGGTGCCCTCGCGCTACGTGCCCTTCGCCAGCGACATGCCGGTGGCGATGGCCGACCGCTGGTACCCCGGCCCGCTCTCGCACCCCTATCCCGGCGTCTCCTCGTGCCGCACCGACGAGGCGTTCCACGGCGACCCGAAGCTCCCGGTGGTCGGCCTGCCGGACTGCAACAACGCCGACGGCGCGCTGCACTCGCTGGCCGACGTCTTCGGCTTCGGGGACCAGGTGCCGCACCTGCCGGGCCTCCCGGTCGACCCGGGCCTGAGCACCGACGACCTGCAGCGCCTCGGCCTGCCGATCCCGGAGAACCTCAGCGCGCCGAGCTACGTGGCCCTCCAGGAGGACGTCGACGTCCACCTGCAGGCGCTGCGGATCGGCGAGATCCTCTTCACCTTCTGCTCGTGCGAGCAGTGGGCCGACCAGGCGCGCAACATCAAGTCGCGCACCAACCGGGTCCGCGGCGACCAGCACCTCGGCTACGACTGGGGCGCGCAGTGCACCGCCGTGGACGGCGGGAAGTGGTCATGCCCGAACCCGGAGAACCCGTCCGGCCCCCGCCTGGTGGTCGGCGACCACGAGTACCGCCGCATGCGCGCGCAGGTGCGCAACGACGCGACCGGGTGGGACTTCGTGGAGAACGCGCCGTCGGCGGAGTCCGAGCCGGTCGACCCCGACGAGATCCGCGGCAACTACACCCACGAGGAGCTCCCGCCGACGCTCGGCTACAAGCTCACGGTGCCGGTGGCGATGGCCGACGACTACAACGGCTACATCGCCACCTACCGCGAGTACCAACGCGGCGATCATTACCGCAAGGCGCTGACCGCGTGGGGCCCGCACTCCAGCGACTACCTGGCCACCCGGCTCGTCGAGCTCGGCGGCCACCTCAAGCAGCGCCAGGGCGACGTCCTGCCCACGGAATCCGAGCGCGCGCTGGCCGACCAGCTCGGCTCGATCAAGATCCCACCCGACCTGCAGCACAACGACGCCCGCGCCAAGACGCTGGGGGAGACGGGCGGCTCGGTGGCGCAGGCCTACGAGGCGACGCTGCCCGACGACGGCGGGACGGCGCGGATCCTCGGTCAGCCGGCCGCGACGGTCGAGCGATTCGGCGCGGCGTTCCTGCGCTGGAACGGCGGCTCGAACTACACCGACAACCCGGTCGTGCGCGTCGAGCGGCGCGTCGACGGGCGCTGGGAGCCCTACGCCGACCAGTCGGGCGAGATCCCGACGACGCTGAAGTTCCCGGCCGGCGAGGACGTCCCCGCGCACGAGACGGGCTCGTTCGAGTGGGAGTGGACCGCGACGTTCGAGGCGTTCGTCGCGCCGTTCGACACCGGGGCGCGCGGGCGGGCCACGCCGACGGGCGAGTACCGCTTCGTGGTCGACGGGCGGCGCCGCTCGGGCGGGGCGGCCAAGCCGTACCACCTGGTCTCGCGGACGTTCGCGGTGCAGCCGTGGAGCGGCATCGTCGCCGAGGACCTGCGCCGCGACGACGGGACGCTGTCCTTCCGCCTCGGGCCGCGCCACCGCTACGACGCGACGGCGGACAACCAGCCGACCATCCCCGGCGTCGAGATCGGGCCGATCGACTACCCCGACAGCTACGCGTCGACGGTGCGCTTCGTCCGCAACCAGCGCGAGGCGCGGCGCGACCCGGCGGCGCCGCTCGATCCGGCCAAGCTCGAGTGGTACTGCTTCACCTGCTCGTTCCGCCCGTGGATCGACGCCGGCGACGCGCGCACCGCCGTCGTCCGCATCACGCGGGCGGACGGGCGGATCGAGCGGGTCAAGGCGGTCGCCGACGGGGACCGCTGGCGCGCGACGGCGACGCTCGCGGCCGGTGACAGCGCGGTGGTCGCGCCGGGCGGCGTGCTCGACGCGTGGGGCAACCGCAACGGCGCCCCGTCGAACGTGATCGCCGTGCCGCCGGGCGGCGGCGGCGGTGGGGACGGCGGGGGCGGCGACGGCGGGGGCGGCGACGGCGGGGGCGGCGACGGCGGGGGCGGCG
>DASVQH010000368.1:0-5143 GCA_036389195.1 Solirubrobacteraceae bacterium
CGCGTACAAGACGCTCGCCTACATGACCTGGCCGCCGCCGCTCGTCCCCGAGCTCGTGGTCATCGGCGGGCGCAACGAGGAGGCGCTCGCCGAGGCGCAGCGTCGCTACGGGTTCGCCGACCACGCGACCGACTGGCGCGCGCTGGTGGCCGACGACCGGATCGGGCTCTTCGACAACTCCGGCCCCAACAACCTGCACGCCGAGCCGACGATCGCGGCGGCCGAGGCGGGCAAGCACGTCATCTGCGAGAAGCCGCTGGGCCGCGACGCCGACGAGGCCTACGAGACCTGGCAGCGCGTCGCCGCCACGGGCGTCAAGCACATGTGCGCCTTCAACTACCGGTTCGTCCCGGCGGTGCGCCTGGCGCGCCAGATCATCGAAGCGGGCGAGATCGGCGAGATCACCCACTTCCGTGGCGCCTACCTGCAGGAGTGGGGCGCCACCGACGACGACCTGTGGCGCTTCGACAAGGCCGCCGCCGGGTCGGGGGCGCTCGGCGACCTCGGCGCGCACGTGGTCGACCTGGCGCGCTACCTGGTCGGCGAGATCACCACCGTCGCGGCGCTCACCGCCACGTTCCAGCCGGGCCGGAGCGTCGACGACGCGATCGAGGCCGCCGTGGCGTTCGAGAACGGCGCGGTCGGGACGATCGAGGCCTCGCGCTTCGCCGCCGGACGCAAGAACGCGTTCCGGTGGGAGATCAACGGCACCAAGGGATCGCTGGCCTTCGACCTCGAGCGCCTCAACGAGCTGCAGGCGCACTTCACGGACTCCTCGCCGGGCGCGCACGCGCAGGGCTTCCGCAACGTCCTCGTGTCGGAGGCCGACCATCCGTTCTGGGAGCACTGGTGGCCCCACGGCCACATCATCGGGTGGGAGCACACCTTCGTCCACGAGATCCACCACCTGCTGACCGCGATCCGCGACGACGCCGACGTGGCGCCGCACGGCGCGACCCTGGAGGACGGCTACCGGGCCGCGGAGGTCTGCGACGCGATGCTGCGCTCCGCCGACGGAGGCTCGCGTGAGCAGGTCACCTACCGCTGACGGCGCGCCGGCGGTCCTGCTGCTCGGGACCCTGGACACCAAGGGCGACGAGCTCGCGTTCCTGCGCGACCGCCTGGCGCTGGCCGGCGTGCGGGCGCTGCTCGCCGACGTGGGGACGCTGGAGGCGCCGCGCGTGGAGGCGGACATCTCGCGCGAGGTGGTGGCCGCCGAGACGGGGGTCGAGCTCGCGTCGCTGACCGACCGCGGCGCGGCGGTCGGCGCGATGGCCACCGCCGCCGCCGCGCTGGCCCGACGGCTCCACGACGAGGGCCGCATCCACGGGGTGCTGGGCGCCGGCGGCTCCGGCAACACCGCCATCGCCACCGCCGCGATGCGCGCGCTGCCGGTCGGGGTCCCGAAGCTGATGGTCTCGACCATGGCCGCGGGCGACACCGCCGACTACGTCGGCGGCGCGGACATCACGATGATGGCGTCCGTCACCGACGTCGCAGGGCTGAACTCGATCTCCGCGCGGATCCTCGCCAACGCCGCCGCCGCGATGGCCGGGATGGTGCTCGCCCCGCTCCCTGAGGCACCGGGCGGGCGCCCGCTCGTCGCCGCGACGATGTTCGGCGTCACCACGCCGTGCGTCACCCGCGCGCGCGAGGCGCTGGAAGCGCGGGGCTACGAGGTGCTGGTCTTCCATGCCACGGGCACCGGCGGCCGGGCCATGGAGGCGCTGGTCGACGGCGGGTTCCTGCGCGGCGTCCTCGACGTCACGACGACCGAGCTGTGCGACGACCTGGTCGGCGGCGTGCTCTCGGCCGGCCCCGAGCGGCTGGAGGCGGCCGGCCGCGCCGGCGTCCCCCAGGTGGTCTCCCTCGGCGCCCTGGACATGGTCAACTTCGGCGCCCGCGACACCGTCCCGCCGCGCTTCGAGCAGCGCACGCTCTACGTCCACAACCCGTCGGTGACGCTGATGCGCACGACGGCGGACGAATGCGCGGAGCTCGGCCGCCGGATCGCCCGCAAGCTCGCCGCCGCCACCGGCCCGGTGACGCTGTTCGTGCCGCTGCGCGGCGTCTCGATGATCGACGCCGAGGGCCAGCCGTTTCACGACCCCGAGGCCGACGCGGCGCTGTTCGGCGCGCTGCGCGAGGGGCTGGCCGGCACCGGCGTCGAGATCGTCGAGCTCGACCACAACATCAACGACGAGGAGTTCGCCGTGGCGATGGCCGAGCGGCTGGACGCGCACCTGGCGGCGCGGGCATGACCGGCGACGAGGCGCGCGCCAAGCTGCGCGCGACGCTCGACGCCGGCGGGACGATCATCGGCGCGGGCGCGGGCACGGGGCTGTCGGCGAAGTGCGCCGAGATGGGCGGCACCGACCTGATCATCATCTACAACTCGGGCCGCTACCGGATGGCCGGCCGCGGCTCGCTGGCCGGCCTGCTGCCCTACGGCGACGCCAACGCGATCGTCATGGACATGGGCCGCGAGGTGCTGCCGGTCGTCGGGCACACGCCGGTGCTGGCCGGCGTCTGCGGCACCGATCCCTTCCGGCTGATGCCGCGCTTCCTGCGCGAGGTGCGCGACGCGGGGTTCGCCGGGGTGCAGAACTTCCCGACGGTCGGGCTGATCGACGGCACCTTCCGCCTCAACCTCGAGGAGACGGGGATGGGCTACGGGCTCGAGGTCGAGATGATCCGCGAGGCCGCCGCACTCGGGCTGCTCACCGCGCCCTACGTGTTCGACCCGGAATCGGCCCGGGCGATGGCCGAGGCGGGCGCCGACGTGCTCGTGCCGCACATGGGGCTGACCACGAAGGGCACGATCGGCGCCGGCACCGCGCTGACGCTCGACGAGTGCGTCGTCCGCATCCAGGCGATGCGGGACGCCGCCGTCGCGGCCAACCCGGACGCGATCGTCCTCTGCCACGGCGGGCCGCTCGCCGAGCCCGAGGACGCCCAGTACGTGCTCGACCGCACCGAGGGGGTCGTCGGCTTCTTCGGCGCCTCGAGCATGGAGCGACTGCCGACCGAGATCGCCATGACCGAGAACATGCGCCGCTTCAAGGCGCTCACCCACGACTGACGAGGAGCCACCCGAGTGCCGTCCAAGCTGGTCGATCCGTCCGCCCTGCCGACCATGAGCTTCGACTGGGGGCTGATCAAGCCGCTCGTCGCCGCCGCCAACACCGAGGACCCGGCGGTGAGCCTCATGCACGTCGTGCTGCTGCCCGGCAAGGGCCACGAGCGCCACAACCACCCGGACTCCGACGAGATCCTCCACATCCTCGCCGGCACCGGCGAGCAGATGGTCGACGACGGCGACCCCTTCCCGGTCGCCGCCGGGCACACCGTGTTCATCCCCAAGGGCGCCTTCCACTCGACGGTCAACACCGGGTGGGAGCCGCTGACGCTGCTCGCCATCTACGCGCCGGCGGGCGCCGAGGCGGCGCTGGCGGGGCTCCCGGATCACCGGGAGCACGCCCCGGGCGAGGCGCCGGGGCTCGCCCGCACTTGAGGCTCCCGCACCGCGGGGTGGTCGCCGGCTGCGCGCTGGGCGTGGCCAGCGGCTGGAACTTCGGCAACGTCGGCGCCGTCGCCTCCGAGCTCGCGGGCTCCTACGGCGTCGGGCTCGCGGCAATCGGCCTGCTGACGACCGCGCTGATCGTCACCCACCTCGCCGTGCAGATCCCGGGTGGCAAGGCGAGCGACCGCTTCGGCCCGGCGCGGGCCGGCGCGGCCGCTCTCGCCGTCGTCGCCCTGGGCAACGCGGTGACGCTGATCGCTCCCGCGCTCGCGCTGGGGATCGCCGGGCGCGCCGTGGCGGGGATCGGCACCGGCCTCGCGTTCATCGCGGGCAGCGCGCTCGTCCGGGAGTCCGGCGGCTCGCCGTTCGCCCAGGGCGTGTTCGGCGGGATCGGCCTCGGCGCGGGCGGCGTCGCGCTGGGGGTCGTCCCGCAGCTCGAGGGGGCGGCCGGCTGGCGCGCGCCGTTCTGGAGCGCGCTGGCGGTCGCCGGCGCGGCCGCGGCGCTCGTGCTGGCGACCCGGGCGGTGGCGGTGACGCGGCGCGCGACGCCGCCGGCGCGCGGGGGCGTGCTGCGCGACCGCCGGCTCTACCGGCTCGCGGTCCTGTACTCGGTCTCCTACGGCCTCGGCGTGGTGCTGGCCAACTGGGTGGTCGAGCTGCTGCAGCGCCACAGCGAGCTCAGCGACGGCGCGGCGGCGGGGGTCGGCTCGCTCACGCTGCTGCTCCTGGTGGGGTCGCGGCCCCTCGGCGGGTGGCTGCTGCGCGCGCACCCCCGTCGCGCGCGCCTCGTCGTGGCCGGGAGCCTCGTGGCCGGCAGCGCCGGCACGCTCGCGCTCGTCGCGGCGACGCCGGTGCCCGTGGCGGTGCTCGGGGCGCTGGTGGTGGGGATCGCCGGCGGCCTTCCCTTCTCCCCCGCCTTCACCGGCGCCGCGCTCGTGCGGCCGGACGCGCCGGCCGCCGCAGTCGCGGTGGTCAACAGCGCGGCGAACCTCGTCGTGCTCGTCGGCACGCCGCTCGTCGGGCTGACCTTCGCGTTGCCCGGCGGCGGCCGGATCGGCTTCGCGGCGATCGCGGCGGCGTGGCTGGCCGGCCTGCTGTTCCTGCCCGGCGAGCGGGCGCTCGGGGTCAGGCGGGACGGAACGCCAGCGTCGCCTTGACCCCGCCGAAGCCGAACGCCTCGTCGAAGCGGTCGACGCCGACGCGCAGGCCGACGAAGGCCTCCAGGGCGTCCGGCCAGCGCTCGCGGGCGCGGTCCAGGAGGGCGACGGCGGCGTCCCAGTCGCGGGCGTGCGCGTTGACGCTGCCGAGCAGCGCGCGGTTCTGCAGGATCGCGTCGACCCCGAGGACGCGCCCCTCGAGGCCGATGCGGCGGGGGCGCCCGTCGACGCCGAGCAGGCAGGCGACGCCGTTGCGCCGCAGCGCGCCGATGGTGTCGAGCATCACCTGGGCGTCGCCCGCCGCTTCGACCACGACGTCGAAGCCGCCGAGCTCGGTGGTCAGCTCGGCGAGGGGCGTGGTCGTCGTCGCGACGTAGGTCGCGCCGCACGCCTCGACGAGCGCGGCCTTCGGGTTGGGCGCGGCCGACCGACCGGCCGTCCACACCGCGAAGCCCTCGAGCCG
>DASVQH010000369.1:0-8946 GCA_036389195.1 Solirubrobacteraceae bacterium
CCCCAGCGGGCGGCGCCCCGGCGCCAGAGGGAGGGGGGCCGCCGCGGCGGCGGCCCGCAGCTGGGGATGGCCGGTGATCAGCACCGGGTCCCCGGCGCCGCAGGGCCCGACCTCGATCACGACCGCGCGCGCCGGGTCGAGCCGCTCGGCGCGCAGGTAGCGGCGCACCGCGTCGGGCGGCACGGTCTCCGACGCGCCGGCCAGGAGCACCGAAGCCGACAGCTCGGCGGGCGGATCGTCGACGAGGTCGTCGAGCGCGGCCAGGGCCACCGCGACCCCGCTGGCCGGGTCCGACGCGCCGGGGGAGACGTCCGAGAGCGCGATGTCGGCCGCGGCGGCGAGCGCCAGCAGCAGCACCACGGTCGGCACGAACTGCGCGATGCCCAGCCAGTTCGCCTCGACGCCGCCCAGCCGGGCGCCCGCCGCCGCCGCGATGGCCAGGGCGGCGAGCGCCAGCCAGCCGACGGCCCGTGGGCGGCCGGGCCCGCGCCCGCGGGCGGCCAGGCGCCGCAGCGCGTCGCGGAAGATGAGCCCCCGCCTGGGCGCGTCATAGCCCGCGACGAGGACGAGCGCGATCGCCTCGGGGTCCTCCGGCTCGGTGACGACCATCTGGGTCGCCCGGCGCCGGAACGGGAGGCGGACGGGGGAGAGGCGGCCGCCCGCTTCGAGCGCCAGCCCGAGCGCGGCCGCGAGCGCCAGTCCGAGCCCCACCGCCGGAGCCGACACCGACACGACGCTCCCTGCCACGGCCAGCAGAGCGTGCGCCAGCAGGGCGGTCGGCCACTGCGGCCGCGTCCACACCGGCTCCGCCCACGCCTCGTGGCCGCGCCGCTCCAGCTCCCGGCGCAGCCCGATGGCCGCGCGGCGCTCCGCGTCGCTGCACGGTGCGCGGCGCGGGACGTCGCACAGGGCGTCGATGGAATCGAGGAGGCCGGCCACGCCCGCGGATCGTCCCACGGCTAGGCTTCGGCGCGCGCCATGGATGCCACCGAACTCGCCTTCGCCGGCCTGGTCCGCCAGGCCGACCTCATCGCCGCCGGGGAGATCTCCTCCCGCGAGCTGGTCGACCTCTACCTCGAGCGCATCGCGCGCATCGACCCCAAGATCAACGCCTTCCGCGTCGTGTTCGCCGAGCGCGCCCGCACGGAGGCCGACCAGGCCGACGGCCGCCGCGGCGCCGGCGAGGAGCGCCCGCTGCTCGGCGTGCCGGTCGCGATCAAGGACGACGTCGACGTGGCCGGCGAGGTCACGGCCTACGGCACCGACGCCCACGGGCCGCCGGTCGCCGCCGACGCCGAGGTCGTCCGCCACCTGCGCGCGGCCGGCGCGGTGATCATCGGCAAGACCAACGTCCCCGAGCTGACGATCTTCCCGTTCACCGAGACGGCGAACTACGGCATCACCCGCAATCCGTGGGATCTCCAGCGCACCCCGGGCGGCTCGAGCGGCGGCAGCGGCGCCGCGGTGGCGGCCGGCCTGGTCGGCGGCGCGCTCGGCTCCGACGGCGCGGGCTCGATCCGCATCCCCGCCGGCTGCTGCGGCCTGTTCGGCCTCAAGCCCCAGCGCGGCCGGATCTCGATGGCTCCCGCCAAGCACGTCTGGCACGGGCTGAGCGTGCTCGGGCCGCTGACGCGGCGCGTGGAGGACGCGGCCCGCTTCTACGACGCCACGAAGGCGAGCGGCCCGTCGTTCACCGACGCCGTGCGGCGCTCGCCGGGCAAGCTGCGGGTCGCGGTGTCGTTCAAGGTCCCGCCGCCGATCACGGTGAGCATCGCGCCCGAGCAGCGGGCCGCGGTCGAGTCGACGGCCGAGCTGCTGCGCTCGCTCGGCCACGAGGTGATCGAGCGCGACCCGGACTACGGAATGGCGTTCCTCGGCGTGCTCGCCAAGTACCTGCGCGGCATCCACGACGCCGCGGAGGCCATGCCGCACAAGGAGCGGCTCGCCCGGCGGACCAAGGGCTACGCGCGCCTCGGCGGGCTGATCCCGGCGGGCGTGTTCCAGCGCGCGCTGGCCGCGGAGGCCGCCGACCGCGAGCGCATCAACCGCGTCTTCGACGGCGGCGTCGACGTCCTGCTGACGCCGGTGTTCACCCGCAAGCAGCTGCCGATCGGCGAGTACGAGGGGCGCGGCGTCCAGTGGACGCTCAACGGCAGCGGCCGCTGGGTGCCGCACCTCGGCGCGTTCAACCACACCGGCCAGCCGGCCGCCGCCGTCCCCGCCGGCTTCACCGACGACGGGCTGCCGCTGTCGGTCCAGTTCGTCGCGCCGCCCGACGGCGAGCCGGTGCTGCTCTCGCTGGCCGCGCAGCTCGAAGAGGCGCGGCCGTGGGCGGACCGGCGCCCGCCGATCGCCGCGTGAGCGGCAGCGGCGAGCTGCTGGCGCTGGCCGAGGCGGTCGCCCGCGAGGCGGGCGCGCTGCTGCTCGAGTACGCCGCCGGGGAGCGGCGGGGCGTGACGTCGAAGTCCACGGCCACCGATCTCGTCTCCGAGGCCGACCTGGCGACGGAGCGGCTGATCCGCGAGCGGCTGATCGCGGTGCGGCCCGACGACGCGATCGTCGGGGAGGAGGGCGACGACCGCCCCGGCCGCTCGGGGCTGCGCTGGGTGGTCGACCCGCTCGACGGCACGGTCAACTTCCTGTTCCGGATCCCGCAGTGGTGCGTGAGCGTGGCGGTCGAGGACGCGGCGGGCGGGGTCGCCGGCGTGGTGTTCGATCCCTCGCGCGGGGAGCTGTGGGCGGCGGCCCGCGACGGCGCGCCGACCTGCGACGGCGAGCCGATCGCCGCCTCTTCGCGCGAGGACCTGGGGACGGCCATGGTCGCCACGGGGTTCGGCTACGACGCCGAGGTGCGCCGTCGCCAGGCGGCGACGGTCGCCCGCCTGCTCCCGCAGGTGCGCGACATCCGGCGGCTCGGCTCGGCCGCCCTGGACCTCGTCTGGACCGCCGCCGGGCGCTACGACGCGTACTTCGAGCGCGGCGTGCAGCCCTGGGACGTCGCGGCGGGCCGGCTGATCTGCGAGCGCGCCGGCCTGGCCGTCCGCGATCTGCCGCCGGACCCGCCGCAGGGCCAGGGCATCCTCGTCGCGCCGCCGGCGCTGATCGAGCCGCTGCACGCGCTCGTCGCCTGAGTGATCGGCGGGCGCCCGGGCGGGTAGCCGAGGGACACCCCAGTCTCGACTCCCGAAAGGGGAGAGCCCCATGGTCATCGCCGCCGTCATCGGCTTCTGCGTGCTGCTGCTCGTCCTGGCGTTCGTCTTCCCGCGCCTCTCGCGCGGCCCCGAGCGTGGCGGTCAGGGCGTTCTCGGTCTCGGCCGCCGGGGTGCCGGCGCGGCGCCCGGCAAGGCGGGCGAGCTGCTGCAGAAGCCGTTCGAGTCCTCCCAGAAGGCGGTCTCCAAGAGCGGGTCCGCCGGGCGGCGCGGGCGCGACAAGCTGCCGCTGTAGGACGAGGCGAGGCGCGTGCGCGTCAGCGGCGCCCGATCCGCGGCGTCGCGACGCGCGCGTCCCGCTCAGCCGCGCCCGTAGAGCTTGACCTTCTCCGGCGCGATCACGTACTTGATCCGCTGCTCGCCGGGCTGTAGGTACGGGTACTCGTCGGCGCCGAGGTACTTCTTGGCGAGCTCGTCGATGTGCTCCTTGGCGCCCTCGTGCGTCTTCTCGGCGACGCGGCCACGGACCTCGACGTACTCGTAGGGGTTCTCCTTGTTGGCCACCGTGATGGTGATGCGCGGGTCGCGCTCGAGGTTGGCCGGCCAGACGCGGCCCTCCGAGCTGTTGAGCAGCACGTTCTCGCCGTCGGTGTGGACCCACACGGGGACGACGTGCGGGGTGCCGTCCTTGCGGATCGTGGCGACGTAGGCGAAGTTCGTGTCCTCGAGGATCTCGCGGACCGGGGCGTCCAGCGGCATGGGGAGCTCCTTGGGTTAGCTTGCGAGTGGGTGCGTACCCCACCGGTCGCCGTCCTGCACCCGTCCGGCCGAGTCGGCGACGAGGTGGTCGAGGACGCGGGCGATCCGCTCCTGCCCCCGCTCGACGAGGGCGCGGCGGGCGTCGGAGCCGCGCCACGCCACCGGGTCCGGCGCGATGGCGGCGAGCGGCGGCGGCGACGCGAGGCGACCGGCCAGGTCGCGGGCGTAGCGGGTGCGGAAGCGGCCGAAGCCGACGGGGTGGTCGCCCCAGCGGCATCCCAGCTCGGCGGCCATCAGCTGGTCGAACGCCTCGGCGTGGCGGATGCCGTCCCAGCAGCGGCGGGCCATGTCGGCGTGGAACGCCAGCGGCATCCCGGGATGCTCGTGGGAGGTCCGCGCGGCGAGCTCCGCGTCGCACAGCGCCGCGTGCATCAGGGCGTGGAAGCCGCGACGCTGCTCCTCCGGGTCCAGCGGGAGGGTCGCGGGCGGGTCGGCTTCGGGCCCGACGGTGACGTACGCGTCGCGGGCGGGCTCGTCCAGCGGCGCCAGCACCCGCAGCTCGCGCGCCGGGCCGCCGGTGGCGAGGGGCAGCGGGCGCGGGTCGACGCCGGCGCCGGCGGGCGGGAGCTCGGCGACGTGGCGCTCCTGCCGGTGCAGCAGCTGGGTGAGCAGCCGCAGCGAGGGCTCGTCGGCGATCGGGTCGAGCCCGACGAGATGGTCGCGGACGGCGGCGATCAGCCGTGGCTTGAGGACGGCGTAGGGGTCGGCGGCGTCGAGCAGGGCCGCGAGCTCGCCGCCCGGCGCGCGCGGGTCGGGCTCGCCGAGCTCGGCCAGGCGGCCGGCGAGCTTCGCGACCGTGCGCGCGTCGTCGTGCAGGTGGTCGCCGAGCGCGGACTTGACCTCGACGCGCGGCTCCAGCGCGAGCCGGCCGGCGGTGCCGTGCACGAGCTCGCGGAGCACGTGGAAGTACGTGGCGAGACGGGCCGCGCTCTCGTCGATGTCGTAGCCCGCCGCAGCCATGCCGGCGCGGAGACTACTCCGGCAGCGGGCGGCGCCGGGGCGGGTTGCGCAGCCCCGTCGCGAGCACGACGGCGACGATGGTGACGCCCATCAGCGCGAGCCACCCGGCGACGCCGAGCGTCATCAGCGCGACCGGCCCGAGCAGGAACGCGGCACCGCCGACCGCCGCGAGGTTGCGCGGCGTCGGCTGCAGGAGCGGGCGGCCGGGGACGCCGAAGGCGAGCAGGAAGAGCCCGAGGCCGACCGGGATGAGGGAGAGCAGCGCGAGGAGCATGTCGCGGTGTCCTTTCGCCGCCGGGCGGCCGGCTCCTGTGCGCGGCGTCTACAGTGGGCGCGGCTGGGCGAGCGGCGGTGGCGGAACTGGTAGACGCCCCGGATTCAAGTCCCGGTGTCCGTGAGGACGTGTGGGTTCGAGTCCCACCCGCCGCACTTCTTGCGCCCGCGTCAGGCGGGCGCCGCGATCGCGCCGGTGCTGTCGTCGCGGCGATCGCCGCGGTCGCCGCGGGGCTCGTCGGGCGCGCGCTCGACCTCGACGTTCCAGGCCTGCTGGAAGCCGCGCATGGCGAACGCGATCAGCAGGATCTGGACGATCACGATGATGAAGCAGATCGTGCCGATCACCGACGGCGGCAGCGTCGTCTCGGCGAAGCCGTCCTTGTCGCGGTCGTACCAGCCGGGGATCGAGACGGCGGCGAAGATCAGCAGGATGATCGCCAGCGCCGAGGCCACCGGCAGCACGCCGCGGCTCCAGCGCGCGACGAAGAACGCGAAGACGAGGTAGAGGACGATGTAGGCGATCTGGACCGGCTTCGCGCCGGCCAGCTTCTCCCAGCCGCCGACGGTCGCGACGACCAGCAGCCCGACCGACACGAGCAGGAGGAGGATGACGATGGCCTTGGTGGCCTTCGAGCCGGCCTTCTCCCGGTTCGGGTGCTCGATGATCAGATCGTCGCGGTCGGGCTTGTTGCGGTCGGGAGGCGCCATGGCGCGCGATATTACGCCTGATCGGCGGGTGCGTACGCCACATGCGGGCGGAGGGACTCGAACCCCCATGCTCTCGCGAGCACCGGGACCTAAACCCGGCGCGTCTACCAGTTCCGCCACGCCCGCGGGCGGCCGACGGAGTCTAGGCGGCGAGACAAGCGCGCAACTTCCCGGAGCGCTGCCCGTCTGAGGGACATCGGCGGCCGCTGGTCAACCGCCCTGAACGCTTGACGACGATGGCGTGCTTCCGCGCCCGCCGCGATCCATCCCTCTAGGAGGAGGACCCTCGATGCCCAACTTCCGTCTGCCGGCCGTGGCGTTCGCGTGCGCCGCGGCGCTCGCCGGGCCATCCGGCGCATCCGCCGCGGTCTCGGTCGGCCAGTCCGGCTGGTCGTGGGGAAGCCCGCTGCCGCAGGGCAACACGCTGCGCGCGGTCGAGCTCGACGGCGGGCGCGGGTACGCGTCCGGCGGTTTCGGCACCGTCCTCTCGACCGAGGACGGCGGCGTCACGTGGTCCGGGCTCACCACCGGCGTGACGGCCGACCTCGTCCGGCTGCGCGTGCTCGGTCCGGACTCGTTCGTGGTCGGCGGCGGGTGCGTGCTGCGCCGCTCCGACGACGGGGGACGCTCGTTCGAGCGCCTGCCGTTCTCGGCGAGCGAGGCCGGCTGCCCGGCCGGGCTCGCGTCGTTCAGCTTCCCGTCGAGCCAGGTCGGCTACCTGGTGCAGTCCGACGGGACCGTGACGCGGACCGACGACGGCGGCAAGACCTTCTCCAGCCGGACCGCGGTACCCGCGACCCAGGCCAGCGGCGGCGGCTCGAACCCCGTGGACCTCGGCTTCACCAGCGCCGACGAAGGCGTCGCGCTCACCGCCGGCCCGCAGCCGCGGATCTACCGCACCACCGACGGCGCGCGCAGCTGGAGCGTCGTCCTCAGCGCGCCGGCCGGGCTGCGCAGCGTCACGTTCCTCGACGCCAAGACCGGCTACGCGGTGGGCGAGAACTCGACGCTCTTCGCCACCGCGGACGGCGGCGAGACGTGGACGCGGCGGCCGCTGGCGGTCGAGTCGCCGCCGGCGACGCTGACGCAGATCCGCTGCGCCGACGCTGACACCTGCCTCATCTCCACCGAGGCCGGCGATCGCGTGTTCCGCACGTCCGACGCGGGGGAGACGGCGCGCGCGATCTCGGCGTCGACCGACCCGATCTACGCCGCCTCGTTCGCCAACCCGGCGCGCGTGGTCGGCGTGGGCGCGCAGGGCACCACGGTCCTTTCCGACGACGGCGGCCTCAACTACAAGCCGGTCGGCGGCCGGCTGCCGGGGCGCTACACGGGCGTCCGCGCGGCTTCCCCGCAGGTCGCGTACGCGCTCGGGACCAACGGCGCGCTCGCCCGGACCGCCGACGGCGGCCTGACGTGGACGCCCGGCGCCGCCTCGACTTCCGAGGATCTGAAGGACGTCTCGTTCCCGACGGCGGACATCGGCTTCGTGCTCGACGTCGGCGGCGCGCTGCTGCGCACCGACAACGGCGGCCAGAGCTGGCGCATCCTGAACACGGGGGCCTCCGAGGCGCCGCAGGGCGTGCTGGCCCCGACCAAGGACACGATCGTGCTGGTCGGCCCGCGGGGGATCCGGCGCTCCACCGACGGCGGCGAGGAGTTCTCGGCGGTGAGCGGCAAGAAGGTCAGCCGCGCGCGGCTGTTCGCGGCTGACCGCGCCGGGAGCGCCCTGGTCGCCTACGGCCCCGACGCGCTGCTGGTCTCCAGCAACGGCGGCGAGAGCTGGCGCAAGCTCGACCGGCCCTCGCGGACGCCGCTGCGCGCCGTCGACTTCCTGACGCCGCGCTCCGGCTACGCGATCGACCGGCTCGGCCGGACCTACAAGACCGGCAACGCCGGGCGTTCGTGGAAGGAGCTCGCGGGCGTCGGCGGCACCGATCCGGTGAGCCTGGCGTTCGCCGACGCGAAGGCCGGCTGGGCGCTCCTGTCCTCGTTCGGCTCGGCTGCCCAGGGTGGCTACGTGCTGCGCACCGACGACGGCGGCCGCTCGTGGCGCCCGCAGCTCATCGCGCAGCAGTCGCTTCCCGGCGGCCTGTTCGCGGAGCCGTTCATGGTCGCGACGTCGGCCAGCTCGGCGATCGCGCTGGCGGGCGGCGCGGGCGGCGATCCCAACTCGCCGGCGCGGCTGTTCGCCACGACGACCGGCGGGGACGCCGGGGCGGCCTCGACGATGACGCTGTCGGCGAGCGCGAAGCGCGTGCGCCGCGGGCGGTCGGTCACCGTGCGGGGCAAGCTCTCGCCGGCCGAGGGCGGCGAGACCGCGGTCGTGTTCGCCCGCCAGTCCGGCACCACCGGCTGGCGCACGTCGCTGCTCCGGGTGGCGTCCAACGGCACCTTCTCGATGACCGTCAAGCCGACGCGCAGCACGGTGTTCGTGGCCCAGTGGCAGGGCGACGACGACCGGCGCTCGGACGGGACGGCGCCGCTGCGCGTGCAGGTGAAGAAGGCGCGCAAGAGCCGGCGCGGCAAGGGTGGCAAGCGCAAGGACGCGCGCCGCTGAAGGACCGGCCGGGCGGCCCGACGCGGGTCGCCCGGCCGGCGGGCGCACGGACGCGCTCCCCTCACGGACCGGCCGGGCGGCTCGACACGGGGTCGCCCGGCCCGCGCCGCGCTGGTCAGGCCGGCGGCGGTCCCAGCCCGAGCCCGGCGACCAGCCGCTCGAATTCCTCCGGCACGAGCGACCCGCCGGTCGCCCGCGGGTGGCCGTTGCCGAGATCGCCGGTGGCGTCCGGCAGTGCGGCGCGCAGGCGAGCGCGGAGGTCGTCGCCCTTCTCGCCGCCCCGGACGGAGAAGTTGACCCGTCCGGGGAGGTAGTCGTCGTTCGCCGAGATGACCATCCGCGGCGCCAGGCGCCGCGCCCACGTCGTCGCGACGAGCGGATGGACCTGGTAGGGCGTCGAGAAGCGGATGAGCGCGACGCCGTCGCCGACCCGCGGCGCCGTGCGGACGACCGCGTCGAACCCGGCGCGCCACT
>DASVQH010000370.1:0-7092 GCA_036389195.1 Solirubrobacteraceae bacterium
CTCGACCACCTCGAGCTCGCCCTGCAGGCGGCCGAGGCCGACGCGTCGGCCGCGGAGTTCGCCAAGGGCGTGCGCCTCGTGCAGGGCGAGCTGGGCAAGGCGCTCGGCCGCGTCGGGATCGAGGCGTTCTCGCCGCAGGGCGAGCGATTCGACCCCGAGCACCACGAGGCGATGGCCCAGCAGCCCGCGCCCGAGGGCGCCGAGCCGGGCACCGTCATCACCGTCTACCAGCAGGGCTACCGTCTCAACGGCACCGTGCTGCGGCCGGCCCGCGTCGTCGTCGCGGGCTGAGGGAGGGCACGCGATGGCGGCCAGACCCGACTACTACAAGGTCCTCGGCGTCGACAAGAAGGCGACGGCGGACGACATCAAGAAGGCCTACCGCAAGCTGGCCCGCAAGTACCACCCGGACACGAACGCCGGCGACAAGGCGGCGGAGGAGAAGTTCAAGCAGGTCTCCGAGGCCCACGACGTCCTGTCGGATCCCGACAAGCGCAAGCAGTACGACCGCGGGACGCTGTTCGGCGGCGGCAACCCGTTCGGCGGCGGCGCCGCCGGCGGGGCGCCGGGCGGCTTCGGGACGGAGTCGTTCTCCGACATCCTCTCGGACCTGTTCGGCAACGCCACCGGCGGCGTCCGCGGCCGCGGCACGCGCACCAAGCCCGCGCAGGAGAAGGGCCGCGACATCGAGACGGACGTGTCGCTGTCCTTCGAGCAGGCGGTCGAGGGCGTCCAGCTGCCGGTCTCGGTGGCCACGCACTCGGCCTGCCCGACCTGCCGCGGCACGGGCGCGCGCCCGGGCACGCAGCCCAAGGTCTGCCCGGTCTGCCAGGGCCGCGGCGTCGAGTCCCAGGGCCAGGGCCTGTTCTCCATAACCCGACCGTGCCACCGCTGCAACGGCGCGGGGACCGTGATCGAGGACCCCTGCCCCACGTGCGCCGGCGAGGGGCGGACGCGCGAGCTCAAGCGCTACCGGGTCAACATCCCGGCCGGCGTCAAGGACGGCTCGCGGATCCGGCTCCCCGGCAAGGGCGAGGCCGGCCTGCGCGGCGGCGCGCCCGGCGACCTCTACGTGGTCACGCGCGTGCAGAGCTCGCCGGTGTTCCGGCCCAAGGACGACAACCTCGAGGTCGAGGTCCCGATCACCGTCGCCGAGGCGATCAGCGGCGCGGACGTCGAGGTGCCGACGCTCGACGGCACCAAGCGCCTGCGCGTGCCGCCGGGGACCAAGCACGGCACGGTCCAGCGGCTGCGCGGCGAGGGCCCGCCGAAGCTCGACAAGACGGCGCGCCCGCCGCGCGGCGACATCCACTACCGCTTCGTCATCGACGTGCCCAAGGACCTGTCCGAGGACCAGCGGCGCGCGGTCGACGCGCTCTCGGAGGCCCTGAACGGCCGCAACCCGCGGGAGGAGATCCTGCGGGCGGCCGGCGCGGGCCGCGGGCCGGCGGAGGCGAAGGTCTGATGGCCACGCGGCGCACGCGGGTGACGGCGAGCGTCTCCGCCGACCGCGGGGTCTTCATGATCTCCGTGGCGGCGGAGCTGGCCGAGATGCACCCCCAGACGCTGCGGATGTACGAGCAGCGCGGGCTGATCGAGCCCAAGCGCTCCCCCAAGGGCACGCGGCTCTACTCGCAGGCCGACGTCGAGCGCCTGCGCCGCATCCAGGCCATGACCGCCGAGCTGGGCATGAACCTCGCCGGGGTCGAGAAGGTCTTCGAGCTCGAGGAGCAGCTCGGCCGGATGCGGCGCAAGGTCGAGACGCTCGAGAAGCGCGCGGAGAAGCTGCAGGAGGAGATCGCGGCGCTGGAGGAGAAGCGCAACGAGGTGCGGGCGGAGATCGTCCGCTACGAGGCGGCGCCCGGGATGGCGCTCGTCCCGGTGCGCGTCCGCCGCGCGCGCTAGTCCCAGCGGCGGAGGCCCGGCCGGCAGGAGACGGCCGACTGCGCACGAAGGAGCGCCGAGCGATGGGAGTTCGGGAGCTCATGCGCCTGCCGGGGGGCGGTTCGCGTCTCGTGCTCGTCTCCGGCGCTCGTGTCCCGAAGGCGGCGCGCGAGCTGGCGGATTGCGAGCACGGATGCGCCGATGTGCGCCGCACCGCGCTGCGCGCTCTCGCCGCGGCGGCCGGAGCCCCCGGCGTCGAGCCGCCCGAAGAGACGGTCGGGGCGGTCATCCCGGTGTTCACGCGGTCCGGCGACGGGTCGACACGGCGGTTGGGCGTTCAGCGCGTGCTCGTCGTGGCACTCGACGACACGCTCGTCGTGGCCGCGATCCTCGACGACGAGCAGGGTGGCGAGACGCTCTACGACGTTCTGGACGGCGAGTCCGGCACGGTTCGGAGACGCACGGTCCGGAGCCTTCTCAAGGGGGACATGAAGCAGTCCTTGGCGTCAGCCTCGAGCGGCCGCGAGCTCGCAGCCCTGACCGCCCGTTTCCTCGCGGAGTCGGGCACGCGCTCGGTGCTCGAGGCGGTTCTGTACGACGACCTTCCGACGATCGAGCGATATGTGGCGACGGTGGCCGGCGAGCGGCCTCAGCGGGCCGCAGGCAACCGCACGCCGGCGCTCGAGACCGCCATCGAGAGGGTCAGCAAGGTGCCCACGGAGGTCCAGCGGTGCCGGGCGGGACTCGGTGCGGCACTGCGGCCGCTGGAGTCGTCCGCCCGGGAGCGGGTCGGCGCGTGGCGGTTCGGCTTTCCGTGGGATGCCGCGGATCCGGCGGCGAAGCCCGCGCAGGAAGGGGTCACCAAGAACCTGATCCGCGCCGTCTCGCATGTCGGTGCTGCGGCCGGGCTGGCCCGTCGAACCCGCGAGGAGGCGCTCGGCGTCCTGGCCACAGCCGACGCCGTGACAGCGACGCTCACGGCCGACCTACCGAGGAGACACGCGCAAAGCTTCGGTCGGGTTCGACACGGCGCTGTCGGCGCTCACCGCGGCGCTGGCCGGCCCGGGCCTGCTCTTCGCGCTCTGGGCGCTCGACGTGTTCTCGACGCCGCGCTGGACGATCGCCGCGGCGGCCGCGGTGGCGGCGGCGGTGCTCGTGCTCGTCTGGTGGGTCCTGCGCGCGGCGGCACCCGGAGATGCGAGCCTTTCGCCGCGGGACATGGCGATCGGCGTCGGTCTTGTCGTCGTCATCGTGGTCTTGGGCCTGCTGTCGCCCACGATCGCCGACCCGCCCGCCGCCGAAGACACGCGCGACGCCACCGAGCAGATACGCACGATCGGCGACGAAGAGCGCGAGCTGCTCCGGGCCCAGATCCGCCGTCTCGACGCCCTGACCGAGGAGATTCGGGGGCTCCGCGGGGAACTGGCGGCGCCGTAGTGACGACCGGTCGGCCGGCGTCCAGCGGTCAGGTCCCCGAAGATCACGGAACATCCGCCCCATGGCGCTCTAAGTGGTGACGGCGCCCGCGACCGCGCCGACCAGCGCATCCTCGACCCGGTCCTCGGCGATGCGCCCGGCGCGCGCCTCCGCGCTGGCGGTGTGCACCAGCGCGAGGATGACCGCGAGGTGCCACGACGGCGGGACGTCGGCCCGGAACGCGCCGGCCGCCTGCCCGCGGACGATCAGCGGCTCGAGCGCGGCCAGCGCGGAGCCGTGCCGGCCGTGCAGCTCCTCGGACGGCAGGCGGCTGTTGATGGCGACGAGCGCGTGGTAGCGCCCGAGGGTCCGCCAGGCGGCGGCCACGACGCGGCGCAGCGCCGCGACCGGTTCGCCCGCCCCCGGCTGCGCGGCGGCGATGACCGCGGACACGTGCTCGACGGCGTGGCGGGTGATCGCGTCGATCAGCGCCTCGCGCGTCGGGAAGTGCACGTAGATCGTCGCGCGGACGACGCCGGCCCGGCGGGCGATCGCGGCCATGCTGGCCTCGGGGTCGTCCGCCAGGCAGTCGACGGCGGCGTCGAGGATCCGGGCGATGCTCCGCTCGGCGTCGGCGCGCCGCGGCCGGTCGGCCATCTAGTGCACCGCGACGGGCGGCGCGAGCCGCAGCTTCGGGAGGAACGCCGCGGCGGGCGGGAGCACGACGAGCGCGGCGAGGCCGGCCACGGCCGCGACGGCGCCCGCGGCGAGGAACGCGTCGCCGATCCCGCCCGCGCCGGTGGCCGGGCCGGCGGCGATCGCGGCCAGCGCCGCGATGCCGATCGAGCCCCCGATCTCGTGCCCCGAGGTGTTCAGGCCCGAGAGCATGCCGGTCTCCGCCTCCCGCGCGCCGGTCATGACCGAGACGGCGACGGCGACGAGGACCGTGCCGAGGCCGATCCCCGCGACCAGCATCCCCGGCAGGACGTCGGCGACGTAGCTGCCGGAGGCATCGGCGCCCGAGAGCAGGAGCATCCCGCCCGCGACGACCGCGAAGCCGGCGGCCATCGGCCCGCGGACGCCGGCCTTGGTGACGACGTGGCTGCCGGCGTGGACGCCCGCGGCGATGGCGACGGCCAGCGGCAGGAACGCGAGCCCGGTGGCCATCGCGCCGGTGCCGAGGACGTGCTGGAGGTAGAGCGAGGTCAGCAGGAACGAGCCGAACAGGATCGACGAGACGGCGAGCATCATGGCGAAGCCACCGCCGACGCCGCGGTCGGCCAGCCGCTCGACGCGCAGGAGCGGCGACGCCGCGCGGCGCTCGAACGCCGCGAACGCGGCGAGCCCGGCCAGCGCGGCGCCGATGAGCGCCAGCGTCCGCGGGGCGCCCCAGCCGGCGGTCGAGGCCTGCGACAGCGCGTACACCAGGGTCCCCAGCGAGGCGGTGGCCAGGAGCGCGCCGGGGAGGTCGAGGCCGGTCCAGCGCGGCGGCCGCGCGTCGGCGGGGACGACGTGCATGGCGGCGACCGCGACGCCCACGCCGAGGGGCAGGTTGATCAGGAAGATGGCGTCCCACCCGACCGCCGCGGTCAGCGCGCCGCCGAGGAGCACGCCGATGGCCGCGCCCGCGCCGCCGACGGCACCCCACACGCCCAGCGCCGCGGCGCGCTCTGCCCCGCCGGTGAACGTGGCCATGATGATCGAGAGCGCGGCGGGGGAGAGCATGGCCGCCCCGACGCCCTGGACGGCGCGCGCCGCGAACAGCGCGCCCTCGCTGCCGGCCGACGCGGCTCCCGCCGAGGCCAGCGTGAACACCGCGAGGCCGGTCAGGAACGTCCGGCGCCGCCCGACCAGGTCGGCCAGCCGGCCGCCGAGGAGCAGGAGGCTGCCGAAGGTCAGCGAGTAGCTCGTCACCGCCCACCCGATCGCACC
The DNA here is from genome assembly GCA_036389195.1 of Solirubrobacteraceae bacterium. Lineage (GTDB taxonomy): Bacteria > Actinomycetota > Thermoleophilia > Solirubrobacterales > Solirubrobacteraceae > JACCYI01. The sequence goes on from DASVQH010000370.1 coordinate 5,233, forward strand.
GCCGGCGATGCCGAGATCACCGGCCATGTCGGGCAGTGCGACGTTCACCGCCGAGATGTCGAGGATGACCATCAGCTGGGCCAGGCACAGCAGCCACAGCAGGGCGGCGTGAGAGTGCTTGGCGTGCGGCTTGCCGTGCATGGCGGGGCTCCGATCGACGAACGCAGACAACAGTGTCTGAACTAGTAAAGCAGACAGCTGTGTCTGAGATCAACCCCAGACGCTGATGACGCGCCCGGTGACCGGGCGGCGAGGCCGGCGAGTACGCGCAGGCGACGCGTACCCGCGAGAACGCCGCGATGGCGCCGGTCGACCGGGTGAAGCAGGCGCTGCTGGGCCACGTGAACCACCTGCTCGAACGACCGGGCATGATGGCCGTGACGGGTCGCGAGGCGGAGGTGCTGCTCTTCGTCCTGCTCGGGTTGCTCGAGACCGCCGACGACCGCGAGATCGACGGGCTCGAGGGGCTCCGCCTCCGTCACGGCCGGCGCGGCTACACCGGTCCCTTCGCGGCGCTCTTCGGCGACCGGACGACCTACCGGGCGGAGGTCGTCTCGATCGCCGCGCAGGCGTGCGCGATGGGCGGCTACTTCGTGCCGGAGGCGACGGTCGCCGCGGAGGACTGGACCTCGGTCGTCGAGCGGTTCGGCGGGCCGCTCGAGGACACCGACGTCCGCCGGTCGGTGCTCGGCGCGGACCACGGACCCCCGTCGTTCACCGTGCGCGACAGCGAGGGGCGCTGGGACGCCGTCGTCGACGGGTTCATGCGCGACGGCGACCCCTCGTCATGGGTGTTCTTCGACTACTGGGAGGAGAACGACCGGGGGCGCTACCGCCCGATCGGCGCCCCGTCCGCCCCTTGGGTCCACCCGGAGGACGGGTGGCTGCGCGACGTGCGACTGCCGTCGGAGCGATGGGAGGACGGCCTCGTGCTCACCGCGTTCGGCAAGTTCCTGCGCTGGGGCCACGGCTGGACGCTTTACCACGCCAAGGAGGACCGGTTCCCAGAAGGCGTCGCCGACCAGCTCCGCGGGTTCGACGACGCCGACCCGTCGCGGTCGCTGGGCCGGGCTGCGGAACCGGCGAGCACACCCTGCACGTCGCCGGGCTCGGGCTCGACGCCCTGCGCCTCGCCGATCTGGGGCGAACGTTCGAGACGGTCCTCGACTGCGGGCTGTTCCACACGTTCGACGGCGACGAGCGCCGCGAGTACGCGGCGAGCCTGGCGTCCGTGACCGCACCCGGCGCGACCCTGCATCTGCTGTGCTTCCGCGGCGACGGGGCGGACCAGAGCGGTCCGCACCCGGTCGGCGAGGACGAGCTGCGCGCGGCGTTCGCCGACGGCGGGCGCTGGCGCGTCGCGTCCATCGCACCGGACGAGATCCACACACGGCTCCGCGACGCACCGCTGCCGGCGTGGCTGGCGCGGATCGAGCGGATCTGACCGCGCGCGAGAGCCCGGCACCAGCCGCTGCGGGCGCGTCGAGCGCCCGGCCGAGACCTCAGCCGGTCCGCCCCGCTCGACCGCGCAGTCGGGCGGTCGCGCGGAGGGTGCGCGAGCCGGCGCGGGCCTTCACGCGCAGCCGGAGCCGGCGCGGCGGGTGAGCGCGGAGCGCGCGGCGGGCGCGCGCGTTGAGGCGGATGCGGACGCGGTGGGTGCCCGCGCGGCGCAGGCGCACGGTGCGGCGGCCGATGCGGGCGCGGCGCAGACGCAGGCGGCGGGCGGTGCGCTTCGACACGAAGACCGCGAGGCGGACGCGCGCAGCCCGCCGGACCGTCACCTTCACGAGGACGCCGCGGCGGCGCAGCCGGCGCAGCCGCTGGCGGGCGGGGACGCGCAGGCGGCGCAGCGCGGGCGGT
>DASVQH010000371.1:0-14423 GCA_036389195.1 Solirubrobacteraceae bacterium
CTCCCGTGCGGCGCGCGGCTGCTCGCCACCACCCGCCGCCGCGGCTACCTGATCGGCACGTTCGAGCTGGTCGACCGCCCCGGCCACCGCTGCGACTCGACGGGCGCCAAGGCCGCGGTGGCGTTCGCCTTCCGCGACGGCAAGATCAGCGAATGGCGGCGCGTCCCGGTGCCGGGCGAGAGCAGCGCCCCGCCGGCCGAGTCCGAGACGACCTAGACGTAAAGCTCGCTTGACAACGGGCCCGGCCACCCGGTACGGTCCCGACGTCAAGTGAGCTTTACACACGATGCGTAACGACGTCCGGGCGCTGCGGAGCGAGCGTCAGCTTTCCCAGCAGCAGCTCGCCGAGGCCGTGGACGTCTCGCGCCAGACCATCAACTCCATCGAGAAGGAGCGCTACACGCCGTCGCTGCCTCTGGCGATCGCGCTGGCGCGCTACTTCGGGACGACCGTCGAGGAGGTCTTCCATGTCGACGACTGACACCCGCCACTTCGCCCTCACCATGCTGCTCGGGCTGGTGATGGCCACGGGGATCGCGCTGCTCGGCCCGGCCGAGCTCGCGTGGCTCGGCTTCGCCATGGCCGGGATGCTGCGGAGTGGGCGGACCCGGGCGTGAAGCGCCCCTTCTGGCGCAGCCGCTGGTGGATGCCGCTGTTCGCGCTTTCGCTCGGCGGCCTCCTGCTGGGCGCCATGGCCGTCGGCGGGGACACCGCCGGCGGCCTCAAGGGCTTCGCCGTGCTTGCGGCCGTGGCCGCGGTGTTCGCCTTCGGCGGGCGCTCGGACACCGTCCGCGGCCTCGGCGGGCCGGGGCGCGACGAGCGGTGGGCGATGATCGACCTGCGCGCGTCGGCGTTCGCCGGCCTCGTGCTCGTCACCGTCCTCGCGGGCGCCTGGCTCTGGGAGCTCGCCCACGGCGACGACGGCAGCCCGTACGGGCAGGTGATGGCGGTCGGCGGCCTCGGCTACGTCGCCGCGGTCGCCTTCCTGCGCTGGCGCTCCTAGCGGCTAGTAGTACTCGCGGTCGCGCACGCGCGGCTCGGCGGGCGGCACGGTGCCCCCGGCGACGACGCGGTCGCGCGCCTGCGTCAGCACGAACAGCGAGATGATCAGGCCGACGACGCCGACGACCATGAGGATGACCCCGATGGTCGAGATCTCGATGCCCGAGATGTCCGCGTTCACGGCGAACTTCAGGATCGCGCCGACGGCGATGAGGAAGATGGAGGTTCCGATGCCCATGTCGAGCGAGGATGCCCGGCGGTCGGAGGCCGCAAACGGCCGCGCCCCGTACGATGGGGTCGTGACCCCAGTACCGGAACCGGGCGCCTGATGCAGGACTGGCCGCTGCCCCAGCGCGTCCTCGCCGCCTCGTCGTTCTGCCTCTGCCTGGCGGTCCTGGTCATCACGATCGCCGACGGGTTCGTCACCACCTACCCGATGCGCCTGCTGCAGGGGATCATGGTCACGGTCGCGGCGGCCGGGGTCCTGGCCATCGTCATCGGGCTCATCACCACGCGCATGGGCCACTACACGGCGCCCGAGGACGAGGAGGAGTTCGAGCGGCTCGTCGTGCAGTCCGAGCGGCTGGCGCGCGAGAACCTCGCCGCCGAGCCCGGGGAGGAGGAGTTCCTCGAGCTCGACCCCCGCAACCCCGCCGACTTCGAGGAGCTCGTGCGCGAGGCGCTCGACGACCTCCCGGACCTCCTGCGCCGCTCGCTGAACCACGTGGCGGTGGTGGTCTCCGACGGCGGGCGCCGCCAGCAGGCCTACGGGCTCTACCAGGGGGACACCGTCGCCCGCGACAACTACGCCGACCGGATCGTCATCTTCCGCGACACGCTGCTGCGCGACTTCGGCCACGATCCCGACGAGCTGCGCGCCCAGGTGACCCGCACGGTGCGCCACGAGCTCGCGCACCACCTCGGCGCCGACGAGCTCGGCGTCCGCGAGATGGGCCTGTGACGGGCCGCCGCGCGCCCGCCTGAGCCGCCGCCCGCTCAGGTCGAGCTGAGGTGGATCCGGCCTGCCTGGTGGCGTCCGAACGCCGCCCGCCAGGACTCCGACGCCTCGACCGCCGAGATCCAGCTCGCCACGTCGGCGAGCGGCGGCGGATCGACGTCGCGCGGGTCGCGCTCCCAGACGGCGCCACACCGGCCGCCCGGTGCCTCGAGGTGGATGACCGGCAGCGTCATCAGGTCGGGCGCAGGGGGGAACTCGACCGTCAGCGCGGTCGAGAGGTGCCCCGAGAACTCGCCGTCCTCGCCGATCTCCGTGAACGTCCGGATGGCGTCGACGACGTAGACGCGCGGCCCTGGCGGCGCGTCGATGTGCTGTTGCACGAGGGGCTCGGCCTCCCCGGGGCCCGCGCCGAACGCCACCACGTCGCCGCCCGGCGCCGGGTCGATGCGCCACTCGTCGCCTTCGGGGTCGACGTACGTCGTCTCGACCGGCAGGGCGGCGATCTCCTTGAAGACCTCCCAGGCCGCCGGGGCGTGTTCACCGGGCGCGATCAGCGTGTGGCGCGCCTTGGTGAGCTGCACGCCGCGACCGGCGAGGCGCGCACGGATCTCATCGGCGAGGCCGTGCGGCTGCAGCACCCCGCGCGCCTACCGCGGGCCGTGCTTGATCGCCGAGTTGGCGAGCTTGACCATCCGCTTCTTCTCGACTCTCTCCGGGCCGGCCGAGGCGGAGATGCCGTAGAGGACGCCGTCGTCGATCCACTGGATCTCCGGGTCGGCGCAGGAGGCGCCGCAGGTGAGCGGCTTGTAGTAGCCGGTGACGCCGCCGGTGAGGCGAACCGTCCTCTTGTAGTACGGGTCCTCGCCGCGGATCGCGTAGAAGCTCGCGGCGTCGCAGGCGTTCGCGCCGCCGCAGCCCTTGATGTACGCCAGCCCGAACGCGTAGCCGTCGTCGGTTGCGCCGCCGCTGCCGTAGAGCTTCTTGCGCTCGGAGATGTAGCGGCTGGGCAGGAGGATCGGGACGTCGGTCTTGCTCCTGGCCTTGTCGATCCGCTTGGCCAGGGTCCACGGGACGTCGATCCTGTGGCTCTTCGCCGCCGCGGGGGCCGCGGCGGCGAGCAGCACGAACAGCGAGATCAGGAAGGCGGTGGGGCGGCGCATGCCCGGGAGCCTACGCCGCCCACCCGCCGGATTCCTAGCCCTTGGGGCCGTTCTTGGTCTTCGTGGCGACGTAGCTCACGCAGTCGCCCTGGTTCTTGAAGCGGACGCCATCCACGAAGTACCTGGCGTGGCCGCCGTCCTTGCACTGGTCCTTCGAGGTCGGGGCCTCGGTGTCGTCGCAGGCCGTGCCGACGCCGTCCCCGTCCTGATCGGCCTGGTCGGGGTTGGGCGTGCTCGGGCAGTTGTCGCCGGCGTCCGGGACGCCGTCGGCGTCGCCGTCCGGGGGCGTCAGCTCGAAGTTGTGCATCGTGACCGGGCCGTTGACCGCCACGTACAGCGCGTCGACGTTCGAGATGATGCCGGAGTTGAACGAGCCCTGGTTGACGCCGAGCGAGCCGGGGCACGGCGTCTTCGGCGCGCCGCTCGGGCCGCAGCTCGTCCCCTCCTCGATCGTGTAGCCCTGTGCCGCGATGAAGCTCCAGGCGCACGGGTGGCCCTGGTCGCAGCCGGCGGCGCCGGAGTTGATCCACCACTTCGCGTCGCCGCCGCGATAGGCGTCCCAGTTCTGCCACACGCCCGTCTTGACGGCGGCGTTGCCCTGGTCCTGATAGGGCTCGAAGACCAGGTAGGAGTCGGGGGACGAGTCGCCGTCGGTGTCGATGCGGATGTTCAGCGCCGCCACGCCGGCCTCGAAGCCGGTCGACGCGGGATCTCGGTACGTCGAGTAGCCGATCCCGGTGATGTCGGCGAGCTTGACGCCGTCGTACCTGTCGGTGAAGAGCTGGACCTTCTCCGGGTTCGTGATCGTCCGCAGCTCGAAGCTGCCGGTCCCGAGCGGCGGCGTGGCCGGGCCGTTCTCGAACGTGCCGGTGCCGGGCGGGCGGGTGTCGGCGGTGTACCAGTGGCCGCCCGGCGCGAGGCTGGCGGGTGTGACGACCTCCGTGGTGTTCGCCGCCTGGGCGGTGCCGGCGAAGGACAGGGTGGCTGCCGCGACGGCGGCAAGCGAAAGCACGCGGCGCGGCCGCGTGATGGATCCGAGCACTGATGGACCTCCGGAGAGCTGAGACGACGGGCCTGGTCGCCCGATTCAGTAATTCAACGGACCCTTCGGCTCAATCCTGACGCGGTGTCGCCGATGTTGGTCCGTTTCCGGACCTCTGCCAGAACGCGGCGTCCTGCTCGCCCAGCGGCGTCGACGGCGGGCCTCCGGCGAAGAACTCGCGGCCGAGCGCGCCCCAGTCCGCGCCCGCGCGCAGCTCCCCGAGCGTCGAGAAGACCAGCCCCTCCATGCGGCGGATCAGCAGCGCCTCGGGCGGCAGCGTCTCGCGCCGCATGAGGTCGAAGTACGGGGAGCGCGGGGAGCTCGTCGTCTCGATCAGGTCGGCGACGTACTGCGGCGTCAGGCGACGGAAGCCGGGGACGAAGTACCACTCGCCGGCGCGCGAGAGCTGCTCGAGCAGGCCCTCGGGCGGGAACTCGTCGGGCTGCGGGAGGTAGCCGAGCTCGGCCATCCAGCGGTGGACCCCCGCGGCGTCGCCCTCGATCACCGCACGCGCCAGCTCCTGCTCGCCGGCCAGGTAGTCCTCGGGCACGACCCGCATCAGCCCGAAGTCCAGGAAGCCGACGCGCCCGTCGGACAGCAGCAGGTAGTTGCCGGGGTGCGGGTCGCCCGAGCAGCGCCGCAGCTGGGTGAGGGTCTGGAAGAAGAAGCGGAAGACGATCTCGCCGAAGCGGTCGCGCTCGGCCTCGCCCAGAGCCTTGACCTCCTCGAAGCGCTTGCCGTCGAGCAGCTCGGTGACGAGCACCCGGCGGGTGGACAGCGACGTGTCGACGGCCGGGACGACGACGAACGGATGGCCGCGCCACGCGCGCGCGACCGCCCGCTGGTTCTGCGCCTCGATCTCGTAGTCGAGCTCCTCGCCGATGCGCTCGCGCAGCTCGGCGGCGAGCGCCTTGACGTCGAGGCCGGGCGCCAGGCGCTTGATCAGCGGGAGCAGCACCTGCATGTTGCGCAGATCGGTCTCCACCGCCTCGGCCACGCCCGGGTACTGGACCTTCACGGCGACCCGGCGGCCGTCCGCGGTGGTGGCGCGGTGGACCTGGCCGATCGACGCCGCCGCGAACGCCTCCTCCTCGAACTCGGGGAACGTCTCGGCCAGCGGCCCGCCGAGCTCCTCCTCGATCAGCCGCCGCATGCGCGGGAACGGCACCGGCTTGACGTCGTCGCGCAGCGAGGCGAGCGTCTGCTTGAAGTCCTCGCGCTCGGTCTCGGGGATCGCCATGAAGTCGATCGTCGACAGGACCTGCCCGAGCTTCATGGCCGCGCCGCGCATCTGGCCGAGCTGGGCGACCAGCTCGCGCGCCAGCGCCGCCGCGCGCTCCCCGGTCGCCTCCTCCGCCCGCTCGTCGGAGCGGAAGGCGTTGGCCGCCCGGGTCCCGGCCCAGCGCAGGCTCTGGCCCGCGACGAGGCCCCCGAAGCGGGCGGTCCGCGAGGCGCGGCTGGTGGGCGGGGTGTCCTTGGGCATCAGGGGAGAGGTACGGAGCGACCGAGCGGTAGGACCAAGTCCGAGTACGTAGAGTGTGAGCCCTCTGCCCGCGGAGGAGGGGTGGGAAATCCGATCAAGGAGTCGTTCACCCATGCCTGAAGCCGTCATCGTCGACGCCATCCGCACCCCCATCGGTCGAGCCGGGAAGGGCTCGCTGAAGGACGTGCGCGCCGACGACCTCGGGGCCATCCCCCTCAAGGCCCTCGTCGAGCGCAACCCGGAGGTCGACTTCTCCACGGTCGACGACATCTACATGGGCTGCGGCTTCCAGGTGGGCGAGCAGGGCTACAACATCGGCCGCAACGCGGCGCTGCTGGCCGGGATCGACCATCACGTGCCGGCCGCCTCGGTCAACCGCTTCTGCGCGTCCTCGGTGCAGACGATGCGGATGGCGTTCCACGCCATCAAGGCCGGCGAGGGCGACACCTACATCGCCGCCGGCGTCGAGGCCGTCTCGCGCTCCGCGCCGGGCGGCGAGTTCCAGTTCCACCCGCAGCTCGACGGCTCCGAGGGCTCGGCCTACAACGTCTACATCCCGATGGGCCTGACCGCCGAGAACGTCGCCGAGCGCTGCAACGTCTCGCGCGAGGCCCAGGACGAGTGGGCCGCCCTCTCCCAGCAGCGCGCCGTCGCGGCCCGCGAGGAGGGCCACTTCGACCCGGAGATCGTCTCCGTCACCACGCCGGACGGCACGGTCGTCTCCCAGGACGACGGCCCGCGCGCCGGCACGACCGTCGAGAAGCTCTCGCAGCTCAAGCCGGTCTTCAAGGAGGACGGCACGGTCACGGCCGGCAACGCCTGCCCGCTCAACGACGGGGCGGCGGCGGTCCTGATCATGTCCGAGGAGCGCGCGAACGAGCTCGGCCTCAAGCCCCGCGCCCGCATCATCGCCACGAGCGCCGCGGCGATCCGCCCGGAGCTCATGGGCCTCGGCCCGATCCCGGCGGTCGAGAAGGTCCTCAAGCAGGCCGGCATGACCCTCGACGACATCGACATCATCGAGCTCAACGAGGCCTTCGCCGCGCAGGTCGTCCCCTGCCGCGACCAGTGGGGCATCGACGCCGAGAAGCTCAACCCGTTCGGCGGCGCGATCGCCCTCGGCCACCCGTTCGGGATGACCGGCGCGCGGATCATGACCACGCTGCTCAACGGCCTGGAGAAGCGCGACGAGACGATCGGGCTGGAGACGATGTGCGTCGCCGGCGGCCAGGGCCAGGCGATCATCGTGGAGCGGCTGAACTAGCGTCGTCCAGACGACGAGCGGAGCGGCGGCCGCCGGCCGCCGCTCTCCGCAGCCTCACTTCACCCGGACCACGTCGACCAGCCCGCGCAGGGCGTCGGGCTTCGCGTCCGGCAGGAGCGCGCCGTAGTACGACACGAGGACCCAGCGGCCGCCTTTGAGGCGGTAGTGCACGCGGTTGCTCGTGCCGGCGGAGACCAGCCCGAGCAGGTCGCTGGCGTAGCCGATGCGGCTGAGGTCGCCGCCGTCGCGGGCGAGCTCGATCGCCCGCGCGTCGCTCATCCGCTGCGCGATGCGGATCGCCAGCACGTGGTGGGGACGCGTGCCCGCGTTGTCGATCCGCAGGACGCCCCGCCGCGCGATCCGGCGCGGTGCGCCGAACGAGCGGTCGCCCATGCGCAGCCGGCCGGTCGCGGCCGGGGCCTTCGCGCCCGCCTCGCCGGCACCGACGTCGAACGTCGCGTAGGCCGGCGGATCGGCGCTCTCGTCGACGATCGCGTAGCGGCCGGCGGCGGCGGGGATGGTGCTGCGGAAGCCGGTGCCCGGCCGGACCGTCGCGCCGGACACGAGGACCGCCCGGCGCTCGAGCGCGCGGACGTCGCCGAGACCCTGGGTGTCGGTGCCCGCCGCCTCGGCGGCGGACGCGCCGTCGCGCAGCCGCAGCACGGTCAGCGTGCGCGGCTTCGACGGCGAGTGGACGCTGAGCCGGAGCGTCAGGGCCCCGGCCCGCAGGCCGGCCGGCGCCTCGACGGTCACGGCGGTGCCGTCGGCCGTCGCGCGCACGGTCGGCGCGGCGGCGGCGGCGCTCGCCGCGCCGGGGCTCAGGGCGAGGGCGGCGGCGGCCGCCGCGAGGATGGTGGGGGGAAGCGGAGAACGTGACATGCCCCTGAGACGGACGGCCGCCCCAGAGGTGTCAGGCGGCCTCGTCGCCCTCCGCGACGGCCTCGACCACCGCCGCCGCGCGCCGCGCCAGCTCCCTGGCGAGCGGGGCGACCTGGCCCCAGGCGTCGAGGAGGCGCTCGCGGGAGCGGTGATCGGTGGCTTCGAACGACGTGCGGATCGCCAGGAACGCGGTGCCGCCGGCGCCGGGGCGCACCGCGATGTCCCAGCGGACCTTGACGTGGCCCGGCGCGGAGAAGACCGGGAACAGCCCGGCGGGGACGTGGCCGTGCGACGGCGTTCCGGCGAGCCGCCAGATCATCCCGAGCGTCCGCGCGGCGGCGGTGGCGGCCGGGACGGCGGCCGGAAGCAGCGCCGCCCGGTCCAGGAGGCCGAGCGCGCCCAGGGTGCGGATGACCGCCGCGCCCGGGTCGGCGCCCGCCAGGGCGGCGCGGACCGCGTCCGCGGGCGCGTCGACCGCGACGCTGAGGGTGCTGCTCAGCGGCGCGGCGGCGGGCCGGGGGTCGCGGCCGGCGGCCAGCGACTGCAAAGCGGTGGCGACGGCGGGGGCGGCGGGGGCCGAGGGGGCGAGCGCGATCATCGTCGGTTCCTCTCACTGCGGGTCGGGGTCGCCAGGAGCGTCCCGCTCCCGGCCCCCCGGCGGCAGAGGGGGAACCCCTCGCGCGCCCCCCGTCAGTGCAGGCGCGCGCGCCGCACGTCGACCCGGCGCTCGGTCCCGTTCGGGTTGGAGAGCACCGTGCGCAGCGTGTAGCGCCCGCGCTTGGCCGCCTTGCGCCGCAGCGCGCGGCGGGCCTTGCGCGTCAACTTGACCCGGTAGACCGAGCGGCCGGCGGTGCGGCGGGTCACCGTCACGCGCCCGAGGCGGCGCGAGCTGAGGCCGAGTCGCTTGGCGGTCCGGCGGTCGACCCGCAGCTCGGACCTCACGCGACAGGCGCTGATGCAGCGCAGGCGGACCCGCAGGCCACGCCGGCGGACGGTCCGGACGCGGTAGCGGTCCAGGCCGATGTAGGCGCCCCAGCGCGGCGTCGAGCGCCCGTCGGCGCCGGTGCCCGAACCCGAGCCCGCCCCGCCCGCGCCGCCGCCGGTCGTGCCCCCGCCGCCGGTCGAGGCGGGCGTCGGCGTCGGCGTGGGCCCCGGCGGGGCCGGCGTCGGGGTCGGGGTCGGGGTCGGCGTGGGAGTCGGCGTCCCGCCGCCACCGCCACCGCCACCGCCGTCGCCCGGCTGCACCGGGGAGTCGACCACCGCGATCAGCGCGTCGCCGTCGTCGGTCGCGCCCTCCCGGCTGGTCCACACCGGGACGACCTTGCCCTGCGCCGCCGCCAGGCCGGTGTAGTCGCCGTAGTCGTTGCCGAAGATGCAGCACCCGCTGCTGCCCGTCGAGTAGTCCGAGCGGACCGTGTTGACCTTGGTGCGCTCGCCCACCACGGGCTGCGTCCCCGTGCCCGGCGAGAGCGGGGCGACGATGAAGTCGGTCGTCCCGCGCGTCGGGTCGTCCTTGGTCGTGTAGTAGTCGACGAACGCCTGGCCGGTGCTCTGGTCGATCGCCAGCCACGGGAAGAAGTCGTCCGTGTTGTCGGTGGACGCCGGCGCGGGCGTCGAGCCCGTGTCCTCGGAGACCTTGGTGCCGACCTCGGCCGAGCCGGTCGCTTCGCCCACCGGCTGCGGCAGGTCGCCCTTGGCCGTGGCCGCGAAGACGTCGAAGGTGCGCTGCGTCGGCTGCGGCGGCGAGCCCCCGACCACGACCTCCTGGCAGCGGGTGTCGCCCGAGTCGCTGCGCAGGTCGCTCCACGACACCCAGACGCGGCCGCGCTCGGGCCCGTCGGAGATGTCGACGTCGACGCCGGGCACCGGCCCGGTGCGGCCGCCCGGCGACGCGAAGGTGGGGCAGGCGAACGGCACGCCGCCGAAGCCGGGGAACTCGTCGAGGTTGGCGATCGTCCGCGGCGGCTCGAAGCTGCCCGGGTTGCCGCAGGCGGTGCGCGGCTCGGTGCGGCAGACCGTGCCGCGGATCGCGTTCTCGGCCGAGTAGTCCCAGTAGGTGAAGAACACCGTCCCGTCGGGGCCGACCGCGACGTCGGCGTAGATGTACGAGCCCTCCTGCGCGACGACCGGGACCGGCTTGGTCCAGTTGTCGGCCTCGTCGCAGCGGCTCACGGCGGGCGCGCCGGCCACACGCGTGTCGCAGTAGGAGATGACCTGCAGGCGGCCGGACTCCTCGCCGAGGTCGTTCCAGACGACGTACAGCCGGCCGAAGGTGGGGCTCGTCGGCGAGTTGTCGATGGTCATCAGGTTCTTGTCCTGCTGGCCCTCGTTGGTGAAGTCGAGGCCGACGGTGCGCGGCTGGAAGTCGTTGGTCCCCGGGTCGATGCGGTTGACGTAGATGCGGCTCGGGCCGCCGCCGTCGTCCTGCGTGTCGACGGAGAGGCCGCCGTACCAGACGTTGCCGAGCGGATCGGCGGCCGCCATCGGGTCGCCGGAGACGCTGTTGGGCTCGGCGTCGGTGCGGCCGCGGACGTCGAAGTCGTTGGGCTGCGTGAGCGTCTTGAAGGTCTTGCCGCCGTCGGTGGAGAGCGTCGGCCCCTTCTGGATGTCGTCGATGTTGTTGTAGCCCACGACGATCCGGTTCGGGTCCTGCGGCGAGACCTCGACGTAGGTCTCGGACTGCTCGTCGGTGTCCTGCGTCGTGTCCGTCGCGGCCAGGCTGGGGACGCGCAGGCGCGCCCACGGCCCGCGCCGCTCGTAGCGCTCGGCGGCCTCGGTCTCGCGGGTCGGCGCGTAGATCAGGAGCTTGGCCGTGCCCAGGCGCGTGACGGCGCCGCCGGGCTCTTCCAGCGCGAGCCCGATCCGGTAGCCGCGGGCCGGCAGGCCGAGGTCGCGCAGCTCGATGCCGCGCGCCTCGCCCGCGGCGAGCGGCACGCGGACCACCCGGCCGGCGCGCGCCAGGCGCGCCCCGCCCACGGCCTCGGGCTCCGACGCGAAGCGCAGCCCGCTGCCGGCGCGGCGCGTGAAGATCGCCGGCAGCGTGATCCGCAGCGTGCCGGTGCGCCGGCCGCGCGCGACCACGCGGATCTCCCGGCGGGCCGACGCGACGAGCTCGGTGGGCGTGACGCGGATCTCGAGCCCGGCGGCCGAGAGCTCGTCGCGCGGCGCGGGCGCCTCGGCCCGGCCGGCCTCCTCCTTGGCGTGCTCGAGCGCCTCGCCGCCCGCCTCGTGCTCCTCGGCGAGCGCCGGGGCAGCGGCGAAGAGCAACGCGATGAGGAGGATGAGCGGAGTGAGGAAGCGGCGCATGATCACCTCCAACGATCGCGGGCGGCGTTTCTAGCGCTTCATGAACTTCGGCAGGTTGTCGACCACGTCGCCGACGGGCCCGACGGAGTCGCGGATCTCCTCGAGCTTGGGGTGCAGCCCCCGCACCGCCTCCGAGACGTCCTGCAGCAGCGGCTCGAGGCCGTCGGTGGCGCCCTTGACGTCCTCCATCTTCCCGGCCAGCGGCTCGGCGGCCTCGCGGACGGCCGAGATCTCCTTGATCGGGGCGACCTCGTCGCGCAGGGCGCGCATCTCGTCCTGCAGCGGCTCGACCGCCTCGCGGACGGCCGGCAGCTGCTGGATCGGGGCCATCTCCTCGCGCAGCGCCTCGACGCCGCGCCGGACCTCGGGCAGCTCGTCGATCGGGCCCATCTGACCCTGCAGGTTCTCGAGGCCGCGCCGGACCTCGGGCAGCTCCTGAATCGGCCCCATCTGCTCCTGCAGCCCTTCGACGCCCTCGCGCACGGCGGTGAGCTCGCGCTCGAAGCGCTCGACCACGCCGTCGACCTTGGCCTCGATCTCCGGCAGGCGCCGCACCGCCTCGGCGATGGCGTTGAGGTCCTCGAGCGCACGCAGCACGAGCTTGGGTGAGATGAGCAGCTGGCCGAGCATGTGTACCGGTTCGGCTTCCCCTCAGAGAAGCTCACTGAACCCGACTGGGCGCGGCGCCGTCAGCATCTGACCCGCCATCCGTTGCATGGTCATGAACGCTCGCGCTCGCGCCTTTCTCCTCGCCGCGCTCCTGCTCCTCGGCGCCGCCCCAGTGGCCGGCGCGATCGTCGGCGGCCGGCCGGCGGCGCCGGCGTCTGCGCCGTGGCTCGCCTGGTTTCCCGAGTGCGGTGGCACGCTGGTCGCCCCTGACCGCGTGCTCACCGCGGCGCACTGCGTCAACGGGCTCGCGCCCGACGAGATCGGGGCGGTGGCGTTCGCGGGCGGGCGATCCGCGCGGGCTGCGCGCGTGGCCGTGCACCCGGGGTACGTCCGACGCGCGGTGAACGGCACGCTGAACCCGGAGGCGCCCGAGGACGACGTCGCGCTGATCCTGCTCGCCCGGCCCGTCCGTGGCGTGACGCCGCTGCCGCTCACGCGGGAGGGCCCGCCGGGCGGCGGGCCCGCGTCCTCGGGCGGGGCGACCGCCGGGCGCCGCGCCGTGCCGTCGGCGCGCTGAACGGCCTGCGGGCCGCGACGCTCGAGGTGCTGAGCGACGCGCGGTGCGGGCGCTACTACCGCCGTCACGGCGGTCGCGTCTACCGCGGCGCGTTCGCTCCCTCCGGGATGCTCTGCGCCGGCGACCCCGACGGCCGCCGGCCCTACCGGTCGGCTTGCGTCGGCGACTCGGGCGGCCCGCTCGTCGTGGGCGGCCGGCTCGCAGGCGTCGTCAGCTGGGGGAAGCGCTGCGGCGCCGACCTCGACCCCACCGTGTTCGCCGACGCCGCGCACTACCGCGCCTTCGCACTCGATCCCTCGCCCGCGCTCGCCCCGGCGGCCGGGGAAGAGCCGAGCCGGTTGACCGGCGAGCCGCGCGTCGGTGCGGCGCTGACCTGCGGGGCGCCCGCGACCTGGACCTTCCCGCCTGATCGCGTCGTCTTCGGCTTCGTCGCCACCCGGCGCGGCGGCGGGGCGCGGTCCGTGCAGACGGGCGACGACGCCGTCTACGTCGTGCAGCAGGGCGACGCCGGCCGGCTGATCAGCTGCGCGGCGACGGGCGTCACCGCGGGCGGCACCGCCACGGCGGGCGTCTCCGAAGCGCTCCGCATCGCCCCGCGCCAGACCGGAAGCGGCCGGTAGGCGTCGATGCCCCGGCTACGCGGCTGAGGCGGTCCGCCGCGCCGGCTCGCGGGCGGCCAGCATGCGCAGGTTGCCCGCCGCGCGCACGGCGAGCGCGACCAGCATGATCGCCGCGGCGCCGAGGCCGACGAGGTCCAGGACTGTCACGCCGAGGCCCGCGACGTGGAAGCCGGGCCCCGCGCCGAGCGCGAGCGCCGTGTTCAGCGCGACGAGCACGAGCCGGACCTCGGTCGGCCCGACGCCCGCGTAGCCCAGCTGGAACGCGCCGAGCGCCTGCGTCTCCAGGTAGGTGTTGATCGACAGCACGAGGTAGGCGACGACGATGACCAGGCCGGTGGCCAGCAGCATGTGCGGCGAGAGCCCGAGGCCGATCCCGATCAGCGCGGTGGCGATCGCGTCGACGAGGTGGTCGAGGTAGTAGCCGTAGGTCGGGCGCTCGGTCCGGCGGACGCGGGCCAGCGTGCCGTCCAGCGAGTCGCCGAGCCAGTGGACCACGAGCAGCCCGTTGGCGACCCACAGCCAGCCGCGGCCGCCGGCCGACAGCGCGTAGGCGGCGGCGATGCCGGCCGCCGCGGCCACGCCCAGCGCAGTCAGGTGGTCGGGCATGACGCGGGCGGGGAGGCGGCGGGCCATCGCCTCGAGCGCGCGCTGCTCGGCGCGGGCGAGGACGAACGTCTTCTGGCGGTTGGCGCTGGGGTGCGGCACGGTGGTCTCCTTGTTGACCGGCGTTCAACAAGAGGTACGCGGGGCCGCTCCAGGCGTTACAGGGTCAGCACGACGTAGCGGAACTGCACCTCGCCCGGATCGGCGGTCGGCGCGCCGCTGCCGTTGCACGCGGTCACGACGATGCGCTTGTCCTCCGGCCCGAGCGAGGCGGTGACGGGGACGCCGTCGAGCCAGTTCGACGGCGGCGTGATCGCCACGACGGCGTCGGGCACCTTCGCGCCGCCGGGCAGCTCGAAGCCCTTCGCCACGCACTGGCCCGGCTGCAGCGCCGGGAAGTCCAGGCCCGCGTGGCCGCTGTAGGCGGCGACGTCGCGGGCGCTGAGCGAGCCGTCGCGCACCTGCTTGGTCTCGACCGCGCCGTCGGCGAGCTCGTCGGTGCCAATGGCGCGGGCGCGGATGTGGTCGGAGGTCACGGCGTTGGGCGCGAGCTTGGGGGAGGTGACGCTCCGGTTGGCCGGCGTCCGCAGCGCGGCGCGGGCGCGGGCCGAGAGGTCCTGGCGCTGCAGCGTCCCGTTGCGGATCTTCGCGCCGGTCACCGAGTTGCCGCGCAGCTGGCTGCCCGAGATGCGCTTGGCCGCTTTGGCGGCCAGCGCCGGCCCGTCGAGCGCGACGAACAGAGCGAGCAGGGCGATCAGGACGGCCGGTGAGGGTCGACGCACGGTGGGACCTCCGAAAAGTGGGGCGGTTGAAGCGGTCGTACCCCACGGGGTGCGGGGTCAGGCGGCGCGGATCACCGCTCGCAGCGTCTTGCAGCCCGCGCGGCGGACGACGATGCGGTGCCGGCCCCGCCGCAGGCG
>DASVQH010000372.1:0-2982 GCA_036389195.1 Solirubrobacteraceae bacterium
CGCTCCAGCGCGCCGAGCACCAGCGAGCGGGCGCCGCTCTCCTGCAGGCGCCCGGCCGTCAGCGCGGCGCCGCCGGGCCGCCGCGCCAGGACCCAGAGGAGCGCGTGCGTGGCCAGCCGCTCGGGCAGCGTGCGCAGCGCGAGCAGCGTCGCCTCGTCGGCCCAGTGGAGGTCGTCGACCGCGACGACGAGCGGCGCGGCGAGCGCGGCGCGCTCGAGCCGCTCCTGCAGCTCCTGCAGCATCCAGAAGCGCGCGTCCGGCATGGCCGCGATCTCGCGCAGGACGCGCGCGTCGAGCAGCGGCGGGCGGCCGTGCAGCAGCGCGTCGAGCAGTGGGCTCAGCGGCATCGCGCCGGCGGCGGCGTCGCAGGCCGCGCGGAAGGTGCGGATCCCCGTCCCGGCCGCCCGCCGCTCGATCTCTTCGAGCACGCTGGTCTTGCCCGAGCCCGGCGCGCCCTCGATCAGGATCACCCCGCCGTGGCCGCCGCCCAGCGCCTCCAGGTCGCGCCCGATCAGCGCGAGCTCGTCCTCGCGGCCGCGCAGCGGGAGCGGCCCGGCGCCGCCGGACGGCGGGTGCGGCGTCGCATGCCCCGGGCGACCGCGCGACATGGTGCTCCGACGCCGCACGGCGGCCGCGGGTGGAGAGGAGGCGGGCATGGTGGAGAGCTTGCTCCGATCAGCGCTCGCGCGCCAGACGGGGGAGCCAGAAACCGCCTTCTGGCTAGCCCTACCCACGATGCGCCTCGCGGGTGCGACCATGGCGGCGATGGCCAGCGACCCGACCGACGCGCCCAGCAGCCTGCGCGTGGTGATCGGCGAGGACGACGTGCTCCTGCGGGAGGGCATCGCGCGGCTGCTCACCGACGCCGGCCTCGACGTCGTCGCGCAGGCCGGCGACGCCGACGACCTGCTGCGCAAGACCCTCGCCCACAAGCCGCACGTGGCGATCGTCGACGTCCAGATGCCGCCGCGCCGCGAGGACGACGGCCTGCTGGCGGCGATGGAGCTGCGCCGCCGGCTGCCGCAGACCGGCGTCCTGGTGCTCTCGCACTACTACGAGGCCTCCTACGCGCTGGAGCTCGTGGGCGACCGCGCCGAGGGCGTCGGCTACCTGCTCAAGGAGCGCGTCGGCGACGTCGGCGCCTTCGTGGAGGCGATCGCGCGCGTGGCGGCGGGCGGCAGCGCCCTCGACCCCGAGGTGGTGCGGGGCATGCTCGGGCGCCGCCACGCCGACGACCCGCTGCACCACCTGACGCCGCGCGAGCACGCGGTCCTCGGCGCGATGGCCGAGGGCCGCTCCAACATCGGGATCGCCCAGGCGCTCAACGTCAGCGAGGCGTCGGTGGAGAAGCACGTCACGGCGATCTTCCGCAAGCTCGACCTCGGCCCCGCGCCGACCGAGCACCGGCGCGTGCACGCCGTGCTCACCTACCTGCGCAGCACCGGCACCCAGCGCTGACCCCGCGCGGGGGACGTCACCGCCGGCGCCCCGGGGCGCGGCCCTGGCCCCGGAGCGACCGGCGGTGCCGGACGGTGCGAACCCGCCATGCGGCGAGCGGCGCGTCATGCCTCTTTCTACACACGCACCGGCCGCCGGAACCGGGACTCTGGAAATCTTGAGGTGGAGGGAGTGAACCGGTTCAATCGGCGCCGCGGGCGAGCGCGTAGCCCACCCCGCGGTGCGTCACCAGCCGCCGCGGGAAGCGCGGGTCCGGCTCGAGCTTGCGCCGCAGGTTCGAGACGTGCACCTGGACCACGCGCGTCCCGCCGGGATGCTCGGCGCCCCACAGCCGCGCGGCGAGCGCCTCGGCGCTGACGGGCCCGTCGGTGGCGGCCAGCTGCGCGAGGATCCGATGCTCGGCGGGCGTCAGCTCCACGACCCGGCCGTCGACGAGCACGCGGTGGGTGGCGAGGTCGATGACCAGGTCGCCGGCCTGCATCTGGTAGCGGCGCTCGCCGTCCATGACCGGTCGCCCGACGCCTTCGAGCGCGACCACCGCGCCGGTGGCGTCGCGCACGGCGGTGATCCGCTGCTCGGTCGCGAAGGTCGCTCCGCTGCGGTGGCGCCAGCGGATCATCACCGTGGCGTTCGCGTCGGGCGCGGCCAGCGTGGCCTCGATGAGCGGCGCGTCGTCGGGATGCGCGATGCGGCGCCCCAGGTCGGGGTCGGCGTAGTGGTCCTCGGGCGTGTAGCCCGTCAGCGCGAAGACGGACGGGCTGACGTAGTCGAACCCGGGGGTGGGCTGCACGCGGTAGCGCCAGACGATGTCGGGGAGGCGCTCGAGCAGCCCGGCCAGCTGGGCCGGCGTGAGGTTCGGGCTGCGAGAGCGCACGCTCGCAGTATGGCCGGGTGCACCGCTCGAAATCCTTTGATCTGGCGCGCCGGCGCTCCGCGGTGCCTCACGACGCCCGCGGCGTCAGCGGGCCGGCCGGTGCGGCGCCGGCCGTGCCGTCGAGCTCGGCCTCGATCGCCTCCAGCGACCGGCCGCGTGTCTCGGGCACGTAGCGCAGCACGAAGCCGATCGACGCCAGGCCGAGGACGCCGTAGAGCCAGAACGCCCCGCTGCGGCCGAGCGCGTCGACGAGCAGGAGGTAGGTCAGCCCGACCGCGAAGTTGGCGATCCAGTTGGCCGCGCCCGCGAGGCTGATGGCGGCGCTGCGGGCGCGCAGCGGGTAGATCTCGGAGATCAGCAGCCAGAAGACCGGCCCGAGCCCGATCGCGAAGGACGCCACGTAGGTCACGAGGCACAGCAGCGCGACCCAGCTCTGGGCGTCGCCGTCCAGGACCTCGAAGGCCAGGCCGATGGCGGCCAGGCTGACCACCATCCCGGCGAGGCTCACGACGAGCAGCGGGCGGCGGCCGATGCGGTCGATGAACGACAGCGCGGCGACGGTGGCGATCAGGTTGATCGCCCCGATGGCGACGCTGTTGAGGATCGAGGAGGAGCTCGACAGGCCGGTCGACTCCAGGATCGTGGGGGCG
>DASVQH010000373.1:0-7777 GCA_036389195.1 Solirubrobacteraceae bacterium
GGCGGGCGTCCGCGCAGGTCGTGGCGGCGTCGCGCGCCGACGGCGTGGCGATCGGCGGCTCGCTGGGTCAGGACAAGGCGCAGATGTACGAGGTGGTCGGGTGGGCGGCGGACGAGCTGCCGGAGGACCGCCCGCGCCACCTGCTGGGCATCGGCGACATCGACGACCTGATCCGCGGCGTCGAGCTGGGCATGGACACGTTCGACTGCGCCATGCCGACGCGGCTCGGGCGCCACGGCATGGCCGTCGTCCCCGATCCGGGCGCGCGCTGGCGCATCGACCTGGGCAAGGCGCGCTACAAGCGCGCCGACGAGCCGCTGATGGAGGGCTGCCCCTGCGCGGCCTGCACGGCGGGGTACTCGCGGGCCTACCTGCACTACCTCGTCAAGGCGCGCGAGACCACCGCGATGCGCCTGCTGACGCTCCACAACCTCGCCTACGTGGCGCGGCTGATGGCCGATCTGCGCGGCGCGATCGGCGAGGGCACCCTCGCCACGGTCGCGGCGCAGCTGCGCGCGGGCGCGGCGCCCGGGGCGCGGCGGACCGCTCCTGAGCCCGCGTCCTAGCGGGTGTTGTCCTCGATCAGCCCGCGCAGCTCGCTCAGCGACTGCTGCGCGTCGCCGCGGACGTCCTCGCGCAGCTGGACGGAGCGCCCGCCGGTCTGGCTGAGCACCACCGCGGCGCCGCCGGCGACGAGGGCGAGGACCGCCAGCAGGATCAGCAGCGTGCGCGCGGCCCCGCCGCGCTTGCGCGGGGCGGTGGCGGGTGGAGCCGCGGCGGCGGCGGCCCGGCGCGGCGGCGGCGCGTACTCGTCGGCCAGCGGCTCCAGCCGCCGGCGCGGCGCCGCGGGCGGCGCGGGCGCGGCCGAGCGGACCGCGTCGCGCGACAGCATCCGCGTCGCCTCGGTCTCCTCGTCCGCGGGCAGCGCGGTGGTGGTCGACGGCGACGGCTCCGGCTCGACGCCGTGCAACCCGTCGCGCAGCGCCTCCTCCATCTCCGGCCCGTCGGCGAAGCGGCCCTCGGGGTCGCGGTGCAGCGCGCGCAGGACGGCGGCCGAGAGCGCCGGCGGCACCCCCGGGTTGACCCGGTCAAGGCGCTCGGGCGGCCCGGAGTCCTGCAGCCGGGCGAGCTCGGTCAGCGACAGCCCCTCGTAGGGCAGCCGGCCGGTCAGCAGCTGGTAGGCCACGACGCCGAGCGAGTAGAGGTCGGCCGCCGGGCCCGCCGGCTCGCCGCGGGCCTGCTCGGGCGCCAGGTAGGCGGCGGTGCCGAGCACGGAGCCGACCCGCGTGATGTCGGACTGCTCGGAGGCCTTGGCGATGCCGAAGTCGGCCAGCTTGACCACGCCGTCGAGGCTGCGCAGGAGGTTGCCCGGCTTGACGTCGCGGTGGATGACGCCGTTGCGGTGCGCGTACTCCAGGCCGCGGCAGGCCTGCACGAGGATGTCGACGGCGTCGGCGGGCTCGAGGTGGCCCTGGTCGCGCAGGATCTCCGCGCAGGAGTGGCCCTCGACGTGCTCCATCACGATGTACTGCCGGCCGCTGGCGTCGTCGAGGCCGAAGTCGAAGACCTGGACGACGTTCGGGTGCACGAGCCGCGCCGCCGCCAGCGCCTCGCGGCGGAAGCGGGCCACGAAGCCCGGGTCCTCGGCGAGGTGCTCGGCCAGGAGCTTGACCGCCACGTAGCGCTCCAGGCGCGTGTCGAAGGCGAGCTGGACGGTCGACATGCCGCCGACCCCGAGGCGGTTCTCGAGGCGGTAGCGGGAGGCGAAGAGCTGGTCGGTGGGGGCCATGGAGCTAGCCGCCGTCCTCGGGCGAGACGCCGCCGGTCGACGGCGACGACCCGCCGCCGTCGCCCTCGTCGCCGCCGCCGCCCTCGCCGCCCTCGCCCTGGCCGCCGCTGCCGCCCTGGTCGGGGATCGGCGTCGCCGTGGCGGTGGGCACCGGCGTCGCGGTGGCCGTGGGGGTGGCGGTGACGGTCGGCGTCGGGGTGGGGGTCTCGGTCTCCTCGGGCGTCTCGGTCGGCGTCGGGGTCGGCGTCTCCTTCTTGTCGTCGTCCTTCTTCTCCTCGGCGCGGTCCGTGCAGTCCTCCGGCACGCGCTGCTCGAGGTGATCCACCCAGTCGGAGACGTTGGCCACGAGGCGGGCGTCGTAGCTCTCGGGGAGCTCCTGGGCCTGGCGGCGCAGCCGGGCGACCGCGTTCTGGGCGCTGTCGCAGCGGCCGTCGGCGAGCGCGGACTCGGCCCGGTCGATCGTCTTGACCATCGCCTGGGCCTTGCTCTGGGCGATCAGCTTGCGCTCGGGGGTGCCCTCGGAGCCGCAGCCGGCCGCCAGGAGGGCGGCGAGGGACGCGAGCGTGGCGAGGAGGAGGGGGCGGGGCGGGCGCAGGCGCGGCATCGGGACTCGCAGGCAGGACAGGGTACCGGCCCTACTGGCCGTGGGAGAGGCGGTCGGCGAGCGAATCCGGGAGCCGGGCGGCGCGGATCGCCCCGGCGGCGCCGGCGATGTCGTACTCGACGCGGCGCCACGTCGCGGTGGCCGCCGTCGTGTCGAGCTCCAGCCAGGCGGCCCGGGGGTCGCCGTCGCGCGGCTGGCCGACCGAGCCGGGGTTCAGCAGCCACTCGCCGCTCGACAGGTCGTCGACGGCGCCGTCGCGCCGCGTGGCGCCCGTGGCGGGCGACCCCTCGGGGCGGTTGAAGGCCAGCGCGACGTGGGAGTGCCCGATCAGCGAGATCCGCTGCGGCGCGGCGTCCAGGCACAGCTCCGCGGCCAGCGACGAGAGCACGTACTCCCAGATCGGGTCCCGCGGCGAGGCGTGGTAGAGCCCGACGCCCTCCGCCTCGCCCTGGGGCGCGAGCGCCGCCAGCCACTCCGTCGCCGCGGCCGACATGGTCTCCCGGGTCCACTGCGCGGCCAGCGCGGCGCCGCGCGAGAAGTCCTCGAGCGACAGGGCGCCGGTGACGGCGAGGTCGTGGTTGCCGGCCAGGCAGATCGCGCAGTGCTCGTCGGCGAGCTCCACGCACGCGTCGGGCTCGGCGCCGTAGCCGACGAGATCGCCGAGGCACCACGTCTCCTCGGTCCCCGCGGCGGCGATCGCGTCGAGGACCGCCTCGAAGGCGTGGCGGTTGCCGTGGATGTCGGAGACGATGGCGACGCGCATTGGGCTCTCAGGGTGCCAAGGACGGCGGACGCGGCGCGGCGCCCCATACGATGGGCCACCCATGCCCCGCCGTCTGCGCCTGCCCGCCGTCCTGCTGGCCGCCGTGGCGGTCGCCCAGGTCGCGGTGGTCGTCATGCGGCCGCGCGACAAGGGCCCCGAACCGGCGCCGGTCGAGGCCCGAGACTACTTCACCAAGGCCCAGATCGAGCGCGCCCGCGACTTCCGGCGCCCGCAGCTGGTCATCTACGGCGCCACGGTCGCCATCGAGCTGGGGGTCCTCGTGCTGCTGGTGCGCCGGCCGCCGCGGTGGCTGCACGGCGCGTCGCGGCGCCAGGTGCCGGCCGGGGCGCTCGCCGGCGCGGCGGTCTCGGCGCTCCCGGCGATCGCGCAGCTCCCCGTCAGCGCGATCGGGCGCCAGCGCGCCATCGACGTGGGCCTGACCACGCGCTCCTGGCCCGGCTGGCTGGCCGACGTGGGACTCGACCTGGCGATCTCCGCGGGGCTGGCCGCGGTCGGCGGCGCGCTGCTGGTGGTCGCCCTGCGCCGGCTGGGGCGGGCCTGGTGGACGGTGGGCGCGGCGCTGATCGTCGTGTTCGGCGTCGCCATCACCTACGGCTCGCCGGTGCTCATCGACCCGCTGTTCAACCGCTTCGAGCCGCTGGAGCCCGGCAGGACCCGCAGCGCCGTGCTCGATCTGGCCCGCCGCGCGGACGTCGACGTGGGGGAGGTCTACGTGGTCGACGCCTCCAAGCGGACCACCGGCGCCAACGCGTACGTGGCGGGGATCGGCAAGACCAAGCGCGTCGTGCTGTTCGACACGCTGCTGCGCGACTTCACGCCCGCCCAGGTGCGGCTGGTGGTCGCCCACGAGCTCGGCCACGTCCACCATCGCGACGTCTCGCACGGGCTGCTGTGGCTGGCCGTCGTGGCGCCGTTCGGCGTGCTGGCGGCCGCCCGGCTGGCCGAGCGCCTGGGCCCGGACGACTGGCGCGCGCGCCCGGCCCCGGCCGTCCCGGCCGTCGCCCTCGCGCTGGCCATCGTCGTGCCGGTGATCACCACGATCTCCAACGAGCTGTCGCGGGAGGTCGAGGCCCGCGCCGACCGCTACGCCCTGGCGCTGACGCACCAGCCCGACACGCTGATCGCCTTCCAGCGCATGATCGCGATCGCCAACGTGTCCGATCCGCAGCCGCCCGGCTGGGTGAACGTCCTGCTCGGCACGCACCCGACCGCCGTCCAGCGGATCGGCGCGGCCGTGGCGTTCAGGGACGCGATGCGCCGGGAGGCTCGCCCCCGCCCCACTCCGGCAGGCTCTTGATCCCCTCGCGGGTGCGCCACTTGGAGTAGTTGTCCTCCATGGCGTCGATGAGCTCGCGCATGAACTTCGCCGACAGGTTGATCCGCGACACGACCACCCCGGGGATCTCGTCGCCCTCCATCTCGTGGTCGACGCGGGCGAAGGTGACGGTGAACTCGTAGTCGGAGTGCGAGACGTTGGCGAAGTTCGCGTAGTGGCCCGCCATCACCTCCGGCGAGGTGTGGATGTTGATCTGGCGCTCGCGGCCGGAGTCGGGATCGGGACCCATCGGCCTAGTATCCCGCACCGTCGTGCGGATCATCGTGCTGAGCGTCGGCCGGCTGCGGCCGCCGTACACCGACGACGTCCGGCACTACGAGCGGCTGCTCGGTCGGCACGCGCGCCTGGAGCTCGTCGAGGTCCGCGAGGACGAGCAGCTCGCCCGGCGGGTGCCCGAGCGCGCCCACGTCGTCCTGCTCGACGCGGGCGGCCGCACGCCCGACTCCGAGGCGTTCGCCCGCTGGCTGGAGGAGCGCCGCCAGTCCGGACGCGACCTGTGCTTCGTGATCGGCGGCGCCTTCGGCCACGGCGCCCGCCTGGAGCGGGTCGACGAGCGGCTCTCGCTCGGGCCGATGACGCTGCCGCACCAGCTGGCGCGGGTCGTGCTGCTCGAGCAGATCTTCCGCGCGCACAAGATCCTGGCCGGAGAGCCGTACCATCATTGAGGTGAGCGCACCGACGCCCCTCGACGACCTGCGCGCCGCCCTCCTGGACACGGCGGCCGAGCTGCGCGCCGACCGGCCGGCGCCCAGCGTCGCCCCGACGCTCGAGCGCCCGCCGCGGGCCGAGATGGGCGACTACTCGACCAACGCGGCGATGCTCCTGGCGCCGGTGCTCAAGGCCGCGCCGCGGGCGATCGCCGAGCAGCTGGGCTCGGCGCTCGACGCCCGGCTGGGCGACCGGCTGGCGCGGGTCGAGGTGGCCGGGCCCGGCTTCCTCAACGTCTTCCTGGCCGACGCCTGGTACGTCGACGCCGCCGCGCGCGTGCTCGCGGCCGGCGAGGCCTACGGCACCGGCCGCCCGGCGCGCGCCGAGCGCGTCAACGTCGAGTTCGTCTCCGCGAACCCGACCGGCCCGCTGACCGCGGCCAGCGGCCGCCACGCCGCGTTCGGCGACTCGCTGGCGCGGATCCTCGAGCTGGCCGGCCACGAGGTCGAGCGGGAGTACTACTTCAACGACTCCGGCGCGCAGGTGCTGCGCCTCGGCGAGTCGATCGGCGCGCGGGCGCGCGGGGAGGAGCCTCCCGCCGACGGCTACCACGGCGACTACGTGGCCGACCTCGCCGCCGAGATCCCCGGCGCCGCCGAGGCCGACCCCGCGGTCCTGGCGCGCGAGGGGGTCGAGCGGATGGTCGCCCGCATCCGCGCCACGCTGGAGGCCTACCGGGTGCACTTCGACCACTGGTTCCTCGAGGGGTCGCTCCTGGACGGAGCGCCGTCACCGGTGCAGCGCGCCATCGCGCGCCTCGACGAGCGCGGCCGGCTCTACCGGCACGAGGGCGCCCTGTGGCTGCGGACCTCCGACCTCGGCGATGACAAGGACCGCGTGCTCGAGCGCTCCAACGGCGAGCCGACCTACTTCGCCTCCGACGTCGCCTACCTCCAGGACAAGCTCGGGCGCGGGTACGACCACCTGATCTACGTCCTGGGCTCCGACCACCACGGCTACGTCGCGCGCCTGCGCGCGGCCGCGTCGGCGCTCGGCGCGGAGCCCGAGCGCGTGGAGGTGCCGATCCTGCAGTTCGTCCACCTCGTCGACGGGGGCCAGCGCGCGTCGATGTCCAAGCGGCGCGGCGACTTCGTGACGCTCGACGAGCTGATCGCGGACATCGGCGTGGACGCCACGCGCTACTTCATGCTGTCGCGCTCGCATGACTCGACGGTCGACCTCGACCTCGACCTGGCCCGCCGGCAGTCCAACGAGAACCCGGTCTACTACGTGCAGTACGCCCACGCGCGGATCGCCTCGATGCTGGCCAAGGCGGGGGAGGAGCGGGTCCGGGCGGCGCTCGCCGCGGACGCGCGGCCGGCCGCGCTGGAGCCCGCCGAGCGCGAGCTGATCAAGAAGCTGCTGGCCTTCCCGGCCGAGGCCGCCGAGGCCGCGGAGCGCCGGGCGCCGCACCGGATCGCCACCTACGCGCTCGAGCTGGCCCAGACCTTCACGGCGTTCTACCGCGACTGCCGCGTGGTCGGGGCCGAGCCCGAGGCGCTGGAGTCCTTCCGGATCGCCCTGAGCGTCGCCGCGCAGCGGGTCATCGCCCGCTCGCTCGGGCTGCTCGGCGTCTCCGCGCCCGACAGCATGTAGTCGCCTACCGCGGCGTCACGAACGTGACGTCGGCGCCGCGGACGCGGCCCTCGTCCGTCTCCACGACGAGGCGAGCGTGGTACGTGGTGCCCGGCAGCAGCGGGGCCGCCTGCGCGGACACGGTGGTGGTGGTCGTCCAGGGCGCGAGCGGCTGCTCGGGCGTCATCGAGCCGTAGTCGGTCGTCGTCCCGAACTCGAACCAGGCGGTCCCGGGGAGGCCCTGTGCGTTGGCCGTCCCGTTCAGCGTCGCCTGGGTGGTGGCGAGCGACCCCGCCGGCTTCGTCGTCGCGGTCGGCGGCCGGTGGCGCGTGGTGAACGTGACGTCGCGGCCGTAATTGGTGCCGGCGGCGTTGGTCGCCGCGACGCGCAGGTGGTAGGTCGTGGCGGGGGCGAGACCGGTCAGCGAGGTGGTGACCTGCGTCGGGCCGGCGTTGGCGGCCAGGTCGGGCGTCTTCTTGACGCCGCCGTAGGCGGTCGTGCTGCCGTACTCGAACGTCACCGACGTGGTGGCGCCGGAGGGGTTGACCCAGGCGGCCACGCCCGCGCCGGTGGCCGAGACGGCCTCGGGGTCCACCTCGCGGGTGGAGGCGGACGGGCCGGCGCCCGGGGTCGCGAACGGATGGTCGTCGCCGAAGCCGGTCCCCGACTCGTTGGTGGCGACGAGGCGGAAGTGATAGGTCGTGCGCGGCCGCAGCCCGCTGAGCGCCGCCTGCACGGTCACCGGCTCGGTGCCCGCGCCGGCGCTGGCCAGCGGCGTGGTGCGGCCGAACGCCTCGGTCTCGCCGTACTCGAAGAAGTACTGCGTCGACGCGCCGTGGGGGTCGACGACGCCGTCGAGGGTCGCCGACGCGCTCGTCAGGTCGCTGATCCAGCCGGTCTCGGCGTCCGGCTTGCTCGCGGCGGTCCGGAAGCTCCGGTCCTCGCCGGCCACGGTGCCGCCGGCGCTCGTGGCCACGAGCC
>DASVQH010000374.1:0-1930 GCA_036389195.1 Solirubrobacteraceae bacterium
AGGTCGGCGCGGCCGTCGCCGTTGACGTCGCCCGCCGCGAGCGCCGAGCCGAACCCGTCGCCGGCCTGCGGGTCGCCGGCGATCCCGACCGATGCCTGCGACCACTGCTGCGAGCCCGTGGCCGTCAGCCCGCCCGCCGCCGCGCCACGCAGGACGTGGACCGTGCCGGCGCCGCCGTTCTCCCCCGGCGCGCCGATCGCCAGGTCGTCGCGGCCGTCGCCGTCGAAGTCGCCGCGCACGGCACCGGCCGCGCCCGCGCCCGCACCCGCCAGGAGGTTCGTGGCGGGCGCGTCGCCGCGGAAGGCGCCGAGCGCGCGCGTGAAGGCCCAGGGCGACTGGCTCACGCCGGAGCAGTCCAGGCTCGTGGTGGTGGTCGGCGCCGGACACTGCTTGTCGCGGCCGGTCTGCCACATGCCGAGCATCCCGACGCCGTTCTCCCCCGCCCACGCCGCGAGCTCGGCCGCGTCGGCGAGGGTGAAGACCTCCTGCGCGACGTCGTTGATCCCGATCATCGGGGTGATCCCGACGCGGCGCATCAGGTCGGCGTCCGAGACGCCGGGGAACAGCGAGCGCAGCTGGTTGCGCGTGGCGAGCGCCGCCTGCTTGGCGTACTCGGCCATCCGCCCCGCCGGACTGGGCGCCTGCTCGGCACCGTAGTCCATCGCCATGATGTTCACCAGCGAGAGCGCCGCGCCGCCGTCCACCGTGGTGCGCAGCATCGCCAGCACCTGGTCCGTCAGGCCGGTCGGGTTGGTGGCCACCGTGAACGCGACCTTCAGCGGGCGCCCGGCGGCCGCCGCCTCCTGCTGGAGCTGGTGGATCGCCTGGGCGCGCAGGGCGTTGGCGTCGTCGTTGCCGACCGCGCCGCCCTCGATGTCGAAGTCCACGCGCGTGACGCCGTACGCCGCGATGACCGCCCGGTACTGCGCGAGAAGGGCGCTGAGCGAGGGGCAGACCGTCGCGAGCTCGTGGCCGGCCTGGCCGCCGAAGGAGACGACGACGTCGCCGCCCGCCGCCCGGTGGGCGCGCACGTCGTCGAGCCGGTAGGCGCCGGTCCCGGTCGCGGGATAGGCGCCGTAGCCGCCCCACGTCGCGACGCAGCGCGGCGGCTCGTCCACCCCGGCCTTGGCCGGTTCCTCGGCGGTGACGAAGCCGAGCGAGGCGTTCTTCGCGCCGCCCTGCGTCCGGATGGCCGAGAGCTCCGGCGGCGGCCAGCCGGCCATGTCGGCGTAGGGGGCGAACGGGACCCAGGCGCTCGGTGCCGCCGCGCCGGCGGACGTCGCCCCCGCGAGGACGAGGAGGACGGCCAGCGGGAGAAGGCGGCGAATGCGGCTCACCCACCGACCCTACGGACGCCGCCCGGCAGCGTCAACGAGCGGGGCGGCGCAGGATCGGCTCAGGCCGTCGCCGCCACCGGCCCGCGCGCCGCGGCGGCACGCCGGTGACGGACCGCGGCGGTCGCCATCAAGGCCAGGCCGGCGGCCGCCCACGCGCCCAGCACCACCAGGTGCCCGGCCGCCCCGGCGCCGTCGAAGAACGCGACGCTGCGCAGCAGGTTCCCGCCGGCGCCCGCGGGCAGCAGCTGGCCGATCGCCCCCGCCGGCGCCGGCAGGAGCTCGGGCGCCGACGAGACGCCCGACCACGGGTTCGCGACGAGCATCATCAGCACCGCGCCGAGCCCGAGGCCGGCCCGCCCGACGTGCCCGGCCAGGCCGATGATCGTCGCCGAGACGGCGACGACGATCAGCGCCACGGCGCCGGCGATCGCCGCCCACGAACCCGTCAGCGCCTCGAGCCACGTGTGCGTGTAGAGCGCGCCGGCCACGCCCGCCGCGACGGCGCCGGTGGCGACGAGAGCCAGGCGGCGGCGCAGCGTCCGCGCGGTGAGGACCGCCAGCACCGCCGTGAGCACCCCGATGAGCATCAACGG
>DASVQH010000375.1:0-47135 GCA_036389195.1 Solirubrobacteraceae bacterium
CGCTGGCGAGCGCCGTCGAGCTGGCCGCGACGGACGCGCCCGACCTGCTGGTCCGGGCGACGCTCGCCTGCGCCGCCGTCGAACGGCTCATGGGCCGCCACGAGCAGGCGACGGCGTGGCTGGAGGCGGCCCGTGCCGCGGTGCCGCCGCGGTCGGCCGAGTCGGTCGCGCTGGCGATCGACCTCGCGATCGACGGCTTCTACCGCGTGCAGCTCGCGTCGATGCAGACCTGGGCCGCCCGCGCCGGCGACGAAGCCGACGCGCTGGGCGATCCGGCGCTGCGCGCGGCGGCGCACGCCATGCGGACCCTGTCCGGGGCGTGGGCGGCCGACGTCCCCGCCGCGGAGGCCGCGCTCGCCGTCGCCGCGCCCGCCGTCGACGACCTGGCCGACGACCAGCTCGCCCGCCGCCCGGACGCCGCCGCCAACCTCGCCGCCGCCGAGCTCTACCTCGACCGCCTCGCCGACGCGGCGCGGCACGCCGAGCGCGCGGTGGCGCTCGCCCGGCGGACGGGCCACGGGCAGCTGCTTCCGGCGCTGCACGCCGTCCTCGGCACCTGCTGGGCGATGGACGGCCGTCTCGAGGCGGCGGTCGACCTGCTCGACGGCGCGCTGGAGGCGGCCCGCCTGCGCGACGACGACCAGGGCCTCGCGTGGGTGCTGTTCAACCGGTCGCAGGCGCTGCTCAACCGCGGCGACGTCGACGCGGCGCTGGCCGA
Organism: Solirubrobacteraceae bacterium; assembly: GCA_036389195.1. GTDB lineage: Bacteria > Actinomycetota > Thermoleophilia > Solirubrobacterales > Solirubrobacteraceae > JACCYI01. The sequence goes on from DASVQH010000375.1 coordinate 719, forward strand.
CGCGCGCGAGAGCGTCGAGGTGGCCCGCCGGATCGACGAGGGGCTGGTCAGCGCGTGGGCCGGCGTCTGGCACGGGATCGCGTTGCTGTGCAGCGGCGAGCCCGCGCGAGCGGCCGACTGCATGGTCGAAGCGGCGGGCGGCGAGGACCTGGAGCGCATCCCGGGCGGGTGGCGGGTCATGTGCCTGGAGGCGCTCACCCAGGCACGGCTCGAGCTCGGCCGCGTGGACGACGCCCGCCGGTCGGCGGACGCGGCCGGCGAGCGGGCGGCGCTCGTGGGACTCCCCTACGCCGCCGCCATGGCCGCCGTCGCCGCCGCGCGCGTCGCCCTGGCCACCGGCGAGCCCGCGCGAGCGGCCGAGCTGGCGCTCGTGTCAGTCGGCCACGCCGAGCGCGCCGGAGCGCTCCTCGACGCTGCCCTCTCGCGCACGGTGGCCGGCCAGGCGCTTGCCGCGGCGGGCGATCGCGACGGCGCCGTCGCGCAGCTCTCTCGGGCGGCCGAGGATCTCGGCGGCTTCGGCGCCGTCCGTCACCGCGACGCCGCCGAACGGGAGCTGCGGCGGATCGGCGAGCGCGTCCACCGGCGCACGCGCGCCGGCCGCGGACGGCACCGGCCTGGCCGCGCTGACCGAGCGCGAGCTCGAGATCGCCCGCCTCGTCGCGGACCGCATGACCAACCGGGAGGTCGCGGGCCGGCTGTTCCTGAGCGAGAAGACCGTCGAGACGCACCTGCGCAACGTCTTCGCCAAGCTGGGCGTGACCTCCCGCGTGCAGGTGGCTCGCTTCGTCGAGCACGCCGACCGGTCCTAGAGCGCCCGGTCGAAGAAGGCCACGACGCGCCGCTCGTACTCGCGACTGTGGGACCTGACGGCGCCCGTGTGGCGGGCGTCGGGGAGGTTCCAGTGCCGCGCGACGCGCCCGGCGGCGGCGGCGTAGCGCCGGCTCAAGCGCCACTCGGCGTCCCGCCCCGCGGAGATGAGCAGCAGCGGGGCGCGCACCCGGCGCGCCAGGTCCTCGAGCGGGCGGCTCGGCGCCGTGCCGGCGAGGACGCGGGTGGTGGCGAACGACAGCCACGAGGTCACCATGGTGAACGGCGCCCCGAACTCGCGGTCGGCGTCCTCGAACGTCCGCAGCGCCGTGCCGTCCGCCACCACCGCGCGCAGCGCGGGATGGTCGGCGGCGAGGTCGACCAGCGTGTCGGCGCCGCTGGAGAGCCCGAGGGCGCCGATGCGTCCGTCGTGCACGTCGCCGCGCCGTTCGAGGAAGCGCAGCGCGCCGGCCGCGTCCTTCTCCCATCCCCAGTCCCAGGTGTTGCGCGCCCCCTCGCTGCGGCCGCTGCCGCGCGAGTCGTAGAGCAGGACGCCGTAGCCGTGGGCGGCCAGCATCCGCGCCTGGCGCAGCGCGCCGACGCGGTTGCCGCCGCCGCCGTGGACGAGGAGCACGGCGGCGCCGTTGCGCGAGGCGCGGTACCAGCCGGAGAGGCGCAGCCCGTCGGTCGCCCGGAACGTCACGGAGGCGTAGGACGCGTCCGGCGGTGACCCGACCGGAACCCGGAAGTCGTGGACCTCGACCAGCCCGACGGCGACCGGGACGAGGACGACGACGACCGCGAGCGGGGCGAGCACGAGCGCCGCGGCGCGCACCTTGAAGCTCGCCGGGCGCTCGCGGCGGTGGCGCCACGGGACCACCACGGCGAGCGCCAGCAGCGCCACGCCGCCCAGCAGCGCCGCCAGACCGGTCACGTCGGCCGGCTCGGGGCCGTAGGACCAGGCGTGCACGGCGTGCATGGCGCCGTTGACGACGGCCGGCACGCCCAGCGCCGCGGCCAGCGCGGCCTGCAGCCCCGGCCGCAGGCGGCCGGCGAACGCGCCCGCCAGCCCGCAGACCAGGGCCGCGAGGAGCCCGGCGGCGAGGTGCCGGGTGGGCGGGACGCCGGCGCCGCGGTGCACGAACGCGTCGTCCAGCGCGTGGACGAGCAGGACGGCGAGCGCGGCGGCGAACGCCCGGCGCTCGTGGTGGGTGGCGCGCACCATCACGGCAGCTAGGCGAACGGACGCCGGAGGGCGTGCAGGGCGAGGCCGCCGGCGGCGATGGGCGGCCGGACGGTGATGAACGGGTCGTGACCGGTCGGGCCGAGGCGGAAGGTGGAGGCTGCGGTGGGAGTGGTCATGGGCCAACCCTCCCGCCGCCGGCCCCCGGCGACATCAGGGAGCGTCCCCGAACCGGCCCCTCAGGTTGCCGGCGGACCGCTCCCGTCCAGCTCGGGGTGGACCATCCAGACGTTCGGCTCCCAGTAGGTCCCGCGATCGTCGTCGCGGTCGACCCTCAGCGGGGCGAGCCCACCGGGGAACACGTACTCGCCCGGCTCCGGGAGGGCCAGCCCGGTCCACCGCTCCCACTCCGCGACGGTCCCCGTGATGCGCAGCGAGCGGGGCAGCGGCGCGGCGACCCGCGCGCCGAGCCGCTCGTGCAGCCGCATCCAGGGGTCGAGCAGCTGCCCGTCCGCCCGCCGCCAGCGCGCGTAGCGCTCGATCGGAGTCAGCGGGTAGCGGTCCTTCCAGGCCGGCCGGACCGGCGCGATCATGCGGGTCAGCCCGTGGCGACCGGCGAGCTCGCGCATCCCCGCGAGCAGCTGACCGGACAGGCCCTGCTGTCGCACGGCGGGCGACACCTCGGCGGCGAAGGCGCACAGCGTGTCCGGCCGCTCCCCGGCGCGGCGCCCGGCCACCGACTGGCGCAGCGCCTCGTCGATGCCGTCAGGCAGCGTCGCGTCGTCGCCGTCCCAGCGCAGCGGACCCGTGTGGCCCTCGGCCAGCACGGCATCGGCCGCCTCGTCGTAGAGCGCGAACTGGTACTCGGGCAGCTCTGCCTCGAGCGGCCCCCACCAGTCGTCGAAGACGTCGCCGTGGAGGTTGTACTCCGGCCACACGTCCTCCGACGCGGGCCCGCGGGCGGCGAGGTCGGGCCGCTCGGCCCAGGTGACGACCTGGACGGTCACCTCGCCATCATCCTGCGGCGGCGTCCTGGCTGTCCAGCCTCGTTCTCAGCCCGGCAGCGCGTCGTCGAGCACGTCGGCGAGCTCGGCGACGCTCGGCCGGGCGTCGGGTGCGGGGTCCAGCGCGGCGTCGATGACGGCTGCGACGGTCCGCGGAAGTCCCGGGCACGCCGTGGCGACCGGCTCTGCCCGGCGCTCGAGCTGCTCGTAGCCGTCCCGGCGCGCCTCGAACGCCCGCCGGCCGGTGGCGACCTCGTGAAGCACGCAGCCCGCGCCCCACACGTCCGCGGCCGTGCCGACCTCCCCACCGCGGATCTGCTCCGGAGCCGCGTAGCGCCGGCTGCCCGCGCCACCACGCGTCGTCCCGGGCGGCCGCGCGACGCTCAGGTCGAGGAGCTTGGCCTTCCCGCAGTCGATCACGACGTTCGTGGGCTTGAGGTCCAGATGCACGATCCCGCGCCCGTGCAGGTAGTGCAGGGCCGAGCACAGCTGGAGGCCGAGCAGCGCGAGGTCTCCCGTGGGCAGCCCGCGCGGCGAGCGCGCGAGCAGGTGCGCGAGCGTCTCGCCGCTGAGGGTCTCGAGGATGAGGACGGGCTCGGGAGCCTCGATCAGCTCGTAGGCGCGCACGAGGTGCGGGTGGGTGAACGACAGGAGCAGGCGCCCCTCGTGCACCAGCCGGCGGCGCGTGCGTTCGTCGCCCGCCCGGTCCGGACGCGGGAGCTTGGCGACGCAGCGGCAGTCGCGGCTGTCGCTGTGGACGTCGTAGACGTCGAACAGCGGCGAGCGGCGCAGGAGCTCGACGACCTCGTAGTCACCGCCGACCCGGGCGCCGGTCGCCAGCACGGGCGGCGGCAGCGTGGCGGTCACCCCGGGAGGCTCTCCGGCTCTGGCTCGAGCAGCGGATCGTGGAGGGCGTACAGCCGCGCGTACGCGCCGCCCTCCACGAGCAGCTCCTCATGGGTCCCGCGCTCGACGACCCTCCCCCCTTCGAGCACGACGATGAGATCGGCGTCGCGGACGGTCATGAGGCTGTGGGAGATGACCAGCGTGGAGCGGCCGCTGATCAGCCGGCGCATGGGTTCGAGGATCCGCTGTGCGGCTTCGGTGTCGAGGCCGGTCGTCGGCTCGTCGAGGATCAGGAGCGGCGCGTCACGGATCATCGCCCGCGCGATCGCGATGCGCTGGCGCTGGCCGCCGGACAGCCGGCGCCCCTTCTGGCCGACCGCCGTCGCGTAGCCGTCCGGGAAGTCGACGATGAAGTCGTGCGCGTCCGCGGCGCGTGCCGCGGCCTCGATCTGCTCGTCCGTGGCGCCGGCGCGTCCGTAGGCGATGTTCTCGCGGATCGTCGCGTCGAACACCAGCGTCTCCTGGAGGAGCAGCGCCACGTTGTCGCGCAGGGACTTCAGCTGCAGCTCGCGCGTGTCGTGCCCGTCGAGCCGGAGCGCGCCCGCCGTCGGGTCGTAGAAGCGCAGCAGGAGCTTCACGAGCGTCGACTTGCCCGCCCCGCTCGCCCCGACCAGCGCGACCGTCTGGCCGGGCTCGATGGTGAACGACACGTCCTGGATCGCCGGCCGCTCCTCGCCCGGGTAGGCGAAGGACACCCCGTCGACGTCGACGGCGCCGCGGGCACGGCCGAGGGTCCGCGAGCCGTCGCGGACGGCCGGCTTCTCGTCGAGGAACTCGATGATGCGCTCGGCGCCCGCCGACGCGGAGTAGATCGCGTTGGCCAGCTCCGTGAGCCCCCGGATCGGGCCGTAGAGGCGGCTCAGGAACGTCATGAACACGAGCAGCTCCCCCAGGGTGAGGCGGCCCGCGTCCAACCCCCAGATGCCCATGCCGAGCACCACCAGTGCCCCGAGCAGCTCGATCATGCCGACCAGCGGCGAGAACAGCGCCCGGATGCGCGTCGAGGCCATCGACGCCTCGAACGCCGCGCGGTTCTCGCGCTTGAAGCGGTCGATCTCGGTCGACTCCCGGTTGTAGGCCTGCACGAGCGCCGCGTTGGCGAGGCTCTCCTCGGCCACCGCGACGGTCGATCCGCTGCGCCGCCGCCGCTCGCGCGACGCCGCCTTGATCAGCTTCGAAGCCCAGCGCGCGGCGACGACGAACAGCGGGGCGACGAGCAGCGAGACGAGCGCCAGATCCCACTGCAGGTAGAACAGCGCGCCGGTGAAGACGACGATCCGCAGGACGGAGGAGATCGCGTCCGCCACACCGGAGACGACGAAGTTCTCGATGACGGAGATGTCGCCCGTGAGCCGCGCGAGCACGTCGCCGAGGCGGCGCCGGTCGAAGAAGCCGAGCGACAGCCCATGCAGGTGTTCGAAGAAGCTCGCGCGCAGATCGAGCAGAAAGCTCCCGGCGATCCACTCGGAGAGGTAGTGGTCGCAGAAGGACACGATCCCGGCGAACAAGGTGACGCCCACGTAGGCCGCCGCGATCGGCGGGAAGGCGCCGAAGTCGTGCGGGACGAGGACCTTGTCCACGATCAGCCCGAACATCCAGATCATCGCCGCCTCGACCGCGGGCGTGAGCGCGATGAGCAGCAGCGTCACGAGCAGCCAGCGCCGGTAGGGCTTGGTGAACGGCCAGAAGCGACGGAAGATGTCGCGGACCGGAACGGGCGGCGCGGCGGCGACGATGGCGTCGCCGTCTCCGGCCACGAGCAGCCCGCCTATGCGTTCCAGCAGCTTCATGGTGGAGATGGTCCTCTACCTACGGTCGACAGGAGAAGGGCCCCGCCCGGTCGGGCGGGGCCCCGTGATCACCTACTGACGGGGCTCAAACGTAGCCCCCGTCGTCGCTACTCCTCCTCGTCGACCTCGAAGACGTCGATGCCGTCGGCCTCGCTCTCGGTGTAGTCCCACTCGTCCTCGTCGCCGCCCCCGCCGCCCAGGGCCGGGAACAGCGCGCTGAGGTTCATCGGGTTCCCGCAGCCGTCTCCGCAGCCGTGGCGGCGGCGACGCCGGCGACGGCGACGGCGGCGGCGTCGGCGACGGCGAAGGCCGTCGTCGTCATTGTCAGGCATGAACGCACCTCTCTGTAGGGGCCGGGCATGACAGAGACCTCGAGCCCCGCGCGAAGCTCAACCTCCCTGTACCGAACTAACGCCGTTGAGGGGTCGTTCTGCCGTCGCTCGGAAAACCGGTCCGAAACTGGTCCTATTTGCGGCAGAGGGCCGGGTGACCGGCGCGCCCGATTTAGGCCGCCTCGGACACCCGGCGCGGGCCCGGCAGGACGCCCGGCGCCCGGTCGGCCAACCCGAGCGCCGAGCAGGCCTCGGCCACCACGGCGGCGAAGGCCTCGCGCGCCTGGGGAAGCAGGCGATCGTCGCGCCATGCGAGCGCGAACCGGCGCGGCGGCACGTACTCGTCGATCTCGAGCGCCACCACGTCGGCGGGTGTCGCGTCGGCGACGACGCGCGACACGAGCGCGACGCCCTCGCCGGCCGCCACGAGCCCGACGAGCGTGCCGTTGTCGTCGGAGCGGTGCGTGACGTCGGGCGGCTCGCCGGCGGCGGCAATGAGCGCTTCGATCTCGGGCAGGCAGCGGCACGTCCGCCACGTGATCAGCGGGAGGCCGGCGAGCTCGGAGAGCGAGACGCGCCGCCCGCGGCGGGCCAGCTCGTGACCCGCCGGCGCGAGCACGACGAACGGGTCGGCGAAGAGATCGCGCACCGCGAACGGACCCGGAGGAACGGGGCGCACCGCGAACACCACGTCGAGGGTCCCACGGCGAAGTCCGTCGAAGAGCTCCTCGTCGGAGGTCGTGTGCGTCGGGTCGATCGTCAGCGGCGGCACCCGGCGCGCCAGCCGGGCCAGCACCTCGGGCAGGACCCCGGGGCTGACGCTCTGGAAGACGCCGACGCGCAACGGCGCCTCGGTGCCCGCGCGCAGCGCTCCGAGATCCGCCTGCGCCGCGCCCATCTGGGCGAACATGCTCCGCGCGTGGCGCAGGAGCAGGGATCCCGCGTCGGTCAGCCGCACCGGACGCGACCCGTTCGGGCGTTCCAGCAGCCGCTCCCCCACGATCCGCTCGAGCGCCGCGATCTGCTGGCTGACGGCCGACTGCGTGTAGCCCAGCTCCTCGGCCGCCCGGTTGAACGACCCGATCTCGGCGATCGCCTCCAGCGCCAGCAGGTGGCGCAGCTCGACCCCGGCCCAGGCGTTGGATCCCTCCATCCCGCCACGGTGACACGTCGGGCCGGGCGATGGCAACTCCCGCGATTCGCGCTTCTGATCCGGCGATTCGCGATCGTCGTCGGGATTCCGCGCACGCCGGGTTAGCGTCGCCCAGGCTTTCTGGCAGCTTCGACGAGGAGTGGGTGATGAGCACGATCCGGACGGGCATGGCCGTTCTCGCCGCGGTGGCGACGGCGGCCGGCGCGAGCGCGTGTGGCGGCAACGACGACGAGGGGTCGGGCGGCGGCGGTGGCACGCCGAAGACGCTGAAGGTCGTCACCAGCCTGCCGCTCCAGGGCGGACTGAAGGAGCCGACGACCGCCCTCGTCGGCGGCGCGAAGCTCGCGCTCGAGCAGGCCGGCGGCAAGGCCGGCTCGATCAAGATCACCTACGAGTCGCTCGACGACTCGACGGCCCAGACGGGCAGCTGGGACCCGGCGGCGGTGTCCCAGAACGCGCGCAAGGCGGCTCGTGACGAGTCGATCGCGGTCTACATCGGCGAGTTCAACTCGGGCGCGTCGGCGATCTCGATCCCGGTCCTCAACGAGGCCGGGGTCCCGCAGATCTCACCGGCGAACACCGCCGTCGGGCTCACGTCCGACGACCCCGGTGCCGACGAGGGCGAGCCCGAGAAGTACTACCCGACCGGCAAGCGCAACTACGTCCGCATCGTCCCCAAGGACACGATCCAGGGCGCGGCTCTGGCCACCGTGATGGAGCAGGACGAGTGCACCAAGGTGGCGATGGCCAACGACAAGGAGGTCTACGGCGCCGGCCTCGCGAAGAACATCGCGAGCTCGCTGGAGAAGCAGGGCGTCGCGCTGGTCATGAACGCCGGCATCGACTCCAAGGCGCCGAACTTCCGCTCGCTCGCCGACCGAGCTGCCGCCGCCGGCGCCGACTGCTTCGTCTTCGCGGGAACCAGCGCGACGGGCGGGGTCCAGCTCTACAAGGACTTCGCGGCGGCGCTCGGGGGCAAGGCGCGGCTCTACGGGCCCGACGGCGTGGCGAACGCCAGCGTGTCGGACCCGGCGAAGGGCGGCGTCCCGACGAGCGTCGGTCGCAATCTGAAGCTCAGCGTCGCGACGCTGAACCCCGACAGCTTCCCCGAGGCGGGCCAGCGGTTCTTCAAGGAGTTCAAGGCCAAGTACAACGTCAAGAACCCCGATCCCTACGCCATCTACGGGTACGAGGCGATGCGGCTCGCTCTCGACGCGATCGAGCGCTCGAAGACCGGCCGGCGGGAGGACATCATCGAGGCGTTGTTCGACACGAAGGACCGCGACAGCGTGCTCGGGACCTACTCGATCGACGAGAACGGCGACACCACGCTGACCGACTACGGGATCTACACGGTCCAGGACGGCCAGCTGGTCTTCGACCAGACGGTGAAGGCGGCGCCGTGAGGCCGGTCATCAGTCGGGTGGCAGGGCCGCGACGGCTTCGACCTCGACGCGGGCTTGGGGGTGCACGAGCCCTGCCACGACGACGAGGGTGCTGATCGGGGGACGTGAGGAGTCGATGACGGAGTCGCGCGCTTCTCGCACCGCACCCAGCCCGTCCAGGTCCGTCATGTAGATGGCGATGCGAAACACATCGCTCCAGGAGGCACCGCCTGCCGCCAGCGCCTCGCCGACGTTAGCGAAGACCTGACGGGCTTGAGCGTCCCACGAGGAAGCGACGGCGCCGTCGCCGTCCGTCGGCAGCTGCCCGGCGGTCCAGACCTGCCTGCCGGCGGGGACGATGGCGACGTGGTGATACCCGGCCGGGGCAGGGTGTCCAGGGGGGCTTCGCAGATCCATCCTGCGAGTCCTACACCCGCATGCGTCGGCGGGCGGCACCCTAGGCCCCGACGATCTGGAGGATGTTGCCCTCGACGAGCCGGAAGGCCCGGACCACGGGTGCGCGCCAGGTCGGAGACGCGGCGACGCGGTACCCCCGCGCACCGGCCAAGGCTCCTCGCTGCCGTGGGAGGACGCCGCCGTGCTCGCCCTTCACCTCGCGCGCAGCGACGACCGCACCGCGGCCGCGCCGCCTACGCGCAAGCCCGCAGAGCGCGTGTCGACCGGGTAGTCAAAGGTGGGGCGAGCGCATGGGCGGCGCCAAGGCAGCGGGCCGATCGCCAGCCGGATCCACGACGCCGCGGGTGCGACCGTCGATCCGGCGCAGGACGTGCTCTCAGGTTCTCTCAGACTCGTACAGACGGTCCGCTGCGGGGATCTCGGTATCGGCTCGGTACCTGCGGACCCTTGGGGCACCGCTGATGCAGCAGGAACGGTGGTGAGGATCGAGTACTACGCGGCTATGGAGATTCGAAGAGTGCTGTCGATCGCGCTAGGGGTCTTTGCGGGCCTGCTCGTCTACACGGTCGTCATCAGCCTCGCTGACAGTCGCTATCTCGCATTGCCGGTCAAGACGCGCATTGAGAAGGGTCTCAGCGACGCCGCTGAGGCCAAGCGTCAGGAGGAGAAAGCCGTCGAGGAAGATCGCCGTCGGCGACAAGAGGTCGAAGACGCCGGGAAGACTCTCTACGAGAAGTACAACAGCACCTACGAATGCATCAAGAAAGAGGGCGAAGACAAAGCCGATGAGTGCGAACGGTCCTTCAGGGAAGAGGAGCGTTCAAGCCCCTGAGCGGTGGCGTCCCTTGTCGCCCGGGGCTTCGCTGGCCGCGACGAGCCGTGAGAGATCGTCGGCGGCGTCGTGCGGCGGCGTGTGGTGGATGTAGATCATCGTCGTCTCGATGTCCGCGTAGCCGACTCAGGCCTTGACGTAGGGGTGTGGGAAGACCTGCGCGGCCAGTCGTTGGGTGCCCATTGCGCATTTCACGGCTGGACCATCCGTAGGGCGACGCCATGGGCCGGGCAGGATTCGAACCTGCGTCTGACGGATCATGAGGGGTCTGAGAAAGGGTCCAACCGGCTCTAGCAAGCCAACTCCGAGGATCGTTGGTTCCCGTTGCTGCCGTTGATTTGCGCGATCTGGGAAACCGTAGGGAACTCGGCCTCCGTGTCCTGTAGGCAGGCGCCCCCGCGCCTTATCCGTCGCTGCAGCGCCGCACAACGAGCTCAGGGACGTCGTGGTAGCCGTCGCGGTCGTGGAGACGCGCCGGGAGACGGTGGTTGAGCGACACCACGCACTCATCGACTCCGGACGGCGGCCGGACCGGCTCAGCGTCGCGGCGGACGCCGCTTGACGCGCTCGCAGCGGCGCACGACGTCGCGCCGGTCGACGACCGCGGCGTCGCGGCCGGACCCGCAGTCGACGAAGTCGCGCTCGCCGTCGTTCGCGACGAGCGCGTCGCGCCCCGAACGCCCGCGCAACTGGTCGCGGCCACGACCGCCGTCGAGCCGATCGGCGCCCGGGCCGCCGTCGAGCCGGTCGGCCCCGCCGAGCCCGCGCAGGACGTCGGCGCCCCGGCCGCCGCGCAGGACGTCCGCGGCGCGGGTGCCGCGCAGTCGATCGCCGTGGCGCGTGCCGACGAGTCGCCTGCCGCGCAGCCGCGCCGGCTTCGTCGGCTTCGTCGGCTCGGTCTTGGGCGGGACGGCGCTCGGCGGGCGGTAGGTGAAGGTCTTGGTGGCGCTCGTCCCCGTGAGGCCCCGGCCGTTCTCGAGCGACAGCCGGAAGCCGTACGTCCCGCCCGCCTTGAGGCCGAGACGGGCGGCCGACGCGCGCACCGTCGCCCGGGTGCTCTTCGCAGCGCCGGCGTCCAGGAGCTCGCCGGCGACGGTCGAGGTGCGCCCGCCCGCATCCGTGACGGTGATCGACGGCCGGGCGGCGAGCGTCTGCAGCGGGCCGTGCGGCGCGGTGACGAACGTCCCGCTGAAGTCGACGACCTCGCCCGGAAGGGCGACCGGCGCGTCGAGTACCTCGGGCACGGGGTTCACCGCGCTCGGGTAGACGTCGAGCCGCCAGGTCGCACGCGTGACCCCCGATTGCACCGGGAGCGGATCAGCGTAGATCGCCACCAGCTCCGGCTTTCCGTCGCCGTTGCCGTCGGGCAACGTGGCGGCGATCTTGTGTTCGAGCGCGCAGAGGACGAGCGCGGCGCTCGGCCCGCGCTGCTCAAGCAGGACGCACTGCGGCAGCCCGTCCGCGATGGAGGTGAACTCGCCAGTCGAGCTGAGCTGGATCGCGCCGTCGAAGGCCAGGTCGGCGCGCCCGTCCCCGTCCTGATCGCCGACGTCTGTAATGCCGCTGCCCCCTCCGTAGGCCGGGTGGCCGACCTCGGGAGTGAGTGGCGCCAGAGCGCGATGGGTCCCGGGAGGGGGCGAGTAGGCCACGAAGACCTCCCGCCCGCCCGAGCCCGCCAGCGAGACGGTGAGGTCGCGGCGACCGTCTCCGTTCTGGTCGCCGACGGTCGAGAGGCGCTCGATATACCGGTCGGCCGCCACGAGCTCGGAGGCTGACGGCGACTCGAGCGCCTCGGTCATGGTCAGGTCGCGCCCGGGCGCCGGCGGGGGCAGCTCGGCGACGTGCGGGCCGTCGTCCTGGCGCCAACCCACCACGAGGTCGGTGCGCACGCCGACCGCCGGGTCGAGTCCCTCGATCAGCGGGCTGTCGTAGACCGGGAGGCGCACTCTCGAGCTCGTCGCGTCCGGGGTTCCGGCGTCGATCGACGAACCGGGCTCGGCGGGGGGATGGACGATCCGCACACCGCCTGACTCGCAGATCGCGATCTCGGGGCGCCCGTCGCCGTCGTGATCTCCGAGCCCCGCGACGGACGTCTGCCGCGACAACTCGCCCGTCCAGAAGTTGCCGCCGCCGCTGGCCGGGCAGGGCGAGACGCCGGTGATCGCGAAGCCGCGCGCTCCGAGGTTCCGGACGTCCACCGTCGCGCTGGCAGGACCGCCGTAGATCACCCACGCCCCCTGGTCGACCGCCGCCACCGCCAGATCGCCGAAGCCGTCGGCGTTGACGTCGCCAAGGCCGGCGAGACCGCTGATCGATCGGTTCACGCCGTCGATGCGCAGGCCGGACCACCCCGGCCCCTCGACGCCTCCGGACCACTGGGCGACAGCGGGCGTGAACGTCACCCACGCCGTGGACGGCCACTCGTCGCCGTCGCCGGAGATCGCCATCGCGAGGTCCGCGCGCGCGTCCCCGTTCATGTCGCCGGCCGGCCGCAGGAGCGCCCGAGGTGGCGAGACTCGGTACGAGGAGTCCTGTGCCGGCGCTGAGGCGTACGTCGGGAAGTCCAGGTGCATGTCGCCGGCCCGACCGAAAGGGTTGATCGGCACGGTGCCCGCGCTCGCCGGCGCGGCCGGGGCGAGCAGCGCGACGAGGGCAGCCAACATGCCGACGGACGACCGTGCGCGCATGGTCCGACTGTAGGTGCCGCGCCGGCCGTTCACCATGGCCTATCCGTCCAGTCGCCGGTGTAACGGCTCGGCGCGGACGGGCCGCGGGGGAGGACCGTCTTCTGGCCGGCGGGATTCGCCGGTTCCGGCCGGCCCGCCCGCGACCGGCCTCACGGGGATGGTGCGAGGGATCACGGTCAGCTTGAACGGCCGGCGCTCGGCGAAGTTGCTTCCGACGGGCCGGAGGCCGCGATTGCCTGGCTCAGGTGATACGCACCCTCACTTTGCGAGTCACCGCGTCGCCCTCCCAGTCGTCGACCCGCAGCGCCACGCTTCGCGACGCGGGCAGGCGCCGGACGTCACCGAGCGCCGGCATGCCGACCAGGCCGTCGAGCGAGGAATCGGAAATCTCGACTAAGCGGCGCGGGCGTCTTCGAGCGCGCAGGGCGCGTCGGGAAGATCGAGGAGCTCGGGATCACCGGTGAGAAGGACGAGACCGTGCGCGGCCGCGGTTGTGGCAGCGAAGCAGTCGCCGAGCGCGATGGACGTGCGTGCCTTCAGCCGCGCGGCGTCGACCATCCGCACAGTGCCGGGCATGTCCGGAGCAAGTGAGGCCCGCAGCGCGGTGAGGGTCTCGTCCGCGGCCTCACGACCGTGGTCGCGCTCGATCCGGTAGCACACCTCGACAAGGTTGATCCAGCTGATGACGGGGCGCGACTCGATCAATCCGTTCAGCCGTGACAACGCGGGCTCCTCGCCATCCAACCCAGGCGTCCAGGCACACGCTCACCGCGGCTCACGACCGCGATCCTCGAGCAGCCGCGAGGCCATCTGGCTCTGCGCGAACCGGCCACCCAGAGCGCTCGGCCGCCGCCGAGCGACGAGGACGATCTGCTCCTCTCGCAGCTCGAGATCGACCTCATCCCCGGGTGCAGGTTCACCCGATCCCGAATGACCTTCGGGATGACGACCTGCCCCTTCGCTCCGATCCGCCCGGTCATACTCGACGAGTATGACTCGACGGAAGCGGCGGCCTGAGGGCGATCGCGCCGGCGGGCTTCTGCCGCGAGTACGCGCGTCCAGTGTCAGCCGCACCGCGGATGCTGTCACGGCCGCCAGAGAAAACGACGGGGAAGCCAGCCGCGCCTATGTACCGGTTCTCGTGGCTCAGCAGGCCCATGGGCCGGGAAGGAGTCCAACCTTTGTCTGACGGATCATGAGGGGTCTGGAGAGGGGTCCTTTTGGCTCTGGAGAGCCGCAGCTAGCACCTGCGGGTTCCCGTTACTGCAGTTGATTTCGGCGAGTTGGGAACCCGTGGCGAACTCGACACGCGCCTGTATTCTCGCTGACCGCGTGTCAGGCTACGCGGCAGTGCCCGCTCGTTCGGTGGCGCTTCACTGGCGAGCGACGCGAGCCGCGCGCGTGTCGCCTGTGCCCGTGCGTGATGGCCGCATGTCACCGCCCTTCCTAGCGCCTCGTGGGCAATCGCCCTCGCTTCGCGAGTCCGCCCAAGCCGCACCAAGAGCGGCGTGAGGTTCCTCCTCGAGATATCCGATGGTCGAAGGCGTCTGTCCTCAGCGTGCATCGCTAGCGTCCTCGTAAGCGAGGGGCCGACCGTGCCGCCGTGTTAGGGAGCCAGCACCGCTTACACCGACACGCGGGTAAGTCGTACGGCTAAGGTCTCGACTGCTCATTGACGCTGCAGCAATGTCGACCAAGCAACTGCGCCAACGATACGAACTCGAGGTTCGCGCTCTTGCGCAACTGGCTGCCGACTTGGATGCCGCTGGCTTCAGCGATGAGCAGATCGCACGCGCGTTGCATAAACGCCGCCGGCGCATCGGCCTGAAGTACAAGCTTCGGACGCCGGTATTAGGCCCTAAAGGGCAGATCGCGATATATCGCCGGAACGTCAAGAAGTACGGCCACCCGCTTGGCCCGTCTATCCGCTGGCTTCGAGAGCGGGGTCGAACGTGGGACGACATCCGAGATAGCGCGTGCCGATCCGGTGGTCGTGATCTAAAGTAGGCTGCTACGTGGCTTACCTACGATACGCCGACAAGGCCTCGCGGCTCGCTCAGATCGACAAGAGCGGCGTCCGACTTCTGCCTGAGCTTCGCAGCAGGATTTCGAGACGGACCGCCGCGCGCGATGTGTCCGGCCACCTCGGCGACATCGCCGGGAAGCCTGCCGCTGTCTACGTTGCGGGAGGACGGCTTTGGCTGGCAATCGACGGACAGCCCTGGTACCTCGATGAGATCGACGCCGAGGTTCTTCCGTCGCAGGACGGATGGCATGTCCGCATCACGACGCCAGCACAGACGTACGCAGTCGCGGTTGACACGTCGTCTCTGCGGGCCGACACAACGCCGTTTTTGGACCCGGAGGATTTCTTCTTTGGCCTGTGGGCGGCACGCATCATTCAAGAGCCGCAGCGACAAGAAGTCTTGCTCGACGTGCTCGCCGATGCCCCTCTGGACACCATGCCGGTCCGTGCGAGTCCGGACTCCAACGACCGCACTGTTGAGATGCGCGAGGTCTGGGGACGCGCCCGCGATGTAGCGGACGGTCGGCCAGAGAGCAGTGACTGAGCTGCCCAGGGAGTATCGGAATGGCACTCCGACCCCAACGGGCTCGTCTACTTCTGAGGACGATCGGAGCGTGGAGTTCCCCCGGTTTCGTGGACACCTGACCTGAGGCGTCGACCGACGCTCTGGAGAGGATGTGTTCGATGCCGAGGCCGTATCCGAAGGAGTTCCGAGAGGGCGCAGTTTCGCTGGTTCGACAGGGCGAGCGGTCGATCTCGGACATCGCCCGCGAGCTGCAGATCGCCGAGTCCTGCCTGCGGCGCTGGGTGAAGCAGGACGGCTCATCGCCGCGAGCGCGACGACGGGGCTGAGCACCGCCGAACGCGACGAGCTGCGCCAGCTCAGAAAGCGCGTCCGGCGGCTCGAGCAGGAGAAGGAGATCTTGAGAATGGCGGCCGCCTTCTTCGCCCGGGACGAGATCCGGTGAGCGTCTATCGCTTCATCGCCGCGGAGAAGGCCAGCTTTCGGATTGATCTCCTTCGCCGTGTCCTTGGCGTCTCGCGGTCGGGCTTTCATCCCTGGGCAAACCCGGCCGCCGAGCGACCGCGCGCCTGGGCGATGCATGGCTGCTGGAGCGCGTCCGCGAAATCCATGCGAGCAACCGCGGCGTCTATGGCGCCCCGCGCGTGCACAGCGAGTTGCGCCTCGTCCACGGCGTCCGGGTTGGTCGCAAACGGTCGAGCGGCTGATGCGGACCGCCGGTCTTCGGGGGCTCGTCGCGAGAAAGCGCGGCCGGACCAAGATTCGTGTGCCGGGCGTCCGCGTCGCCGACGACCTCGTGGAGCGCGACTTCCGCCCGGCCGGCCCCAACGCCCTATGGGTCGCCGACATCACCTAGAGAGCCATGGGCCGGGAAGGATTCGAACCTTCGTATGACGGATTATGAGGGGCCCGGGAAGGGATCGATTTGGCTCTAGTAAGCCGGATTCGAGGATCGTTGGTTCCCGTTAATGCAGTTGATTTCGGCGAGTTGGGAACCCGTAGGGAACACGGCGGCGAGCGAGTTTCAGGTTCGCTAGGTCTGACGAGCCCAGCTTGCGTCCCCAAGCCCAGACGACTGGTCAGGTTCGACTCGTCTTAGTCGATGGGAGCGTTGCGGGCCGCTGCGCTGGCTCACGCTCGACCGTTGCGCTGTTTCGTGGTCGGGTCACGCGGACGTCATCGCAGACGCCCGCCAGGCAGAATCTCCCCCCTCCAGTGGCTGTGGCGACGACGGCATCGCGGTCGACGCGCAGGCTCGCATACCCGGTCGCCGGAGCCGCGCGCCGGGAGGCAGTTCGGCGAGCTCGTCGCCGCGCCATGGTCGACCGTGATCCTCACGGTTACGGTAGTCGCCGCGGTCGTCGCGAGGGCGAACGTAAGGAGCGCGACGGCGACGCGATCGGTGGCTCTGAAACGTTGGGCAGGCATGACGGCGGACTCCTGACGGCTGCGCCGCTCGGCTCTTTCCGGCGGCTTGGCTGCTCACATGAGAAGGGCGATGACCGCCCTCCAACTCCGTGAACAGCAACCCGCAACCGCGTGAACACCGCTAGAGCGTTGTGGGCACGCGTGTAGTTGGCGATACTCGGACGACCGTGAGCTCGCGACGGCCCGCATCCGATCGGTGGCGCATCGTCCACGACGATGACTCAGACAAGCCGATGCTCGAGATCGGATGGGAGGGCCAGCCGTACCTTTCGTCGGGACCGAGGCGTGGCCGGGACGACACGACGTTCCTAGGGGCATCCGCATCGACGTCGCGCGCCCATCCGACGCCGACCGTCGCATCGATCGCGCTGATCGCGCTGCGACGCGCTCGCGAGGAACTGGAGCAGCGCGGACGGCTAGGCACTGCCGAGAGCGTGCACTTCCTCGATGAGGCCGCTCGGTCGGGTGAAGCGGCAGAGCGCGCTCGAGCGCTTGCCCTTGCCAGCATCGCACAATTCGCGGACCTCGCCCGTGGTCTGAAGGCGGAGCTGGCGGCCGGCTCCGAGAGGCTGCGAAGGGCCGCTCAACAAGCCGCGGCCAGTGGCATGGGCGTCCGCGAGATCGCGCGTGCAACCGATCTCAGCGTCGGCTGGGCGCAGAAGGCCAGCAAGTTGTCGGGGCGGCCCCCGAAACGGCTGGTCCGCGACGCTGCCGAGGAGCAACTCGTCGAGTGTGCGCTCGCAGTCCAGGACCTCAAGGAGCGCCTCGATGACGCCACGGCGGGCCGCTGGCTCTGGACGCACGCCGCCGTATTGGAACTTTCGATTTCCGTCTCGAATGTCGCGCGAGTCGCGCGGCTCTCGCACCAGGCCATCAGCAGCGAGATCAACAACCCCGTCGAACGCGTCGATCGTCTGGAGTCGATCCGACGGCTGACGGAAGCCGCCACAAAGACACGGACGTTCGAGCCGACGTCCGCAGCTGACGCCGCGATCGCACTCGGGCTGGAGGAGCAGCTGAATGTCGCCGATCCGGCCACGTTCCTCGCCACCGGCAGTTACCACTGGACCCAGGGTCGAGGCGAGGAGGCACGCCGCTACTGGAAGCGGGCTGCCGATCTCGACCACCCGTGCGCCGCGCACTTCCTCGGCCTCGTCTCGTCGTATGACCAAGACCCAGCCGAGGCCGAGCGATGGTGGCGACGCGCTGCGCAAATGGGTCACGGTCATCGCGGAGCTCATCTCTTGGGGGATCTGCTTCACGACCAGGGCCGTTGCGCCGAGGCCTTGAAGGCCTGGCAGGAAGCCGCCGCGCTGGGGGACGGGGCCAGCGCATCATGTCTGGGGCACCACGCGCATCACCGTCAGCCCGACGTGGCCGTCGCGTGGTACCGGCGGGCGCTTGCGCTCGGGGAACCGCATGCCGCGACGCCGCTCCTCGAACTGGTCGAAGAACCTTCGGAACGCCAGCGTGCGTTGCGACGGGCAACCGAGCTCGGGTGCGCGAATCTGGCGTTTCTCTTGTACGTCGAGATGCAGGATGACCCAACCGTCGGAGCCCACGAGCTCGAGGCGGCGCTTCGCCGTGCGTACAAGCTCGGCAGCTCCGAGGCGGGATGGCGGCTCGGCCAGCTGCTTATCGAGCGCGGTCAGCATCTGGAGGGGCGGCGAGCGTTGCGGACCGCGGCGAAACAGGGTCTCGGCGACGCTTCCTGCCTGCTGGGATTGAACCTCATGACGGCCGAGGAGCCCGAGGCAGCGATAGCCGCTTTCGAGCGAGCGGTCGAGCTCGACCACGATCACGTGCTCGAGTTCATCGCCCCGCTACGACTGGCTGAGGGCGATGAGGAGGCTGCGTACGCGACGTGGCGGGAGGCCGCCGCGAGGGGCTACTCCAATGCACTGCGGGTGCTTGCTCTCATCAGGACGGAGCTCGGCGATCCCGAGGCGGCGGCTGCCGAGCTTCGTGCCGCCCACGCCAAGGGTTGGAGAGGCGCGACGGCAATCCTCGCCGAGCACCTCGTGACCTACGCAGAGCTGCGTGAGGCGCGCCGCGTCCTCGCGGAAGGAGCGGATGCGGGCGACACCGACGCAATCGTCGCGCTGCACGCGCTCGACATGGACGGCTCGCCGGACGACACGCAAGTGCGCGACGCCGCGGTAGCCGCGTGGACCCGCGTCGCCGAGCGGGAAAAGGCACCTACTGCCTTGCTCAATCTCGGCCGCTTGGCGGAGAGCGAGGAGCGCTGGGCGGACGCCGTCCACTGGTATCGCCGCGCCGACGATTTCGTTGACGCCAGCCACGAGCTTTCGTACGCCTTGGCGCGTGACGGGCAGATCGAGGACGCTGTCGCCTTCGCAACGTCGGCCGCGGAGGAGGGTTGGTCCGGCGCGGCGTTATTCCTCGGCGAGCGGGAACTGGAAGCAGGACGAGAGGACACCGCAGAGATGTGGCTCAAGCGGGCAGCCGACGACTGGGACGTCGATGCGATGGTCTCGCTGAGCGACCTGTTGATCCGGCTCGGGCGCACGCGCGAGGCGCTGGCATACATGCAGCGGGCGCATTCCCTCAGCGAGCGCGATGTCAGGCCAGGTTTAGGCCTCGCTCTAGCCGCGCACGGGAGGATCGACGAGGCGAACGAAATCTGGCGCGCGGGGTGGGCCGCTGGGGACCCGCACTGCGCGATCAATCTAGGTGCCGCGGTTGCCAACGAGCAGGTCACGGACCCGGAAACGCTCCGTGAGGCCGAGGCCGCGCTGCGCTACGCGCTGGAACAGGGGATCTCCGAGGCGGCTCCGCCACTCGGATGGGTGCTCGTGCAGCTCGATCGCGAGTCCGAGGCTGTCGAGCTGTTTTCCAGTTGCCCTACTGATGTCAACTCTCGCTTCTGGCTCGGATGCCATGAGCTCGACCTCGGTCACCACGCGGCAGGCGAGCGTTACCTGAGAGACGCTCATGACGCGGGACACTCCGACGCCCTCCTAGTACTGGGGCTGAGCCTCGCCGAACGCGGCAGCGCAGACGGCCCTCAGCTCCTGCGTGAGGCGGCCGACGCCGGCGACGCGAAGGCGATGCTGGCGATCGGCACCCTCTACTGCCAGCAAGACGACTTCGCGAGCGCCGAGCCCTGGCTCAAGCGAGCGCGAAGGAGAGGCCTGCCCATGGCGGCGTTCCTCCTAGGCAGGCATTGGATCTGGAACGACGAGCCTAGGCGGGGCCGTGGAGCGCTGGAGGAGGCACACCGTCGCGGAGTCACCAAGGCTGCGACGTATCTCGGGCTCGATCTGATTGATTCCGATGAGGAAGCCGCGGAGCGGTGGCTTCGACTCGCCGGGGAGGAGGACCCATGGGCCGCGTGGGGCATAGGGGTGCTGCTGAAGGACCGAGACAATGAGTCGCAGGAGGCGCTGCGGCTCGCCCTGAAGGCCGATGAGGCGGGACACCCGTTGGCCCCTGCACTCGTGGGCGACCTACGGCTGAGGGCCGCAGACCGTGAGGGTGCCGCGCGCGCCTACCGGCGAGGAGCCTTGCGGGGGGACGCGTACGCCGCGGAGACACTCGCTCATCTGATGGACCGGACGATGGCGGTTCCCAGGAACATCGTGATGCAGCACTATGCGGTGGCGCACACGCTCGGCTCGGAGTGCGCAGCGTTCCATCTCAATCACCTCAACGCGCTGTACAACCTCGCTACCCCCGTCTGGCGCGTCACTCCGCTCGCGGTCCTGCGACCTCTCGCTCGCCCGATCGTCAGGTGCTATCGGCTTTGGCGCGGCCGGAGCTCGTTCGACCCCCAGACGCAGCGTGGGCACGCCGCCGTTGACGTCTCCTTGCGCGCCGTGAGCTTCAGCGTGGCGGTCAGCTTGGGCTTCAAGATGCGAACACTGCCGGGACCCCGAGAGATCTACTACCCACCCCCGCCCGTCCTCGGATCCCGCCGCCCCCGGGCTGCGCTCGGTACGAGCCGTCTCGCCGAAGCGAGCCCGTTCAATCTTAAGAGAGAGGCCGCCTGATCTCGGCACGCTGGGGGGAGAGCGTCCGCCTGTCTCGGCAGGCCGCGCCCGCAGGTGACCGCTGGCACGCGGGCACTCCTCGAAACGTCGCGGGGCGGGATTCGTGCCTAGGGCCCATCGGCGACGATCGGCTGTGCGCAGGTTCCGGCATGGCTTGGCGGCGGACTGGGAAGTCCTTCCCAAACCCTGCGATGGCCCGGCGTCCGATGGTCCGTCTGACGGACTTTGAGGGGCCTGGGAAGAGGTCAGTTTGGCTCTAGAGCGCCAAACATGAGGGGTCGTTGGGCTCCGTTACGGCAGTTGATTTCGGCGAGTTGGGAACCCGTAGGGAACTCGGTGGGCGCTCACATGCTCGGCCGAGGCTCTGTTGGGGCGCTCGCGGTGGACTGAAGTCACCGGGGCTTCGCACGAGCCCGGACCGAGCCGGCGGCGCCGACGAAGTGCTTACGGACTTCCGGCGTGACGCTGTTGTACAAGACGTCCATGAGGAGCGCCTGCGCGGACGGGAGGTCTTCCGCGTCCATAGCGACTTCGACGTTCCCTCCAGACGCGATCGCCGTGCTCACGAAGTCGCGGGTCTCGAGTGCTTTCGCGACGACGTCCGACGGGGAATGCGCCTCGCAGCCTGCGATGACGAAGGCGAACCGCGGCATAGTGACGAAGATAGCGGTCCGTTAGACCGGTAAGACATTGAACAGTCGACTGACGCGACGGTGCTGGCGGCGCGCCGGCGGCAGACTGCGTCTGTTGAGCAGGGGACTCGGCGAGCTCGACGAAGGGTCGGAACACCCCACCGCCGCGCTGAAGAGCGGCGGTCCTGCCCGCTTCCTCACGGCGCCGGCCCCAGCCTTGGTCGCCGCTCCCGCTGGCGACGCTTACCCCACCGGCGCGATCCGCACCTGTCCGGCCGCCTGCGGCGCTCCGGCCGGGATCTACGAGAAGCCCCGCCGCCGCAGCAGAATCGACCTCGAAGACGCAGAGTACGGCGCGGGAGAAGTGTGCAGCACGCTTGCGCATGATTGCTGGAAGCGCAACAGTTACGACACGTGCGTCGAGCGGCTGATCCGTGACCGTGCTTCGGCTCTGGCGACGCCGCTATGAGCGTATAACGGAACGGGATCTCGCACGCATCGCCGAGGTCGCACGTTTCTCCGATGAGGACCTCGATCGTCTCGCTGCCCGTCTTGCGCCCGGCCCAAGCGCCGTCCGACAACGGATCGCACTCGCGGTTGGGCTACTACTCATCGCGGGCGCCTCGGTCGCGGTAGGCGCCACAACAGTGCCGCCGGTCAGAGCGTCCGTCGAGATACCCGGCGAGCGTGGCATCGGTCGCATTCATGTAACCGGCGCGTCGCGGGCGGCGCGGCTGCAGGTTCGCGGGCAGAGCGTCGGCGTCGTCGTAAGCCCGAACACCGGTGAGCCTTTCGTGCGACGCACGCTCTTGTTGAGTCTGCCGGTTCCGGGTGTGGATTGCGCCCGCTTAGCGCGCCAGCTCGGCGGAGGTTGTGATCGGCCGACTGGTACTGGGCGCGCGTACGACACTCTCGAGCTCCGATCCGGCACCCGGCTCGGCGTCACCCTCACCGCGGACCTCGCCGGGCCCGTTGACGTGGACGGCAACGGTCCTAAGGTCCTGACGATCGCGCCCGATGCCACCACGTCAGAGGTGCGAGTCCGTTGCGAATCGCCCCTGCAACATCTGTCGCTGTTACTCGACGACCGGCGCGTGGCCCTGCCAACCGCGTGCGGTTCGCGCCTGCGTCGCGCGCTCTGGCTGCGCCTCGAGTCTAAAGGCGATCCGCGGGCCGTCACGCTGGAGGCGCCCCGCCTTCTCCGGGTCGACCTTCCCGGTACGTCCGCCGCTCTCTCGGTGCTGGAGGCTACGGCATACGCGGACGGGCGCCCGGCGGTCATCCGCGAACCTCGGGCCGTCGAAATCGCGATGCATGCCCGTGCTTCGGGACAGGGGTTCCAGCTCATCACCGGACTCGACCAATCCGTGAGCAGGTTCTCCGCAGAATCGACGACAAGCTTGTTTGCGCCTGTCGTCGGACAACAGGTGGACACCTTGCTCGAGCGGGGTCAGGAGGCCTGGTTGTTGTTCGGCGGCGCGATACTTGCTCTTGCGTGCACACTACTCAGTGAGGCATACTTGATTAGACGGACATGAATCAACGGACCCGCATCGGGGTGATCGGCGTCGTGGCCACGGTCGCGCTTGGCTCGGTCGGTCCCGCGGAGGCGCGAAGCGCATGCTCGAAGCCAGGGGCGGGCGACATCCTCTGCCGAAAGCGCGGTCTCGTCTCGGTCGGCCCACTCGGGGCAAGCGCGAAGACCCGCGCGACACGGTCAGGGACAGCGATGCCCGCCGAATCGGCGGTTCACATTGGCAGCCGGGGTAGTGGACGAGCGCTCTTCGCGCGGCAGGCCAGTTGCGACCTAGGCGGCCTAGGGAACGCGACCGATCTTGTCACCCGGTACGGCGGCAACCATCCCCTGACCGATGTACCGCCGTTGTTCTGGCAGCAGCGCGGTGATGCAGCTTGTCGATTCCGAGGCGGCGTCATGTCGGGCACCAAGTTC
The DNA here is from genome assembly GCA_036389195.1 of Solirubrobacteraceae bacterium. Taxonomy (GTDB): domain Bacteria; phylum Actinomycetota; class Thermoleophilia; order Solirubrobacterales; family Solirubrobacteraceae; genus JACCYI01. The sequence goes on from DASVQH010000375.1 coordinate 23,788, forward strand.
TTCTGCAAGACGTCCGGCGACTGTCCATTGAAGGTGTACACGGACGGTACCTACCTCCCGAAAGACGACCACCGAAGCTTTGTACGCGTCGGGAATCCACAAGTCCAAGCCGGCGCCGCCCAAGCGGGGACGACGACGAACGTCGCGCGGACTAGCGTTAGCATCGACTTCTGCGCCGGCAGATTCGTGCTCGATTACGTGGATGGCTCGGGACAGCACTACCGGGAAGTGGACTCCGCGCGAGGCCGGAAGCACGTTCGCGCCGAGATCGAGGAGACACAGGTGCGCACCACGACTAGCGGCACCTTCGGCGTCCAGACCCCTGACGGGATCACGGTAATGACCGATCCCGATGGCACCACGACCACGACGACGGTCACCACCGACCCCAACGGCACCAGGACTGAAACGAAGACGGTTGCCACCCCGACGGGGTCCTCGACCGTCACGACCCAGAGCAACTCGTCATCGTCTGGGATGGCGAGCGCAAGTGCCGGGAGCCTGACGGTGGTCCTCTCGAAGGTCTACGGCCGAGGTGCCTGCGCTGTCTTCGATTAGCGGCTGTCGAGCGCAACGCTACTAGTCGCTTCGACTTGCGCCCGGGCAGTGCGACGCGGGCGACGACATCCGAAGCCGCCAAGCATCTCTCGCCGTCGCCTACGGACGACTTAGACATGGAGCCGTGCCTATGGGAACACGGCCGCGAGACACAGAAGCGTCCTATGGCTCTACAAAGCTATGGGCCGGGCAGGGTTCGAACCTGCGTCTAACGCATTATGAGGGGCCCGGGAAGGGAGCGATTTGGCTCTAAAAAGCCAAATCTGGGAGTCGCTGGTTCCCGTTACTGCAGTTGATTTCGACGAGTTGGGAACCCGTAGGGAACTCGAAATCTCGATCTCAATGCCGAAAATCGCGTGCCCGGTGAATATTGGGGCGTCGGTTGGGATCCGCCAGAACCGCGCCGGTGGCGCGGAGCTTGCTTGCGCGGCAGCCCACGGCCGCTCAACATGAGCTGGGCGTGTAAGCACGGCCTGCCTGCTCGTGCGCTATTCGCGGCGTCGGCATCATGCTTGTGCGGTGTCCCAGCCAGAGCTATCATGCGTAATGCAAATGGCCGAGGCTCTTCGGACCGAGGTCGCGGGGTTGCACCCCCGTTCACAAGGCGGCGCCTCAGGGCGCCGCCTTCGTTTTCAGGGCAGAGGTGGCACCCTCGACTGAAAGCGGGCACCTCGGCCGGAGCGCTTCGCACGCCGCTCGATGCGGCTCACTGAGATGCTGGTGCGGTTGAGGAACGCCTCGAAGGACGGAAGCTGTCCTGGCGCTCCGGTGAGGCGCGAGGCCGCGACGGCGCCAACCTCGGCCAGCGTGACCATGGCGACACGGCCGAGAAAGCGCGCGTCGACCGGTCTCTGGTGCGCCTGCCCGAGAGATTTGCCGACCGACATCTGCTCGACATCGACCAACGCGTTGTGGGCGATGGTGTTGCGCGACTCTCGCACCCGAGCGATAGCCCAAGCGACCTCGGTTCGGTGGCGGCCCAACACTTGAACGAATAGACGGCCGTTGAGCAGGCGCTCGCGTCCCTCTTTCACGCGCCAGGCGACCAGCGGGTCGGATTGCGCGATCGCCTGGTCGAGGGCAATTTGGACTTGCGGAGGTCCGACGCCGGCCAACAGATCGAGCCAGCGCTCGTCCCAGTCGCCGCTGTTGGGCCGCAGGTGGCCGAGGACTATGCGCCACCCGGCACCGTTACCCGCAGCCGCCTCGAGCAGGGAGTAACTGTGTAGGAAGGTCGCGCGCGCGCCGAGCAGCCAGGCGAGCTCTGGAAGTTCGTTGCTGACGAGCTTCGCGGGCGCGAGGCCACCGCGTCCGCGTCCGAGCGACTCGATCCCGATCCACCCCCAAAGGACCCGCTCGACGTCAGACTCGCTGAGCGCCGCCCGGCGGAGGTAGCTCATCGCTCCGGCGGCCGAAACGGCAGGATGACGCCGAGGCGCAGGTCCGACTTCCCGGCTCGGGCCATCCGTCAACCTTGCGGTGACCGAGTCCCGTCGACGAACGAGCGTTGGGCTAAGGATCCGCGCCCGCTCGTAAGGCGCAGTGGTGGCCTGATGGTCCGCGGCGCGAGCGGCGAGGCCCCGACCGAGACGGACGGCGTGTGTCTCGTCGCGGGCCCGCGTGCGGGTGAGAACAAGCCCGTCAGCCCCAGCGATGCGCGCCTTGATGATGAAGGAGAGCATGATGCGTGCCGGCCATCCCTGGCGCAGTAAGTCACCAGCCGTGCGGAGGCTGACTGGCAGGGCGTCAGGAACTGCGTCCGGGTGCCAGCGTTTCGGTCCGACCCCGGCCGCGGCGGCGATGACCTGAAATTCGTCCCATCCGCCACTCAGCGCGACGCGGACGACCCCAGGCCATCGCTGTGGCGGCGCCTGACGGAGGGCGGCAACGAGCTCGACAAGCAATTCGTCGGCGCCGCGGCCCTCGTCTAAGAGCATGGCGGCGAGGAGGCCCAGCCGCTCGTCGAGGCGACGCCACGCCGGAGGGGCGGCGATCGTTCCGGTGAAGGCGACGGCGATCGTGGCGATCAACCGCGGCCGGTAGCCCGCCGTCGGATGTAGCATCGCGTCGCGCAGGGCTGCGGCGGCGGGCGTCATGATCGGGCCCACCGGCGGCCAGTCGGGGGGGTTCGGATTCGAGGGCAGCAGCGCGTAGGCAACCTCGACAGCGTTGACCTCGGCTGAGAACCAGCGACGCATCGCTTGGTCGTGGCGGATGAGGCTCACAACCCGCCGCAAGCGCGGCACGAGCACCGCCCACGGCTGTTTCCTCGGCGGCGGAGCCGTATTCATCCAGTCGATCGCCGCGGTGAGGTCATGCGCAAGTTCCCGCGGGTCGTTGTGGCCGACGGCCGATAGGAGCAGAGGCGTCGGCCGTGACAGCGCCTCGTGCAAGCGTGCCACCGCAAAGCGAGCGGACGCCGGGACCGTCACGTCGCGGACGAAGCGCACAAGTTCCACAGGCGGGGCAGCCACAGGGGTCAGCACCGCGTCGGGGTGAACGGCCACGCCGGCATAACACAGATGCGGCCGGAAAGCACAGACAACGTGGCGATCTGGCCGGTCTCGCCAGATGCCCCGCGGATAAGGATGGTCCCTCGCGGCGGGCGGGCGCTGCGCGGGCCGAACTCGTCGAGTGATGCTGCGACCCGTGGTCCTCTCATCGCGGTCGGTGCGGCGACCCGCTCGTCCTTGACCGAGAGAGTAATGAGGGCTTCACCAGCGCACTTCGGGGGGGTCGCCACCGTCGGCTTCGGCCGACGTATCGACCGACGCAAGCTCCGTCAGGAGAGCACCCTCGTCAAAACGGAAGGGCTTCTGCCTGCCGCGCGAGCCGCGCGCCTCCCATGCCGCGAGATCTACGAAAACCACGTGCACGCGAACACCCATGTAGCTAATCGGGGTAGGGCAGTCAACCGCTGGGCCCGACATTCCGAACACTACGACAAACGCTTCGGTGAGTCGGTGCGAAGTTCCCGCCAGCTCCGTGGCCGAATCAATGACTTGCCGAAATCCCTGAGCAACGACCTTCACGATCGCCTCTCCGGTCGTGGCGCTGTGCTGCTTCGCCTCCACGTACAAGGGCTGCTCGCCCACGAGACTCGCGAACAGGTCGGGCTCGAGGCGCCCGATCATCGGTTTGCTGAGCGGCGTTAGGCCGGCCGCGAAGAGGAACGCCTGGAGCTCCTCGGTCAACCTCGCTTCTATCTGCCGTGGCTTGGGGACTCCGCCGACGCCCGCGGATCGTGACTCGGCTTCAATCAGCTGCCGGAGGCGGTCGCGCTCGTACCACGATGCCCACGTGGCGAACCGCTTCACTAGGAGCAAGCGGGACCGAGTTGTGGTGACGAGGAGCCGCAACTCATCGGCGAGATCTCGCACACCTGCCCACGCTCGGTCGAGGATCTCGAGCGTTGACCCGCTTGGAGGCTGTCCGGCCACGACTCTGTCTAGCGCACCACCTAGTCCCAAGACCCGGGGCGTCCGTCGGCCGCGGGCGTCTACAGCTAGCACTTCGGCCGCCAACTCTTCGAGAAGATGAAGCGACCACGCAGGGTCGGCGCGAACCTTCAACTCATAACGTTTGAGTGCTGAAGGCACGCTTGCCAGCTGCTCGCGCTGTAGATCCTCGAGCATCATGCGCAGCTTCGGGACGCCGGCACCGACGCGGATCGCTTCGAGTTCAAAGCGACGCGAGAGTTGCTGTAGGGGCAGTTCCGTCAAGCGGTTGTCAGGTCCCAGAGCCGGGACCTCCGGTGCGAGCATTCGTTGCGCCTCACCCCTTAGAGCCTCGAACGTCCCCCACTCCAGCCCGAGGTGCTTCGCTTGACCCTCCCAGCGTTCGAGCAGACCCGGCATGGCGTTCGTGGCGTCCTTGAGCGCCTCGAGCAGCCCCTCGTCGTCGCGGTCCCGTCGCCGGTCGAGTTCACTGAGCGCCTCGGCCACGACGCCGGGCCGACGCAGTACTGACATCAGTCGCGGCAGAGCGATAAGCCGCTCCGACTGAGAGCGGTGCCCGAGCGAAGCTACGAATCGATCGAGCGCATCAAGCTCCGGCAGGCTTGCAAGCCAGTCACCGCCAGGAGCGATTGCCAACCGAACCGGCGGCTGTGGGCCGCTCACGCCCGATCAGTGCTCCTTCGTCCCGGACCAGATGGGTGGTGTCCGCTACGCCCGCTCATCGCGCGACTAACGCTAGCGCGCAGCAGCAACAGTCGTGACCAATGCGCTAAGCCTGCAGGTTCCACGGATTATGAGGGGCCCGGGAGGGGGTCGATTTGGGCTCTGGAAAGCCAAATTTGAGGGGTCGTTGGTCCCCGTTACTGCAGTTGATTTCGGCGAGTTGGGAACCCGTAGGGAACTCGATATCTGAGTGCGGCCGACGCCCGGGCCGACCCAAGACGGCGCGAATTGCCGGACCGGCTCTTGCCGCACGATGCTCTCCGCGTTCGCTTCGACGCTACTTGCCGCTAAGCGCCACGGACTCGGCTGTGCGATACATCGCGCCAGTCCGGGACGCCGCAGCCGAGCTGCGCGGACAGTGTTGGGATCTGCTCGCTAGGGGCACGCGCGTTCGCCTCGTGCTGGGCCTGCGCCGCGTCGCGCGCGGCAGTCTTCCGGAACTTGACCCACAGAGCCACAGTCGGGGGGCACAGTGATGCGCCACGTCGCCGCTATCCGACGAGTGCCCCGTCCCGTATTAGCCCGACTCCTTCCAAGACGGACATCGCCCCATCGAACTGCAGGGTCGAGAGGCCGGCGCGCCGTCGGCAGGCCTCAAGGGTGTCGGGCTCGGCGCGCTCAGTCAGAGCCAGATACAGCGCTAGGGTCTCCGTTCGGGCGCTGCCGAAGTCGCTTCGCGAATCAGACCGAGGGATCGAGGGTCCTGCCACACCGGGCCGGGGAAAGGCCCTTCGAACCGCGACGGCACGACATCGTCAAATATCATCACCACCTCAACGTGACGACTGTGATCCACGTGAAGGCGGCAGCGGCGCTGAGCTAGCATCCTCGTCGCCGGGCCATCACTCAGAGTGACCTCAGGGTGACCGCCGGACCAGAACTGGCCATGGACGAAAGCGTTACGGCACTGTCGGCCTGCCTTCGTCAAGGCTTCGCAGTTCGCTGCCGCGAGCGGAAGCCCGTTGCGGACCGTGTGCACGGTCAACCGTTCCACTGCACGTGGATCTCGTGTCGACACTCCGCGCTCGGCCAGCACCGCGCGTCGGGCCTCCGTGTACTTCTCGCCCGTCGCAGCCATCCGGGCTCGAACATCAGCCTTGAAATTCGTAGTCATGAGCCTCCACCAAGCGCCGCGTCCCACGCTCGCGGCTCGGTAGTAGAGACACGGGCCTACATTCTCGCGACACCGAGTCGCTTGCCCCGTCGTGGCCGCATCGCGCGTGGGACGACATTCGGCTAAGGGGAAACGCTGAAGAAGCAGCGCTGCGCCAAGCTTAGCGCTGCGGGCCGGCGCTAGGGTGGCGACTGCCGATCACCACGCAGTTTCCGATGCGCAAGTAGAGCTCTCGGGCTGTGTAGCAGCCAGGCGGCGACCGCGACAATCGGGTGTTCCTATAGAGCGGCTGGTCAGAGCATGCAGGACTGAAGCTTCGGGGGAAGCGCGGAAGCAGCGTGCGACTCGAGCACAACCGCTAGCACCGACCGCGCGCGCGAAACGCCCACGAAGAGCTCGTGCGACCACTGGGGCGCATCACCTTGGAGGACCAACAGGACGCAGTCGCGCTCGAGACCCTTGATCTCGCCGACCAAGTACACGGGCAGCTGCTCAGTCGTGGCTTGCTCGTGGCGAGCAAACGACACCATGGCCGGCGGCGAGAGCGCATCCGCCCACGCTCCGCTCCGTAGAGCTTCGAGCACCTCTACGCCGCTCACGGATGAAGCCCCGGACGGCTTTAGGCGCCACTCCGACACTCCGGGGATTCGCTGCGCATCGGCAACCGGCCGCCACCGAGCGCGCGTAACCGGCCCCGGCCGACTTCCCGGATAGCTCCGGAGGAGTTCGGTCGCGAACTGCGCAACGAGATCGCGATCCCGCTCCGTTGGCATCCAAGCCTGTGAGAGCTGTCCGAGCCGATCCTCCACGCCTAGGTCCGGAAGGCGAAGCTGTGCCGTCCACTGCCTAGCTATCCGCGTTAGCTGCTGACTCACGGCGTCCCGCCATTGGAACTGCTCTGCGATCTCAAACGGTCCGCGGGCGAGCGCCGACGAATCGAAGTCGAGGGCACCACCAAGCACCGCAGCCGCGCCATCCAGGGCGCGAAGGTCGTGCAGCCAAGCGAGCGCGGCCTGCAGCGACTCTGTAATCGACGCTCGAGCGAAGAACCCTACGTGTCCGAGCTTCTCGAGCTCCTGTTCGGGCAGCTGCCGGAGTGGCGCCAAACGCCTCATGGCGTCGTACACGCGGCCAGCGTTACGGCAGTTGCGCGAGAGCGTCGACGGCCAACCGAGCGGCGGGAGGTGCATGCGATCCTTGAGCAGCGTCTGCTGGTCGCCATAGAACACATAGAGAGTCTCGTTGACTTCGACACACCCTTGAACCACGGACCACCACTCAGCAGCGAAGTCTTGGCCCTCATCGACGATGACCGCCGCGTAGGGAGGCCCACCGCTCTCGAGGGCCGCAAGAGCTAACTCGAGCTGCTCGCTCGTGGGCGAGCTATATGCGCTCCACTGGAGAGGTTCGCCCAGATCAGCGGCGAGACGACGCACCAAGTCTTCGAAAGCAAGCACATGGACCTTTGTGCTCCGCAGCATCTGCCTCACCCAGTCCGCCAGGAGTGGGTTGTGGCAGACGAAGAGGGTCTCGATGCCAGCCTCGTCGAGCCGGCGCGCCTTCTCGGCTGCCACGAGCGTCTTGCCGGAGCCCGGCGCGCCAGAAATGAGTGCTCGCTTCGTTCCGTGTAGCCGCGTGATGACCTGGTACTGCTCTCGTGTTAGACGTTCGACCACTCGGCCCAACGTTGCATACAGTGCCTTGATGTCCGGTGCGAAGTCGACGCCTTGAGTGCTGTGGCCGAATGCGCTATCGGCCGAGTCGCGCTGCGGATCGAACGCCGAGCGGATGTGCTCGACGATCTCGTCGTAATCGTCGAGGCGGTGGAATGTCGCGCTATATCGAAGCCGCAAGGGGATGTCGTCCGGGGCGCTTTGCTTCGTTAGGATCGGGATGAATCTCGCGAGTTCACGCTCATCGCCGTAGAGCGAATTGCGGATAAGCGAACTTTCCCACCGTCCCCCCAGTCCAACGGAGTGGTCGCCCTCCTGCCTATATCGTTCGTGGTAGTTCGGGGTGCAAACGACAAGCACGAAGTCGGCCTCATCAATCTCCCGCTCCATCCACGCTGGCCACCCGCCTTCGGGCGTCGCGTTGACGAACTGGTCGATACGAGCGTCGTGCCCGTCGCCACGCAACCGTTCGGCGAGGCGGAGGATGCGGCGCGAGTGCTCCGCGCCGTCGTGTGTGTAGCTGATGAAGACCCGCGGCTGCCGCACTGATGAGATCTTCTCACGCGCTCAGCGCTGAGGCCTACAGGGCGTCTGCTTGGCGAGCCCCGGTCCCCCAAGACGCTTCGCTTCTTCGGCGTGGACATGCCATCGGTCAAGCAGGATGACGACGTACGACTGACGGACTCGAAGGGCCTCGGAAGGGGTCGAGTTCGGCTCTAGGGGCCGCTTTTCAGGGTCGCAGCACCCGGTTGTTACAGCTGCTTTGGCGAGCCGGGAACCGGTGGCGCGTGTGAATGGGTCCTCGACGTTACGCCGCTAAAGGACGGTTGAAAATCATCCGGAACCTGGCCCCGATCTGCGCTGTGCGGAATCGAGATGGGGAAGCTAGCCGCGCTCGCACCGACGGCCCCTCGTGTGCATCCCGGACCCACCCGCCGACCTTCGGTTGGGTTGAACCGACCGAGTTCTCCGGCGACCCAAGGGCTAGTACATCTTGTATTTGTCCCGACGCTTTTGGAACGCTTCCTCGCCACCATCGAGGATTTGGCAGGCATGCTCGCGGATTCCGCCCGTTTCGAGCACGTACTGAGATGCATTCGGCCTGCGGCTGTGCTCCAGCGAGCCGGTCAGATCCGCAAACGTGCGAGCGTCCCGGTTCTTTCGATCCTCCCCGTGCCGGTTCGTCACGACGACCTGCTCAGAATCTGCGCCCACCACTAGGTTCGCGTTGTGGGTCACCATCAGGATCTGTCTCTCGCGTTTCCGCTGCTTGAGGTACGGCACGATCGTGTCGTAGATTGCGCGACTATCGAGATCGTCTTCCGGCTGGTCGATCAGAAGGGGCCAGGCTTCATCGGACTCGCTCAACGTGAGCGTCAGCGCAAAGAGGGCCTGCTTACCGGGAGTCATGGAGGAGCGCTCGAATCCCCCGATCCGGTCGCCGTCGAGCCGAGCGTAGAATCGAATCGCCGGCGTAGCTTTGAGCGCCTCGCTTGCCGCCGCGACGACGGGGACACCCTGCTTGAGCTTCTGCTTGCGGCTGGCTACCGCTTCCATGAAGATGCCAGGTTCGCGCTGCACCCTCGCGACATCGAGCGTCTTGGTGTCGGTGTTGATGAAGGTGCTCTTTTCTTGCTTGTTGAAGCGGTCCGAAATTGCTTCGACCGTTTCCTCCTCGAGGCGCTCCTCGAAGCCGAAGGTCATCCCTTCGAGCTCGTCGGGCTCCGAGTCGAATGCCTCCACAAGCGGGCGCGTTACAAGCGCTCGGGTCTCAATCTGGGACTCAATCAAGCGCACCTGAGCGGCCTGCTCCGACCGGTGCCGCATCAGCTCGTCGCCTTTTTTGTCAATCGCTCCCAGCGTCTGGACCTGAACCGCATGACTTTGAATCAAGGACTCAAGCTGCGCGTTCGCCGTGTTCCGTGCGATGAGATCTTGGTGCTCCTGACTAAGTGCGGCTCGGAGCTCCTCGAGAGCCCGGCGTTCAGCTGCGAGCGCCTTTCGCCGAGACAGCAGAACGGCGGCCGTGCGGTCGAGCAACTCCCCTCTCGACCTCTCCACTAGCGTCGCGATGTCTTGGCCAATGACCTCCGACAACTCCGTCGGCAAGGGTCTTACCTGTATTGCGACCTGTACATTTGACGTAATCTCCCAGTTCCCGTCGGATGTGGCCTGGACGTAGGGCGAGAGTTGAGCGGACTCTTGGTCGCAACCCGCGACCCGCGCGTCGATATCGCGGAAGGTCGCGGCGAGGTCGTCAAAGGCACGGACATCCTCGGCGGACAGGGACGCCTCGGCACGCAGGCACTCGATCTCCGCAGCAAGAGAAGCTCTGGTCGCTTGGATTGCTTTCCTGTCGCCGAGGTCGCGGATACGAGGCGACGTTCTTTCGACCTCATCCCGCAGTCTGAACCACTCGTCGACGGCCGCACCGATGGCGCCGTTCGCGAGTTCCCAGTTGCGGAGCACCTGATCGTGAGCGACGCGGTATCGCTCGGACAGTCGGTAGAGGGCTGGTGCGATCTTCTGTGTGATGTCGTCGGGCCGCCGGCTTATCGCGTATAGGGAGTTCTGGGGTATGTAGATCACTTTCCCTTCGGTGACCTGCGGGTCGCCCCACTCCACTGTGCATGTCAAGCCAGCTACGTCGCTCCAAGTCATCCCGGCCGCGGGTCCAGCGTCGGCCGGCTTCGCGAACAAGTTCGTGGCCATCTGCTGGGCGACGGTGTACTCCGAGTCGACGGAGTGGGCGATATAGGCAAGAAGGGCGGACTTCCCGGAGGACCGGCTTCCGATGATCGAGACTAGGTTCTCATTTACGCTGATGGCGCTTGGAGAGTCCGCTGTATTCGAGAAGCGAACTCTGGCGATGTACTTGTATGGGTCCTTGTGGTCGGGGCGCGTCGGCTGGATGCGCACGCGCTCATCAGGCTCGACGAGGGTCTGCTGCAATCCTTCAAAGGTGACGTCGGCCTTGATCCAGGTGACCGTCTGCCGCGTGCTCCGTGACTCGACCGTCTTGCCGAGCCACTCGTCAATGTCGGTGAAGGAATGGGCGTCGCACCCGCTGTACACCGGCTTGGGCGTCGACTTGGGGCCGTCCTCGAAGCGATCAGTGCGGAGGAAGTGCTCGGTGTTCGAGTCGCTTCCGAAGATTGCGTCGGCCCATATGTCGAGGTTGGCCGCGAGGTTCGCCTTCCGCTTTTCGACGCTCACGGCCCGGATTCCGCTGTTGTTCGCTGGAACGACGACCATCACGTTGTCGCGACGCAAGCGGCCGTCGCCGAAGACATCGCGGATAGCTGTGTCGATGTCTTGTCGCGAGACCGTGGCGCTCTCAAACTGTGCCTTTGTCGCAAGTTCGGCGCAGAAAAGTTGGCGCTGCGTCCCGGTATCGACGACCTGGGTCTTGAGCGCCTGAAGTCTCCGATCGGCTCTCTGCTGGTCGAGATCCGGGCGCAGGAGAAGATGCACATCGACTGACTGGAAGTCACGATTCACCGACTCATTGAGCCGGAGCTCTACATTCGGAAAGAAGACCTTTGACGAATCCGGATATCTCGCGCGGAACTCAGACAAGAACGTGAAGTATGAGTCGAGAGAGAAGTAGTCCGTGATGCCGAATGCGGCTATGTCCGAGGCCTCGATCGCCTCGCAGAACCGAGGCCAATCCGGAGGGCTCCCGTAAGCGTCGCTGAGCTTTGTGCCTGGGGCGTGGAGATGAAGGTCCCATTTGCGCCACTCCGACCCGCGCGGATACCCCGTCATAACGTCGCCCCGCAGGCTCCCGATTCTTGACCACGCTGATGCCGCCGTGTCGCCATTGCCACTCAATCTAGGTTATCTGCACTCGACTGGCCTACTAGCCCACCATTCGATGGGCATCTCGGCCCTAGCTCAAGCAGCCGTAGAGGCGCAACCGTTACGGCCATCCCTACGCGTAGATCCCGACTCAGGACTTCACTCAACGGGCACCGGCCCTTGGCATGATATAGCGCGTCCGGTCATCGGATGATCGGGGCAGCACTCAGCATGTGCTTGTTATGCGATGTTCTCGGAGACCGCGGCGAGCGCGTCGGCCCACCGGTCGCGCTTGTCCTCCAGCGTCGCCAGCCCAGGACGCGCCTTCCCGCTGAATCGGTGAGGCTCCCACTCGGGCTCAAGGAAGATCAGCGACCCCTCTCTGCTCACGATTCCTAGATTTTCGAGAGCCGACACCGCGTTCGCAAAGTCGGACTGCTTCAACGACTGCCCGGCCTTCCAGCTTCTTGTCGTAGACCGCGTTGCGACCGCCGTGACCGTGCTTGCGCAGCAGGTTCATCAGCATGTTGAGGAAGCGCACGGCGCGCTCATCAGACGTCTCCTCTCGCCCGTCCTCGACAAGTTCGACTCGCAAGTCGTACCAGGGGTAGCGCAGGGTGACGTCCTTCGGCACGTGCAGCTCAAGAACATCAGGGCTAGGGGGCACCGCGAAGGTACCGTCACTGCTGAACTGGCGAGTTTCGAGCACGACGCTTGGCTGAGCCGCCGCGAGGTCGTCGCGACCGTGCGCTCGGCGCTGAACCTCAATGTTGCCCGCCGCTAGTTCAAGCGAGCGACAGCGGATGTGGCAATCGGGGCCTGGAACAAGCGAGCCTGTCAGCGACGACACGCGAACAGTCCCCGGGAATCCGACCGAAAGGAAAGCCGTCGGGCCAAACAACTCGAGTAGACCCGTCCGACCGAGGACGAGTTCGAAGCTCGCTTGGCGCGGCGTGTCTCGCTCGATCAGCGTCAGTTCTACCTGTGTCGAATCAGGTTCCTCCACCTCGCCCAGCGCGCGATCGTCGACCGTTACCACCGCTTCAACTGCAGTGGACTCCGCCGCGAGCACGGACGAGTGCAGTGCCGCAAACTGCCACTCGTCGATGAGCTCGGTTTCCTGAGCTCTCGCCACGAACTCAAAAAGCAACCCGGTTTCGTCGCCAATCGCTTGGAGGGCTGGGCGAATTCGCGCGTCGTCGAAGCGCAGCGAAGCCGCGAACGCAGAGAACACAGGGCTCGCCCACCGGTTCTCGTCCCGGAACGGGTGGACGGCGAGGAACTCGCGGATGCGCGTGACGTAGTCGCTCTTGGCCCGGTCGGCACACCACTCAAGAGCGGGTTTCTCGGCGTCCCACAGGTCAGCCGCAAGCCAGGCGATCTGTTCCTCAGGACGGAATGCAATTGAAGGCTCGAGGCCAAGTTCCTCGACGGTCGTCGTGGTCTTCTTTTGCTCACGTAGGAGCAGGTCCCTAAGTATTCGCAGCAACACATCGACACGGCCTTCGGACTCGTCCTGGCCAGCGAAGGTATTCGCGACGTTCAGTGGGTTGCCCTCGGCGAGCAGCGCGACTACCGCATCCAAAACCGGCGCGTAGCCGATGAACGCCTCTGCCAACTCCTCCTCCACCGACCCAGCCAAAGCGTTCAGGACCGCGTCTTGTGCGTCTCTGTAGGCCTGCCCCTCGGGGTTCCCGCCACGCACTCGAACTCTTGTGTCGATGTATTCGACGCGCTGCGGGGCGGCGAAATGGGAAATCTCAAGCCAGTCCATGGCGAGCCCGCGCTCGCCGAAGTAAACCCAGGCGTCCTCGAGGACCCGCTCCCGGCCTAGAAGCACAAACTTGTGCGCCGACTGAGCGACGGCTGCTATCGAGTCCAAGAATTCCAACCAGGAAGTGCCCGAGACGCGCATTCGGGCTTCATCGAGCGCGTCGACGATCACGAAGGCGTCGGAGTCGTTAGCGAAACGACGCACCGGGTCTTCCGGACCCGTATAGGCGCGCAATCTCGCCTCGACGGCGTGACCGGACACCCCAATGTCCTCGTTCAGCTGCCAGAGCGGAACGGACTTTGTGGCCGACGGATGCGCTGCCAAGGTCGATTTGCCGGTAGCGCCCCTGGCGGAGATGAGGGTCAGCTCAGGGTCCGACGCAGTGTCCTCAATCCGCAAGGTAGGAGCGATGAAGACATCCGGTCGATCCGCGATCCGAAACTCCGGTGACGCGTGGCCCTGGAAACCTCCGTCGGGAGGCGGCTGACGAGGTCCAGATACGAGCAAGTGTCCGACAAGCGCCCTCCCGGCTTGGCACGATACGTCTCGCCTTATCGACGACGGGGCTCAGGCTAAAGGACTCGCTCGCCACGCGTGCAGCTTGAGGCGCCGGCTCGCGCTCATCCCGACCCGGTGTGTCATTCGAAAGCCGCCCCCGGGTCCTTTTGGCAGGAGGCGGCGTCGACGACAATCTGCGATCCTCAGCGGCCGGTGGCACGTGACTTGCCACGGTCGCCGCCTTCTCTGCTGGCGCTCTGGGTGTCGGTCGACACGGGTCATGACCGCGGCGCATAGGTGAGGCGTCCCAACCCGTAGCGTTGCGGGTGGTGCCGTTACCTGCGTCCCAATCGATCGGCCAGCGTCTTCATGGGGGCGCAGACATCATCGGGCCAGGACCGTTGGTAGCCCTATTCGTTAGCCCGCTTAGCGGTCGGCGGCGCTCCGCGACGACGATGCCTTCCACGGAGCTGCTCACTCCACTCAGGCACGAGGCGGACGCAGATGCACCAAGGTGCATTCGTTTGCGCGGAGGGCTGGATCAGCGGCTAGAGCTATGGATGCTGTCGATCGCCAAGCTCGCCGCCGGAGGGCAGCGCTACTACCTCGAGCAAGCCAAGGCGAAGGTCGACCATCAGCGCAGCGTGGCGTCCGGCGTCGAGTACTACTACCTCTCCGGGCGCGAGCCGGCCGGCCGTTGGATGGGATCAGTGTCCGAGCGCGGCGGCTACGGGGGCGAGCTCGTGTCGGAGGAGCAGCTCCATCGGGCGCTGTCGTGGGCGGACCCGTTGACCGGCGCGGAGCTCGAGGGGCCGGTGCGGCACGCGCGGGTGCCGGGCTTCGACCTGATGTTCTCCGTGCCGAAGTCGGCGTCGATCTTGGTGGGCGTCGCCGGCCTGCAGGTCCAGCAGGCGGTGCGGGACGCCCAGGCGGTCGCGGTCGGCGAGGCAATGCGCTACCTCGAGGAGACCGCCGCTCGGACCTGGATGGGTAATGGCGGGCATGCCGTGATCGAGGGACGGGGTCTGCTGGGCGCGGCTTTCGAGCATCGGACGAGCCGGGCGGGTGACCCGCAGCTACACACGCACGTACTGGTCGCTAATGCCATCGAGCGGCCTGACGGGCGGTTCGGGACGTTGGACGGCCGGGCTCTGTATGCCGAGTCGCGGACGGCCGGATACATACACGAGGCTGCGTTCCGGCGCGCGCTGACCGAAGCGCTCGGTGTCGAATGGGCGCCGGCTCGCAACGGCATCGCCGACCTCTCGGGCTTCGACGCGCCGCTCCTGGAGGAGTTCAGCCGACGGCGCCAAGAGATTAAGGCGCAGATTGCCGAGTGGGGTACGAACAGCCGGGCCGCCCGGCAGAGCGCCGCGGTGCAGACGCGGAAGGCGAAGGACTACGGCGTGACGCCGGATCAGCTCGTCGGCGAGTGGCGGGAGCGTGCGCGGGCGCTTGGACTCGATGAGGAGCGGGTGCGGAGGCTAATAGGGCGCGCGCAGCCGGTCGCGATCGATCGAAACGCGCGGCCGGGGATCGCCGATGCGCTTGCCGGCCCTCGGGGGCTGACGGAGCGGGCGGCGCACTTCACTCGGGCGGACGTGATCCGTGCCGTCGCGGAGCGTGCGCGCCATGCGGCGTCGCTCGACGAGATCGAGGCGTGCGCCGATGCCTTTCTCGCCGACCAGCGGATCGTCGCGCTGCGGGAGCGGACGGCTCCGCAGCGCTCTGAGGTAATCCGGTTGCGGACCGGCGCGTCCGTCGCCACAGTGCCTCAGCAGGTGCGGTACTCGACGAGGGCGATGCTCGCGACCGAGGATCGCATCGTCGATACGGCGGTCGCTCGGCGGGGCGCATGGGCCGCCGTCGCGGCGGAGGAGCATGCCGACGTGGCGATCGCGGCTCGGCCGTCTATCGGTGCTGATCAGGAGGCGATGGTGCGTCGGCTTGTTGGGAGCGGCGACGGTGTCGACGTGGTCGTCGGACCCGCCGGCACCGGCAAGACGTTCGCGCTCGATGCGGCCCGCGAGGCTTGGGAAGCGTCGGGGTTCCGACTGATCGGCGCGTCTGTCGCGCGGTCGGCCGCTCGCAACCTGCAGGACAGCACCGGTATTCAATCGGCGAGTGTCGCGTCGCTGCTTGAGGATCTTCGACGCGGCGGGCCTTTCGGGCTCGGCGTGCGGACCATCGTCATCGTCGACGAGGCCGGGATGCTGGGCACTCGCCAGCTCGCTGAGCTGGTCGATCGGACGGCCACGGCGCAGGCCAAGCTGGTGCTCGTCGGCGATCACCGCCAGCTGCCTGAGATCGACGCGGGCGGTGGCCTCCAGGCGCTCGCGAGCCGCCTCTCCCCCATCGAGCTCACTGAAAACCGTCGGCAGACGCGCGAGGTCGATCGCGCGAAGGTCGACCACCTCCGACATGGCCGCGTGGCGGAAGCGCTCACGATCGCAGCCGAGCAGGGCGACGTCGTGCTAGCTCCCTCGGCCGACGCACTCCGCGACCGGCTCGTCGACGACTACCTCGAGGCGCGGCGAACGGGCGGCGATGCGCTGATGATCGCGCTACGGCGCGTGGACGTCGCAGACCTAAACCAGCGTGCTCGTGCTCGGCGGGCGGCCGCCGGCGAGCTCGGCAGAGAAGCCGTCGTCGTGGACGGGCGGGGGCGATGCGGTCGTGCTGCGACACAACGACCGTCGGCGCGGGCTCGTCAACGGGACTCGCGCCGCCGTGGTCCTGGTCGATTTAAACGCGGCGCGCTCGACGTCGAGACTGTCGGCGGGGAGACGCTTCAGCTCGACTCGGAGTACCTGCAGAGTCGGACCGCACGCAACGGGCTCACGGTTGAGCATGGCTATGCGACGACAGCTCATGTTGCTCAAGGCCTCGCGACTGACCAGTCGTTCGTGCTCGGATCGGACGAGGTCTACGCCGAGTAGGGCTATGTGGCGATGACCCGGGCGCGTGAGCGGACGGTCTTCTACGTGTGTGAGCCGGAGCTCGGGACGGAGGGCTCGCCCAGGCGCTCGGCCGTGAGCAAGCGCAGCTCAGCGCACGCGATCGAGCATTGCGGGACGCCCTCGACGGCCTGAGCACGCCGCAGCTAGAGGCGGAGCGTCGGCTGCTGACCGGCCGAGCGCGACGAGACCCCGAAGATGGAGGGTCAGGCGCGGGTGGTCGCTGTCGAGGACCTGCTTGGGCGACGTGAGCGCGAGGCGGTCATGCGCGTGCGGCATCAGGCCGCGCCTGCCTATGTGGAGCAGACGGTCGGCAAGCGGCCTCATGGTCTCGCGCCGCGGGCGTTGTGGGACCGGGCGGTTCAAAGGATCGAGCGGTACCGGGCGCGCCACGGCGTCGACGACCCGCATCGGGCGCTCGGGCCGACGCCGCGCGACCCGCAGCAGCGAGCGGCGTATGGAGCGGCCCTGCGGGAATTCGAGCGGTGCACGAAGAGCCGAGACCGCGACGTTTCTCGAGACCTCGGGCGCTAGCACCGCCGCCATGGTCGGCGGCGGCGGCGCCGATTGCAGCGCGCCGGCGCGGTAGCTGAGCTCTCGGCGCGCGCGAGCGCGACCTGGTCGGCTGGTGCACCGAACGCGGTCGCTAGGTCGGCGTCGCTGAAGTGCCTTTGGGCGTCGGAGTAGATGAGAACGCAGCACGCCCAAAGCTCGGCCAGCTCGCTCGTGTACGGCCAAGAAGGTCGCCGATCTCGACCTGGCGGCGGCAGTGGCACATCAACGTCACGAAGCGGACGTGCGGGTCGTCAGCCGGGCGATCGAGGAGCCACGGCGCGATGATCCAGAACCACTCGGGCCCAGCCAAGGCGACGAGGTCGCCGCGGCACACGACCAGATCGACGGTCACGTCAGTGCCGCCGGCCCGGCCGAATGGTGCGTCAGGGTGCCACCGGCCATAGCGCTTCGAAGCGGAGGGCGGCGGGCTCGCGCGCACAGTGTCTCCGTCGATCACCGCGAGGCCGTCGGCGCTAGCGCAGCGGCGGCCGCGGCGGCCGTCTCCTGTGACATGTCGAGTCTCGCGGCGAGAGCGGACAACAGATCGCCTTGCTCCGGCGGGTCGACGACGAGCTCGGGCAGCAGGAGCTGCTGGGCGCGCTCGTGGGGCAACAGCGGCGTATCGAGCCGCGGTCTAGGGTGGTCGTGCATGGGAGCTTCCCTCCTGTGCCGGCCCCGAGGGCGCTGCAACGCCGCCCGGAGCTCTTATCGAACTTTGGGTGTCCTCGAAAGCTAAGAGGCCCGGCGGCGCATGATTCGCCCCGCGGCTCGAGACTGCCCCGGTGAAGACGGACACTGGGTAGCGCCCGACCGACTGCCGAAACTTCGGTTACCTGCGTGGTTCGATCGCGGCGCGAACCTTGTTGCTCGCGGGACCGACTCGACCGGCTAACAGGTAATGGCCTCTAGTCCCTCTGCCCCGCGCCGCGAGCCGCTGTTGACGGCCTCGGAGGTCGGCGCCTTGCTTGGCGGCATACCGGCCCGCACCGTCCCGCAGTACGCGAGGGACGGCCGGCTGCCGTGCCTGCGAATCGACAAGCACGTTCGATTCCTGCGCTCCGACGTCGCGGAGACGATCGAAGGGCTCCGGACGATGGACCGAAGGTTCAGGTCGCCGTCGCGGTGAACCCAGGGCCGGGCGATACCTCGGCCGAGAGGGCCGCGGAGAGCTTGTCGGCGGCGTCGTGCTGAGGCACGTGGTGCACGTAGAGCATCGTCGTCTGGATGTCCGCGTGGCCCATGAACACCTTGACGTCGGTGAGCGGGAAGACGCGGACGGCGAGGGTGCCGAACGTGTGCCGGAGGTCGTGGAAGCGCAGCGGCTCGAGGCCGGCGCGGTCGCGCGCCTCGCGGAAGCGGATCCGCAGGCGGTTGTGGTCGAACGGCTGGCCGAGAGCGTTCGGGAAGACGAAGTCGTCGGGCTCGGTCCACGGCTCGCGGCAGCTCAGCTCGTCGAGGACCTGGCCGGCGCGGTCGACGAGCGGCACGGAGCGCACCTTGCCGCTCTTCGGCACTCACTCGGTGCGGCCGACCGGCACGTTCCTCCGAACGTGGGTGATCCGCTTGGCGAAGTTGACGTCTCGCCAGCGCAGGCCGCGCAGCTCGCCGAGGCGCAGACCGGTGAAGGCGGCGGTGAGGAAGATCGCGGCGTCCTGCTCGTTCGCCGCGGCGCGCACCAAAGCCTCAACTTCGGCCGGCGTTACAAGACGGAGAAGTCGCCGGACCTCGTGAAGGTCACGCGCTCGGCGTCCTCGGCGGGATTGGCGGTGATCCATTTGCGGCGCTTCGCGCGCTTGAAGATGCCTTGGCAGATCACGAGGATCTTCTGGATCGAGCGGCGCGACAGCCGGCCCTCGTTGAGCATCGACTCGCGCAGCGCGTCGGTGTCGTCGGTGGTGATCTTGGCCACCGGCGTGTCGGCACTGAAGCAGGGCAGCAAGTAGCGGCGGACGGTGTTGCGGTAGTCGCGCAGCGTGGAGTGGGTGCGCTGGCGGTCGTGCTCGATGTACCGGAGCCACTCGGTGCAGGCATCCCCGAACGTCGCGTACGGGCCGGCGACCTCGCGCGGCGCCGCGGCGAGCAACTCGGTGAGGCGGGCGGCGGCTTCTTTGGGCGTCAGAAACGACGGATCGGGCTTAGGCTCGTCCGCGGCGCGCCAGGTGCCGGCCCCGCGCGCCGTCCGTCGGCCTGAATCGCGCACGTCCGCCGGTCCGAGCAGCTTCTTGTGGCGCCCGTCGGCGTCTCGTCAGAGGGCGTAGTACCTCCGCTCGCCGGAGGACAGAACGGTGAGCTGAAGGCGTCCCGTGGGCCGCATCTACGGCCTGTAGGGAACTCCGTAGGGAACTCCGTAGGGAACTCGCCCCCAAGACCCAACTTCGTCGTTTGGCTCTAGCAAGCCATGGGCCGGGAAGGATTCGAACCTTCGTCTGACGGATTATGAGTCCGCGGCTCTAACCGCTGAGCTACCGGCCCGCGCGCACGGCAGGGTACCCGTGGAGGGCGCGATACTGGGTAGGTGAGGACCGTTGTGGCCGCTCTGCTCGTCGTGGTGCTCGCTGCGGGGTGCGGGGGTGGCGGCGACCGTGGACCGGACCGGCAGACGGCCGCGAAGCCGAGCCCAACGGCGGCCGCGACCGCCACTGCGAAGCCGACCCCCGCCGCACCGACGGAACCGGCCCTCCCCTCTCCGCGGGCGCAGATCCCGCGATCGCCCGACCGCTTGGCGAAGCGACTAGCCGCTGACGTGCGCCAGCTGAAGCAGGCGATTGAGGAGTGGCGTGCCACAAACCCCGGCCGCCGCGCCACGCCGCCGCGCGCGGTCACCCTCCTCGCCCTCTACGAGCAGCGCGTCTACCGCCGCCTCGCGCGGCACCCGGCGCTAGCCCAGGCGACGGTCGCCCGGCTCCCCCGCAAGCTCAGAACCGAGGCGCGCGCGAGCGCCGGCGCCTACCGCGCCCTGTTCACGCTCACGTCCTACGCCACCGAGGCGCGGTTCCGGACCGGAAAGCCCATCCCGCCCGATGTCCTGCTCGGCTACTACCGCGCGGCGCAGCAGCGTTTCGGCGTCCGGTGGGACGTGCTGGCGGCAGTGAACATGATCGAGTCGAACTTCGGCCGGCTGCGCAACGTCAGCAACGCCGGAGCGGTGGGGCCCATGCAGTTCCTGCCGGCCACGTGGGCGGCGTACGGGCTTGGCGGGAACATCCGCGACCCGCGCGACGCGGTCCTCGGCGCCGCCAACTACCTCCACGCGTCCGGCGCCCCGCAGAACCACGCCCGCGCGCTGTACTCGTACAACCCGTCGCCGCTGTACGTCAGCGCGGTGCTGCGGTTCGCGCGGCGGATCCGCGGGGACCGGCGGGCGTACTACGCGTCGTGGGCCTGGCAGTCGTTCCGGCGCACGCCGGACGGCGACGTGCAGCTCACCGGCCCGCGCTGAGCGCGCGCGCCAGCCGGGCCGTCGGCGCGAAGGCGAGCGTGACGGTGCGACGCGACGCGCCCGCCGCGACGGCGGCTCCGCGGAGCCGCCATTCCGAGCTCCCAGCCGGCCGCGCGCCCATGCCGGCGACGAGCGCGCCGTCGAGCGCACGACGGAACTCGGCCGCGTCCAGCGTCGTGTCCCACCTCCACCTCATCACGAGCGCGTCGCGCTCGACACACGGCGCGGGGCAAGAGACTTCGCGCCGCGGCTGCCACAGCTCGACCCGGTCGCCGCCCCACCCCTCCGCGGCGGCCGACGCACCGCCGCCGCCCCCGCCTCGCAGCCACTCGCGCGTCTGCCACTCGCCGAACGTCTCCCCCACGACCCGCTTCCACCCCCGCCCCAGCACGCGCGAAACGCCACGCACCCGCACGCGCGCCGGCTGCTCGACCGCCAGCCACTTCTCCGGGTGCATCACCTGCTCCGTCGACACCGGCGGGCGCGTGCGCTCGGCGAGGTCGATCAGCCGCCACGAGTCGCTCCCGGTCGCGTACAACCGGTTGACCCACGCCTGCCCGCCGAGGTACGGGAACAGCAGCTGGGCGGTGATGAACGGCGGCAGGTCGGCGGTCGAGGGTGCCGCAAAAGCTGCGGCGGCCGCGCCCCCCAACGCCTCGGAAGGCTTGAAGAAGCGGCGCTGGTACTCGTCCATGACCGCGGTCGCGGTCCCCTCGACCATCGCGGTGTAGGCGAGCGCTCCGTCGCCGGAACCGCCGAGGTCGTCGAGCCGCAGCGGGAAGCGCTGGTCCTCCAGCGCGTGGTTGAGCTCGTGCGCGAGCGTCGTCTCCTCCATCACCGGGTTCTCCGCACCGCCGCCGCGGACGACCCGCAGGCGCCCGGTCCGCGGGTCGTAGTAGCCGGCGACCTGGCCCTCGTAGACCGCCGCGGCGATCCTGCGCAGATCGTCGTCCGGCCGCAGCAACCCCAGCAGCTTGTAGAGCTCCTCGTCGGCGCGTCGCTGCGCCGCGGGGTAGGACCTGTCGAGGTCGGCGAGACCTTCGCGCCGTGCCTGGTCGCCGCTGACGTTCACCGGCCGCGGCACCTCACGGAAGCGCAGCCGGCGGACCTGCTCGACGCGGCGGGCGATGACCGGGACCGGATCGACGCGCAGGGCCGGCTCCGACGAGCGACGCGGCGCAGTGGACGAAGACCCCCCGAACGCCGCACTCCCGCCCACGAGCAGCACCAGGAGCACCGCGCAGACCGCCAGCGGTGTCCCCAGGCCGGCTCCGGCACGCGCGCCCACCCGCCCAACGGTACAGTCGCCGCCGCCATACGCCGCCGCCCCGAAAGGACCTCATGCCCGACCGCGCCGCCCTCGTCACCGGAGCCTCGAGTGGGATCGGCCTGGCGATCGCCCGCATGCTCGGCCAGGAGGGCTACGGCCTGACCGTCGCCGCCCGGCGCGCCGAGAAGCTCGCCGACGCCGTGATACAGCTCCAACAAGAGGGGATCGACGACATCGTCGAGGTCGCCGCGGACATGTCCTCCGAAGAGGACATCCAGCGCGTGGTGCAGGCCCACCGCGACCGCTACGGGCGCCTCGACGTCCTCGTCAACAACGCGGGCGTCGGGATCGGCGCGCCGGTCGCCGACGCCACGACCAAGCGCATCGACATGCAGATCGACGTGAACCTCCGCGCGATCGTCCTCTTCTACCGCGAGACGGTCGACCTGCTGCGCGCCGCGGGCGCCGAGCACCGCAGCGCGCTCGTGGTCAACACGGCGTCGATCGCCGCCAAGCGCCCCGAGGGCTGGCTGTCGGTCTACTCGGCCACCAAGGCGGCCGTCGTCGGCTACTCGGCGGCGATGAACCGGGAGCTCAACGGCGACGGGATCAAGTCGCTGGCGCTGTGCCCCGGCTTCGTCGACACCCCGATGACCGACTTCGTCAAGGAGCAGGTCAAGCCGGAGGAGATGATCCAACCGCAGGACGTCGCCGAGGCGGTCCGCTACGCGCTGAAGGTCTCCCCGGCCTGCGTGATCCCGGAGATCATCTTCCAGCGCCCGGGCGACTAGGGCACCGGCAGCGCGCCGTCGACCGTGCCGGTGACGGTCTCCGTCAGCCCCGCGGCGGGCGGGCCGAGGACGGGGATCGGCTCCACGAGGCCTCCGACCTCGTCGCCGGCCTGCCCGACCGGCCCCGGCGAAGGCGACGGCGAAGGCGAAGGCGTCGGACCGGGAGGCGCCGAGCCAGCCGCCGGCGGGGCGGCGGGCGGGGTGCCGCCGGCCTGTGGCGGACCACCCCGCGTCGTGCGGGTCGCGGGCGGGCGGGCGGCGGGCCCGGAGCCGGACGTGGGTGGAGCGGGACGGGTGCGCGGCCGCGACCGCCGCGCTTCGGGGGTCAGCGCAGCGAGCAGCTCCTCGGGGTCGCGCCGG
Source organism: Solirubrobacteraceae bacterium (assembly GCA_036389195.1). Classification (GTDB taxonomy): domain Bacteria; phylum Actinomycetota; class Thermoleophilia; order Solirubrobacterales; family Solirubrobacteraceae; genus JACCYI01. Next base: position 46,759 of record DASVQH010000375.1, read on the forward strand.
CGCGCAGCGCGCGCGCGCCGGGAGCGCTCGGGCACCGGCCGCTCGACGCTCGGAGCCTCCGGGCCGGAGAACGCCTGGGAGATCGCGTCGAGCCGGACGCCCGGTCCGCCGCCCCCACCGAAGCCGACGGCCAGCGTGGCGCCGACCATGGCAACAGGGGCGATGACGGCCGCACCCCCGGCCGCCAGCGCGCGACGCCTCCACGCCCGCCCCAGCTCGTCCATGCCGCACAGCTTATCCGCGCGCTGGCGTACATTCCAGCCGTGACGCGCCTGCCGATCGCCCGTTCGCTGCCGCTCGCGCTGCTCGGGCTGACGGTCGCGCTGGCCCTCGTCGCCGCGCTGAGCGTGGCCAGCCTCTACGGGTCGCGGCAGGAC
>DASVQH010000376.1:0-5732 GCA_036389195.1 Solirubrobacteraceae bacterium
GTTCATCGTGCTGTTCGCCGCCGGGATCGCCGACGCGCTGCTCGGCGGCGATGCCTAGTCGTCGTCGTCGCGCGGCGGGCGCGGCGCGGCGGACTTCAGGAACTCGATCGGGTCGCGCAGCGACCGCGCGGCGGTGTCCACGAGGCCCGCCTGGACCGACAACAGCCGCGAGGCCTGGGTGAACGACGCGGCGGCCGCCTCGAAGGCGGCCGACTGGGCGCGCATCGCGCTCGAAGTCTGCTCGAGCGCGTCGACCGCGACGTTGTAGGGCGCGAGCAGCCGCCCGGCCAGCTGCTTCTGGAAGTCGACCTGCGCCCGGACCGCTTCCTCGAGCAGCTCGGCCTGGTGCTGGAGCGGCTCGACCAGCGGGCGCACGAGCTCTGCGCCGGGGCCGGTGATGGCCGCGGCGCCGCCGCGGAGCTGCCGGATCGCCTCCTGCCAGCCGGGGAGCAAGTCTCGGAAGTCGGCCACGCCGCGCGAAGCGTAGACGACGTCCCGGTCAGGCGGCGGCCATCGTGGCGGCGCGCACGAGCGCCTCGCCCAGCAGCGGGCCGGCGACCGGCGACGCGTCGCACTCCGGGTGCCACTGCACCCCGTGGGCGAAGCGGCGCGACGGGACGTCGATCGACTCCACGAGCCCGTCGGGCGAGACGGCGGTGGGCCGGACGCCGCGGCCGAGCCGGCGGACCGCCTGGTGGTGCGCGCCGCCGACCGCGGCGGTGCGCCCGACGATCTCGCGCAGCGGGCTGCCGGCGCCCGTGCGGATGGGGTGGGAGTCGTCGCTGGGATGCACGACCCCGGCGCGGCCGGCCGTTCCGACGTCCTGCCACAGCGAGCCGCCCAGCGCGATGTTGAGCAGCTGGCCGCCGCGGCAGACGCCGACGATCGGCAGGTCGTCGACCAGCGCCTGGCGGACGAGCGCGAGGTCGCGGCGGTCACTTGCCAGGTCGGGGCGCTCGACGTGCGGCCCGACGGGCTCGCCGTAGGCATGCGGATGGACGTCGCGGACGCTGCCGGTGAGGACGAACGCGTCGGCGCCCGCGAGCGTCAGCTCGGCGGCGTCGGGATGCAGGACGACGACGTCGGCGCCCGCCTCGGCCAGCCACGCCTCGCAGGTGTCCGGCGCGCCGTCGGCCACCAGCAGCGCGATCCGCGGCCGCCGCCGCTCGGTCGTCTCGCGCAGCGCCGCGGCGAACGCGCGTCGCGCCCGGGAAAGCCGCTTGCGCGCCGTCGCCTCCTGGATCGCCAGCAGGGCGGCGATGTCGCGGTGGCTCAGGCCGGCGTGGAAGCGGAGCAGGAGCAGCATCCGCTCGTGCGGGCTCAGCCGGCCGAGCGCCTCGCGCGTGGCCAGCACCGTGTCGCGATCCTCGCCGGGCGCGGCGTCGAGGGCGTCCTCGAGCGGCACGGCGTCGCGGACGCGCCGGCGGCGCAGCTCGTCGAGCGCGAGGTTCGTCGCCGTCCGGTGCAGCCAGGCGCGCACGTGGCCGGCGTCCGCGCCGCGCGGCGCGCCCGACCAGGCCCGCGCGAGCGCCTCCTGGCAGACGTCCTCGGCGGCGTGCTGGTCGCCCAGCATCCGGCGCAGGCGCCGGGTGAGCGGCGCCGTCTCCTCGCGCATGACCGTCTCCAGCGTCACCGCGCGATCCTCGCATGCCCGCGCCGCGTCAGCCACGGCGCGTCAGCCCCACGCCGGCCAGGCACAGCGCACCGCCGGCCAGCGCCGCGAGGGGCGGCGCCTCGGAGAGCAGGACCCAGCCCAGCAGCACGGCCAGCGGCGGGACGAGGTAGGTGAGCGCGCCCATCTTCCCGGCGGTGGTCCGCGAGAGGGCGTAGGCCCACGTCGTGAACGCGAGCGCGGTCGGGAAGACGCCGAGGTAGATCATCCAGGCGACGGTGCCCGCGTCGGCCCGGCCCAGCTCGTCGACGAGCCCGGGGGCGAACGGCAGGCACGCGACCGCGCCCACCGCGCACGCCAGGAACGTCACCTCGAGCGCGGAGTGCCGCGCGAGCAGCGGCTTCTGCGCGACGACGCCGCCGGCGTAGAGCGCCGCGGCGATCAGGCACAGGACGGCGCCCCAGCCGGCGTCCGCGCTCGCCGAGCGCGTCGCCAGCCCGATCACCAGCGCGCCGGCGAACGCCACCGCCAGGCCGCGGACCAGCGAGCGCGGGAACCCCTCGGCCAGCACCACGCCGGCCAGCAGGGCGATGAGGATCGGCCCGACGTTGACCAGCATCGCCGCGGTGCCCGCGTCCACCCGCCGCTCGGCCTCGTTGAGCACGACGTTGTAGGCGCCGAACCAGAGCAGTCCGCAGGCCGCCACGCCCGCGAGGTCGCGGCGCGAGAACCGTCGCAGCGTGCCGCGGCGGGCGGCCACCACGCCGCCGAGCACCACCGCGGCCACCAGCAGGCGCCCCAGCGCCAGCGAGCCGCCGCTCAGCTGCGCGCCGGCGGCGCGGATGCCCACGAAGGCCGACGCCCACAGGGTCACGGTGGTCAGGCCGGCGAGGACGGCGAGGCGCTCGACCCGGGGGAGCGGCGGGGCGAGCGCGGAGGGGGAGGCGGCGACGGTCATACGAGTACAACGCGCCGCCCCCTCGAAACGTGACCTGGGGCTACCTGCGGCGCGGCACCACCTCCGGCGGCGGGGCGTAGTAGACCTGCGACTCACCGGCCCGCAGCCAGATCTCCGGGTGCTCGAGCGGCACGAACGAGCGGTCGCCGCCCGGCTCGCGCGTCTCGGGGACCTGGTCGCCGCTCGGCCGGTGCACGATGAAGTTGACCGCCTTGGTGTCGTCGGAGAGCGGGATCTCGTACACGGCGCCGTAGTCGTCGACCGCGTCGCGCTGGCGGGGCGCGTCCCAGGTGGTCGCCACCCCGTCGGCGATCGCGTCGCCCCACAGGTGCAGCCCCCAGTCCGCGTAGTCGCCGGCCGGTCGCTGGTAGTGGACGATCGCCGTGGTGACCGGCTCGGAGACCACCTCGACCGTCCGCTCCTCGCTCGTCACCGTCTGGCCCGGCGCGTAGGTGAGCACCGCCCGGTAGCTCACGCGGGTGCCGTTCGCCAGCCCCGTGGTGTCGTCGAACGCCGTGTAGACCGGCGACGAGGTGTCGGTGCCGATCGCCGTCCACTCGCCCTCCCCGACACGGCGCTGGAGCTCGACCGAGTCGGTCGCGTGCTCGGGCGTGGCCGCCGCGCGGACCTCGACCTCGCCACGGACCCGTCCTTCGGTGTTGGGCGCCTCCAGCGCGATCCGGGGCGGGGTGATCGTCGCCGTCCGCGGCACGCTGGTCTGGCGGTGGCCGGCGTTGTCGAGGACGGTCGCGCGGTACTGGATCGCCGTGCCCGGCGGCACGTCGGCGACGTCGTGGAGGACTCGGTAGGGCGCGTTGTCGTCGGTGCCGATCGCCTGCCAGTCGCCGTCGCCGGTGCGGGCCTCGAACGTCACCTCGTAGAACGAGGTGCCTGCGACGTCGGCGGCGACCTCGAGCCGGTCGAGCCCCGTGCCCGGCACGTTCAGCGAGATCGGCGGCGCCGCCCGGCTCGCCGGGACCTTCTCCGCCGCCTCGTAGACGACGGCCGACAGCGGCGGCACGGTGAGCGCCAGGTCGCCGCCCGCGCCCGAGCGCAGCTCCGGCGCGCCCTCCCCGTAGATCCGCCGGAAGGCGGTCGAGCGCTCGTACGTGGGGACGGACGCGGTCTGCTCGGTCTCCGCGTTGTTGAGCGCCACCACGTACTCGCGCTGCTCGCCGCGATCCAGCCGCGAGAACGCGTAGATCCCCGGGCCGGCGCTCGCGTAGCGGTGCTGCTGGGCGCCGGAGCGCAGCGCGGGATGCTCCGTGGTGACCTGCGCGAGCCGGGCGATCGACTCGTACACCGGGTGCGAGCGGTCGAAGTTCGCGTCCGCCGTCGTCGCGTCGGTGCCGATCAGGTCGTCGTCGTTGTAGGACGCCACCTGGCTCGGGAACATGTCCTGGCGGGCGTCCTGGTCGCCGCCGTCGCCGACGAAGCCCTGCTCGTCGCCGTAGTAGACGACCGGGTTGCCGCGCGCGAAGTACATGAGCTCGTGGGCGAGGCGGTCGCGCGCGAGGATCTCCGCGTCGTCCGCGCCGCCGTTGTCCGAGCGCAGGAAGTTCCCGATGCGCCCCATGTCGTGGTTGCCGAGGAACGTCGGCAGCTGGTAGGCGTTCGAGTCCGCGTCGGTGTACCAGTCGTCGCCGGCGAAGAAGCTGCGCAGCTCGTCGGCGGCGTTCCCGCGCGAGGCGAAGCTGCGCGCCGCCTCCTGGAACGGGAAGTCCAGGACCGCCTGCACCTGGTCGTGGGTCGTGAAGTGCGACGTGAAGCTCTTGGACGTGTCGAACACCTCGCCGAAGAGGAAGAACTCGGGCTTGCCCTGCTCGTGCGCGTACCGGAGGATCGCCGGGGCGAACTTCTGCCAGAACGCGTCGTCGACGTGCTTCATCGTGTCGATGCGGAAGCCGTCGATCCCGAAGTCGCGGATCCACGCCTTGTAGATGTCGGTCATCCCCTGCACGACCCGCGGCTGCTCGGTGAACAGGTCGTCGAGCCCGAAGAAGTCGCCGTACTGCGAGTCCTCGCCGGTGAACGTCGTGTTGCCGCGGTTGTGGTAGGCGGTCACGTCGTTGAGCCACGCCGGGACCTTGAGGTCCTCGCCGCCCGCCGGGGTGAACGGGTGGTAGGGGAAGCTCGTGTCCGGGTCGAGCGCGGGGAACGCGTCCGTGCCGGCGAAGTCGCGGTCGTCGAACGGGTTCTCCGTCCCGGCCTCCGTGTACGGCCGCGCGTCCTTTCCGACGTAGCCGGTCCGCGCGCCCTCGTCGTACTGGATGACGTCGGCGGTGTGGTTGGTGATGATGTCGAAGTACAGCTTCATCCCGCGCGCGTGGGCGGCGTCGACGAGCGCCTGCAGCTCGGCGTTCGTGCCCAGGTGGGGATCGATCTGGGTGAAGTCGGTGATCCAGTAGCCGTGGTAGCCGGCCGACTTGTCCTCGGGCTGGACCGCCTTGTTCTTGAAGCTCGGCGTGAGCCAGATCGCGGTCGTGCCGAGGTCGTGGATGTAGTCGATCTGCTCGAGCAGGCCGGCGAGGTCGCCGCCGTGGTAGAAGCCCTTCTGGGTCGGGTCGTGGCCGGACTGGCCCTCGCCGGTGCCGGGCGGCAGGCCGCCGTCGTCGTTGGCCTCGTCCCCGTTCTCGAAGCGGTCGGCCATCACGAAGTAGAAGCGCTCGCCGGTGACCGGGGCGCGCAGGCTGTGGCCGGAGTCGTCGGCCGGCGGCGGGCCCGGCTGGTCGGGCGGGCCGGGCGGCAGCGGCGCCGGCGGGCCGGGCGGGTTCGGGTTGGCCGGCGACCCCGCGGGCACGCGCGCGCGGATGAACAGCCGCCGCCCGCGGCAGCTGCCCTTGCGCCGGCTGCTCGTGCGCACGCAGACGCGCAGGGTGTAGCCGCCGCTCGCCGTGTCGGACGGCAGCACGACGCGGACCTTCAGCGTGCGCCGCCGCGAGCGCTGCGTGCGCCGCACCTTGCGGCTGCGCAGGCGGACGCTCGGGGCGTCGGGTCGCGCGCGCAGGCTCAGCGTCACCCACGCCGCCCGGCTGCGCCGCTTGGGCAGCCCGGTCAGGCGCACCTTGACCCGCACGGTGTCGCCGGCCAGGGCGTTGTGCGGCACGCCCGACACCCGGCTGACCTTCGGCTTGACCGACCGCGCCTGCGCCGCGCCCGGCG
>DASVQH010000377.1:0-15347 GCA_036389195.1 Solirubrobacteraceae bacterium
CCCTCGGAGCGATGAGCGTCACTGCCCCGCTGTTCGCGCTGGAGAACACCTACGCGCGTGACCTGACCGGCCTCTACGAGCCGTGGCGGGCCGCGCCCGCGTCCGCGCCGCGGCTGCTGGCGCTCAACGAGGAGCTGGCGCGCGAGCTCGGCGCCGACCCGGACGCGCTGCGCGAGCCCGACGGCGTCGCGGTGCTGGCCGGCAACGCCGTGCCCGAGGGCGCGACGCCGATCGCCATGGCGTACGCCGGCCACCAGTTCGGCGGCTACTCGCCGCGACTCGGCGACGGCCGGGCGCTGCTGCTCGGCGAGGTGGTCGACGCGCACGGCCACCGCCGCGACCTGCACCTCAAGGGGTCGGGCCGCACGCCGTTCGCCCGCGGCGGCGACGGCAAGGCCGCGATCGGCCCGATGCTGCGCGAGTACGTGATCGGCGAGGCGATGCACGCGCTGGGGATCCCCACCACGCGCGCGCTGGCCGTGGTGGCGACGGGCGACGACGTCGTCCGCGAGACGCTGCTGCCGGGCGCCGTCCTGACCCGCGTCGCCGCGAGCCACCTGCGCGTCGGCACGTTCGAGTACGCCGCGGCCCGCCAGGATCCCGCGCTCCTGCGCCGCCTCGCCGACTACGCGATCGCCCGCCATCACCCCGAGGCGGCCGCCGCGGAGAGCCCCTACCTCGCGTTCTTCGAGCGCGTGCTCGACGCGCAGGCCGCGCTCGTCGCCCGCTGGATGCTGGTCGGCTTCATCCACGGCGTGATGAACACCGACAACATGGCGATCTCCGGCGAGACGATCGACTACGGCCCCTGCGCGTTCATGGAGGTCTTCGACCCCGCCACGGTTTACAGCTCGATCGACCACACCGGCCGCTACGCCTACGGCAACCAGCCGAGCATCGCCGCCTGGAACCTCGCGCGCCTCGCCGAGGCGCTGCTGCCGCTGATCGACGACGACACGGACGCCGCGGTGGCGGCCGCGACCGAGCTGCTGCGCTCCTTCGGCGAGCGCTTCGCCGCCGCCTGGGCGGACGGCATGCGCGCGAAGCTGGGCGTCGCCGCCGCCGACGGCGCGCTGGTCACCGACCTCCTCACGCTGCTGCGCGAGCAGCGCATCGACTACACCGAGGGCTTCCGCGCGCTGTCGTCGGCCGCCCGCGGCGACCGCGGCCCGGCCCACGCGATCTTCCTCGACCGCGCCGCCTTCGACGCCTGGGCGGACCGCTGGCTCGCCGAGGGGCCCGACGCCGACGCGATGGACCGCGTCAACCCGGTGTACATCGCGCGCAACCACCTCGTCGAGGAGGCGCTGGCCGCCGCCACCGCCGGCGACCTCGAGCCGTTCGAGCGCCTCGTCGAGGCCGTGAGCCGGCCGTTCGAGGCGCGCCCCGGCTTCGAGCGCCACGCCGAGCCGGCGCCGGAGAGCTTCGCCGCCGCGTTCCGCACCTTCTGCGGCACCTGAGCGCGGCCGCGGCTCAGCGCTCCCCCGCCTCCTGCACGAGCAGGGCGATCTGCACCCGGTTCTCGACGTCGAGCTTGTCGAGGAGCCGGGAGACGTGGCCCTTGACCGTCGGGACCGACAGGTGCAGCGCGGCGGCGATGTCGGCGTTGCCCTGCCCGCGGCCGACGGCGAGGGCGACGTCGCGCTCGCGCGGGCTGAGCGTCGCGAGCCGCGCGCGAGCGGCGTCGGAGCGGGCGCCCGCGTCGGAGTCGCCGGCCACCATCGCGATCAGGCGGCGGGTCACGGCCGGCGAGAGCATGCCCTCGCCGGCGTGGACCAGCTCGATCGCCCGCACGATCTCCGCCGGCGGGGTGTCCTTGAGCAGGAAGCCGGCGGCGCCGGCCTGCAGCGCGCGCAGGACGAGCTCGTCAGCGTCGAACGTCGTGAGGACGATGACGGCGGGCGGGTGCGGCTGGGCGCGGAGCAGGCGCGTGGCGGCGATCCCGTCGAGCTGGGGCATCCGGATGTCCATCAGGACGACGTCGGGCCGGTGCAGGTCGACCGCGCCGAGCACGGCGCGCCCGTCGGCGGCCTCGCCCACCACCTCGACGCCCGGGGCGCCGGCGAGCATCATCCGCAGCCCCGAGCGGACCAGCGCGTCGTCGTCGACGAGCAGGACGCGGATCATCGCGGCAGCCGGGCGCGCAGCACGAACGCCCCCTCGGGATCGACGCCGGACTCCAGCTCGCCGCCGGCCAGCGTGACGCGCTCGGCGAGCCCGATCAGCCCGGTCTGAGCCCCGGGGAGGGGCGCGCCCGCGGCGACGGCCACGGGGGCGAGGCTGCGGACCTCGACGCGCAGGTCGCCGTCGGGCGCCTCCACGCTCAGCGTCACCGCCGCTCCGGGCGCGTGCTTGCGGGCGTTGGTCAGCGCCTCCTGCACGATCCGGTAGGCGGTGCGGCCGGCCGCCGCGGTCGTCGTCGCGGCCGCGTCACCGAGGTCGATCCGCGCGGTGATCCGCATCCCCGCCGCCCGCGACTCCGCGACGAGCGCCGGGATGTCGGCGAGCGTCGGCTGCGGCGGGTCGGTGAGGCTCTCGCCGCCGTCCTCGCGCAGCACGCCGATCACGCCGCGCAGCTCCTCGAGGGCGGCGCGGGCGCTCTCGCGGATCACCGCCGCCGCCGCGGCGACCTCCTCGGGCGAGGCGTCGCGATGGAACTCCAGCGCGCCCGCGTGGACGGAGAGCAGCGAGAGGCGGTGGGCCAGCACGTCGTGCATCTCGCGGGCGATCCGCCGGCGCTCGGCCGCGCGGGCCTCCACGCCGGCGCGCTCGGCCTGCTGGTGCAGCGACCGCACGAGCGCGCGGCGCGCCCGCACGAACAGCCCCCACCCGATCGCGGCGCCGGCCAGGAAGAGCCCGGCCCCGAACTCCAGCGTCAGGCTCTGCGGCCCGCGGTACAGCAGCGGGTTCGAGAAGCAGGTCACGAGCGTGAGCACCGCGACGACGGCCAGGTCCCGCCCGCGCGCGCGGATCGCCGCGTTGAACATGGCGACGAACGGCGTCGGGGCGAGCACGACCGAGATCGCCGCGACGAAGATCCCCACCGCGCCGGGATGCGACCGCCGCCAGCGCAGCGCGCCGACCGTCGCCCCCACGCTCAGGACCGCCACCGGGCGCAGCCACGGCGCGTGCAGCTCCCAGGTGTCGATCAGGTTCACGGTGCTGATCGCGAACGCGACGAAGTACATCGCCGCGTCGACGACCCGGCGGCGGCGCGCGGAGCTCGCCGAGGGGTCCTCGTCGACCACGGGCGGCAGGGCGCCGCGCAACCGGTCCGACAGTGCGTGGGTCAGCGCGCGTGCCATCGCCGCCGAAGGCTAGGCGAGCGCCGGGGTCGCGGCCCCCTACCAAAGTCGGGTCCTGCCCCCGTCGCGGGACCCGGCAGATCCAGCCCCCGGACCGTGGTCGCGGCCCGCGTGGAGAGCGAGGCTGCGGTCATGATCGAAGCCCAGCACCTCACCAAGCAGCTCGGCGGCCGGACGGTCGTCTCCGACGTGACGTTCCGCTGCGAGCCGGGCACCATCACCGGCTTCCTCGGCCCCAACGGGGCCGGCAAGACCACGACGCTGCGGATGCTCGCCGGCCTGGCCGAGCCCGACGGCGGCGAGGCGCGCGTCCTCGGCGGCCGTTACCGCGACCTGCCGAACCCGGGCCGCCGCGTCGGCATCCTGCTCGACGCCGCGGCACAGCACGACGGGCGCCGCGGCCGCGAGGCGCTCGCCCTCTCCGCGCGGACGATGGGCGTGCCGGCGGCGCGGGTCGACGCGCTGCTCGAGCGGGTCGGCCTCGACGCCGCGGCGGCCCGCCGGCGGGTCGGCCAGTACTCGCTGGGCATGCGCCAGCGCCTCGGTCTCGCCCACGCGCTGCTCGGCGAGCCCGAGGTCCTGATCCTCGACGAGCCCGCCAACGGGCTCGACCCCGAGGGCATGCGCTGGATGCGCGGCCTGCTGCGCGGCTTCGCCGACCGCGGCGGGACCGTGCTGCTGTCCTCCCACCTGCTGGCCGAGGTGGAGGCCGTCGCCGACCGCATGATCATCATCGGCGGCGGGCGGATCCAGGCCCAGGGCAGCCGCGACGAGCTGCTGGCCACGACCGGCACGCTGGTCGAGGCCGCCGACGTCGCCGGCCTCGACGCCGCGCTGCGGCGCGCCGGCCTGGCCGTCCACCCCGGCGACGGCGGCCCGCGGCTGGTCGACGCGGAGCCCGAGGTCGTCGCCCGCGCGGCGTTCGACGGCGGCGTCGTGCTGCAGCGGTTGGCCCCCGCCGAAGGCGCCGGGCTCGAGCGCCTGTTCTTCGAGCTGACCGCCGAGTCCACCCACCCCGAGCCGGCAGGAGTCTGAGTCATGAGCACCATCGCCACCCGCACCGCCCCGCTCGTCGCGCCGGTCCCGGCCGACACCACCGGCGTCCACGCGCGCCCCGGCCTCGGCCGCCTCGTCGGCGTCGAGCTGCGCAAGATCGTCGACACCCGCGCCGGCTTCTGGATGCAGGTGGCCACGGTCGTGCTCACCGCGATCGTGGTCGCCGTCCGCCTGCTCACCGGCGACGCCGCCCAGCACACCTTCGCCGAGGTCCTCTCCGTCGGCCTGAAGCCCGCGGCCGTCCTGCTCCCGGTCGCCGGGATCCTGCTCGTCACCTCCGAGTGGTCCCAGCGCACCGCCATGATCACGTTCGCGCTCGTGCCGCAGCGCTCGCGCGTGGTGGCCGCCAAGCTCGCCGCAGCGCTGCTGCTCGCGCTCGCGGTGCTGGCCGTCAGCATCGCGTCGGTCGCCGCCGGCGTGCTCGCCGCCGCCCCGGGCGCCGACGGCACATGGTCGGGCGCCGGCACCCTGATCGCCCAGTCGGTCGTCTACATCGGCGGCGGGATGCTCACCGGCGTGGCCTTCGGCATGGTCGTGCTCGCCTCGGCGCCCGCCCTGGTCGCGCTCTTCGCCCTGCCGATCGCCGTCTCGGGGATCGTGTCGCTGTCCTTCTTCGGCGACGTCGCCCCGTGGGTCGACACCCGGCTCTCGCTGGCTCCGTTGCTGGAGGAGGTCCTGAGCGGACGGCAGTGGGCGCAGGTCGGCACGTCGCTCGCGCTGTGGATGGTGCTGCCGCTGCTGATCGGGGCGTGGCGGATCGCGCGGCGGGCCATCGTCGTCTGACCCCGGCGCCCCGGGGCCTAGGGTGGACGGGGATGCCCGTGCCGCACCGGTCCCGCGTCGAGGCGCTCCTGGCCGCCGCGGCGGCCCGCCACGAGGCCCTGCTGCCGGCGCTGCCGCCGGCGATCAGGGCCTCGTTGCCCGTGGACGCCCAGGGGATAACCGCGGCGATTGACCACCTGGCCGGGGCGGCGGGCCTCTCGGCCGCCGAGCGGCGCACGCTCGTCCGGCCCCACGGCGTCAACCCGGCGGTGCTGCACGCCCGCGTGTTCGGCGGCGCGCCGCTGAGCGAGGAGACGATCGTGGCGTCGTTCGTCGAGGGCGCGCGGGTGCGGGCCGACGCCCTCGGCCGGCTCGCGGATGCCGTCGGCGGCGAGGCGCTGGGCACCGCGGTACGGGCGCTCCTGGTCGAGCACCCGCTGCCGCTGGGCGGCGCGGGCATGGCGGCTTCGCCGGACCTGCGCGCCGCCTACGCCGCGCAGGAGCGCGCCGCGCTGGCCATCGCCGCGCGCCTCGACGCCGCGGGCTAGGCGAGCGCCGCGAGATCCTCGGCGTCGAGCGCGAGGTCGAGCGCGGCCAGGTTCTCGCGCAGGTGCGCGATCGACAGCGTGCCGGGGATCGGCAGCACCGTCGGCGAGCGATGCAGCAGCCACGCGAGCTTGACGGCGTTGGCGCTGACGCCGTGGCGGGCGGCGACTGAGTCGACCGCCGGGCCGGCGCCCCCGCGGACGGGGAAGTACGGGACGAAGACGATGCCCTCCCGGGCGCAGTGGTCGACGACGTCGTCGTGGCCGCGCTCGCCGAGGCTGTACTCGTTCTGCACGGCGGCGATCGGCACGACCTCGCGCGCCCGCTCGATCTCCTCCACGCCGACCGCGGAGACCCCGACGTGGCGGATCTCGCCCCGATCGACGTGCTCGCGGATCGCGCCCAGGCTCTCCTCGAGCGGCGTCTCGGGGTCCACCCGGTGCAGGTAGTAGAGCCCGATCGCCTCCACGCGCAGCGCCCGCAGGCTCTGCTCGATCTGGGCGTGCAGGACCTCGGGGCGGCCCTGGCCGGCGCCGCCGTAGCCGCCCTTGGTGGCGACCAGGACGCCGTCGGCAGAGGCGGCGGCGGCGGCGCCGAGGGCCCGCTCGCTGTCGCCGCCGGTGTAGAGGTGGGCGGTGTCGATGTGGCGCACGCCGGCCGCGACGGCCTCGCGCACGAAGGCGACGTGCTCGTCGCTGGGCGTCAACCGGTTGGTGCCGAGGCCGACGCGCGGCACTTCGACCCCGGCGATCTGGAGCGTGTTCATCGCCCGCAGGCTAGGCACCGGCGGTCGCACCCGGCGCGCGGCGGGGTAGGACTGGCGCGCACCCGCTGATGCCGCCCGTAGGCGCGATCGTCAGCGGCGGGCGAGCGCGCGGGTGTACGTGATGTCGAGGCGGATGCCGTCGCCGTCGCGCCGCGCGCACTCGGCGGTGATCCGCTGGTAGGCCTCGCCGAACGCCGCGAAGTCGGCGTCGGAGAGCATCCCGCGCATCGCCTGCAAGACCGGGACGTTCGCGGCCGCCTCGCGCCAGAACGCCGCCGCGGACGCGGCCTGGCGCGAGACGACGCCCGTGACCACCTCCACGCCGGCGCCGTCCGCCGCCAGCAGCCGGCGCACCGTGAGCGCGTCCCCCCAGTCCTCGGGCGAGGGGGCGGCGTCGCCGTCTTCGCGCCCCTCCTCGTCCGCGGAGAGGAACGGCGCCGCGGCCTCGTAGAGGCGCGCGTTGAAGCCGCCCGGCGGCCAGGCCACCACGCCGACGGTCCCGCCCGGCGCCACCGCCCGGAACAGCTCGGCGGCCGCGACCTCGGGCCGCGGCGCGTACATCACGCCGAACGCCGACAGGACGTGCTCGAAGCTCGCGTCGAGCACGGGCAGCGCCTCGGCGTCGCCGGTGACCCACGTGACGGCGAGGCCCTCGGCCTCGGTGCGGGCGCGGCCGGCCTCGACCTGCTCCGGCGTCAGATCGACGGCGGTGACGCGCGCGCCGCGGCGCGCCGCCGCGACCGCGACGTTGCCGTCGCCCGCCGCGACGTCGAGCACCCGGTCGCCGGGGCCGACGCCCGCCGCCGCCACCAGATCCTCGGCGGCGGGCATGAACCAGCGCGACAGCCACGAGTAGTCGCCGCCGGCGTAGAACGCCCGCTGCTCGGCCTTGACCGCGTCGGGGTCGACCATGCGGGCGATCCTCCTCGATCCGCCGCGCGGAGGTCAACCGGGGACATGGAGCCGGCGGATCCGGGGCAGCCGGTGGGGATGGACGCGCGGACGGGCTTCGTCGAAGCCAACGACCTGACCTTCGGGACGCTGGAATGGGGGCCGTCGCGCGGGCCGCTCGTCCTGTGCCTGCACGGCTACCCCGACACGGCGTGGACGTGGCGGTACGTGGCTCCGCTGCTGGCCGAGCGCGGCCACCGCGTCGTCGCTCCGTTCCAGCGCGGCTACGCGCCCACGTCGCTGGCGGACGACTACTCGGTGCGATCGCTCGCCGCCGACGCCGTCGCGCTGCGCCGCGCGCTGGCGCACGGAGGCGAGCCGGTGGTGCTGGTCGGCCACGACTGGGGCGCCGCCGCGGCCTACCTCGTGGACCCGGGTGCCTTCGACCGGATCGTGACGATCGCCGTCCCGCCCCCCGCGGTGCTCCTGCGCGTCACGCCGCTGCTCGCCGTCCGGCAGGTGCCGCGTTCGTGGTACATGGCCTTCCAGCAGGTGCCGGTCCTCTCCGAGCGCTCCCTCGACTGGCTCGCCCCCGCGCTGTGGCGCACCTGGTCGCCCGGCTACGACCCGGCGCAGGACCTGGAGCACCTCCGGGCGGCCTGGCCGACGAACGCCCACCGCTCCGCGGCGCTCGCCTACTACCGCGCGCTGCACCGGATCCGCCCGTCGGACGTCCGCGACGCCCTGACGCCCGACGCCTACCTGCACGGCGCCGACGACGGCGCCGTCCTGGCCGACCTCGCGCGCCGAGCCGACGGTGCGATCGTCGTCCCCGGCGCCGGGCACTTCGTCCAGCTCGAGCAGCCGGACGTCGTGGCCCGTCACATCGTCCCGTGATCGCGCCGGGCGGGCCGCCTACTTCGGCAGCCGCGGCGCGATGATCCGGTACGCCTTCAGCCCCAGGCCCAGCCGCTCGCGGTCCTCGGACTGCAGCGGGTCGAGCCCCGAGAGCTCCTTCACGCGCTCCAGGCGGTAGGCCACCGTGTGACGGTGCGCGTAGATGGCCGCGGCCGTCGCGTTCATGTTGCAGTTCTGTTCCAGGTAGGCCTCGAGCGTGCCGACGAGGTCCGTCGCGTACTGGTCGTCGTACTTCACGAGCGCGGCGACGGTGTCCTCGTAGAACGAGCGGACCTCCTCCGGGTGCGACGCCAGGACGCGGAACAGCAGCCGGTAGGTCCCCGTGCCGATGTCCTCGGGGATCGGGCCGCCGGCGCCGCCGTCGGAGCGGCGCAGGACGTCGAGGACGAGCTCGGCCTCCTGGATCGCGCGGCCGAGCTCGGCCGGGTCGGAGTAGAACGACGACAGGCCGACGACCCCGTGGCGCTGCAGGCGCGTCGCCAGCCGGCGCGCGGCGCCGAGGGTCGCCTCGGGGGCGCCGTCGCCGCCGGCCGCCGGCAGGACCGCGTACACGCGGCCCTCCATGTGCTGGGCCAGCGCGCCGGGGTGCTCGCCGGCGATCGTGGCGACGACGTGGCGCGGACGGTCCGTCGTCAGCTCGGCGCACAGCACCACCGCGCCGCGGCCGAGGTCGCAGCCCAGCCGCGCCGCGCGGCGCACGATCTCGGAGGGCTCGAAGTCCGACCGCGAGCGCAGCTCCTCCAGGAAGGAGCCGCGCAGGTTCTGCTCGACCTCCTCGCGGGCCGCGTCGATCGCCACCTCGGTGAGCGAAGCCACCGCGGCCAGGTGCAGGAACTCGGCGGCATCCGGATGGCCGGCGGTGCCCTCGACCCCCAGCAGCATCACGGCGCCGATCGGCTCGTCGCCCGAGCGGATCGGGACCTCGATGCTCACGCCGGCCGGCACGGGCGCCGGCCGGTCGCGCACCCGCTCGCCGACGTAGCGGCGCAGCGCCGTCACGTCGGCGTCGGCGCTCGAGCAGACCGCCGCCCCGAGCCGCGGGATGACGATCGCCACCGGCCCGCCGGCCGAGCGGGCCGCCAGCTGCGCGACCCGCTCGAGCCCCTCTCCCCCCAGGACGGCGTCGACCATCAGCAGATGCACCGAGCGCAGGCGCTCGACGATCGTGGCCGGGGGCCGGTCCTCGTATGTCCGTGCGGTCATCGCCACCTGGGGGGAGAGGGACGTCGGGCGATCACGCCGCCGCGGCGGCGTCCGGGTGGGCCTGGAGGGTCTCCTCGCCGGACTCGCCGGTGCGGATCCGGTAGGCCTCCTCGACCGGCATGACGAACACCTTGCCGTCGCCGATCGAGCCGGTCCGCGCGTGGCGGAGGATCGTGTCCACGACGGTCTGGACGTCGTTGGAGGCCACCACGCACTCGAGCTTGACCTTGGGGCGGAGGTAGTTGGTCAGCTCCGCCCCGCGGTAGCGCTCGGTGATGCCCTTCTGGCGGCCGGAGCCCTTCACCTCGGAGATCGAGAGCGAGGGGAAGCCCAGGCTCAGGAGGTCCGTGCGGATGGGCTCGAACGCCTCGTGGCGGATGAACGCTTCGACCTTCTTCATGCGGGGATCTCCTTTGCCGTGGCGGTCCCCCGCACGCCCGTCTGCTGCCGTGCCGGGGGGGTGCCCGAGGGAACGTAGCCGACCAGCTCGGGAGCGGGGATGAACTGCTCCGGATACCCGTACATGCCGTGCTCGGCGATGTCCAGTCCGGCTTCCTCGTCCTCGTCGGAGACCCGCAGCCCGAAGACCGCCTTGATCGCCGCGAAGGTGATGAGCGAGAGCACCAGCACGGTCACGAAGGTGATCGCGACGGCGGCCGCCTGCACGCCCAGCTGCTCGAAGCCGCCGCCCTGGAAGAGCCCGGCCTTGCCGACGCCGACCGTCTCGGCCAGGCGCTTGGAGGTGAACAGCCCGCAGGCCAGCGTGCCCCAGATGCCCGCGAGCCCGTGGGCGGACAGCGCGCCGACCGGGTCGTCGAGCTTCTTGTCGATGGCCAGCACGCCGACGACGACGATCACCCCGGCCACGAGGCCGATGATCGGGGCCGCCCACAGCTCGACGTAGCCCGAGGGCGCGGTGATGGCCACGAGCCCGGCGATGGCGCCGTTGCCCGACATGCCGACGTCGAGCTTCTTGGTCAGCAGCCAGATCAGCAGCGAGGCAGAGACCACGCCGCCGGCGGCGCCGAGCTGCGTGACCATCGCCACCTCGGCGAAGCGCGAGCCGTCCGTCCCGAGCGTCGAGCCCGCGTTGAAGCCGAACCAGCCCAGCCACAGGATCAGCACGCCGAGGCCGAAGATCGGCATCGAGTGCCCCGGGATGCCGCGCGGGCGCCCGTCCGGGCCGTACTTGCCCTTGCGCGGCCCGAGCAGCAGCAGCGCGGCGAGGGCCGCGGTGGCGCCGGTGAGGTGGACGACCGAGGAGCCCGCGAAGTCCTGGGCGCCCGAGCCGATCTTGGCGAACAGCCCGCCGCCGAAGCCCCAGTGGGCGATCAGCGGGTAGATCACGGCCGCGAAGACGATCGCGAACACGACGTAGGCGACGAACTTGATGCGCTCCAGCGTCGTCCCCCACACGATGGCCAGGGAGACGGCGCAGAACATGAACTGGAAGAGCATGAACGCGGCGCCGTCGCCGGAGAACGGCCCCGGGATCAGCGAGTCCTGGGAGATGTTCGACCCGATCTGGACGAAGAAGCCGGTGTCGCCGGCCAGCCAGCCGGCGCCGCCGAAGGCCACGCCGAAGCCGACCGCCCACCACACGAGCGTCGCGATGGAGAAGTTGGCGATGATCTTGGCCACGCCGGAGCCGACGTTCTTGCCGCGCGAGAAGCCGATCTCCAGGAACAGGAAGCCGGCCTGCATGAACATCACGAGCACGGCCGCCACGACGATCCACGTCGAGTTGAGCTCCGAGACCAGCTTGGGGATCGCCGTCTGCGGATCGACCTGATCCTGCGCGGACGCGACGGCGGGTATGGCGAGCGAGGCGGCGGCGCCCAGGAGGGCACCCCGCGCCAGGCGGGAACGACTCATCGATTCCTCCTCGATTGGGGTGATGAGCAGTGTCGGCGCGCGGCGGCGGCCGTTCTTTGTCCCGCTGTCGAAACATCGGCGGGCCGGATTCGCCACCTGGTCGGCTGCCGACCGGAGGGCGAACCGCGCCGCGGCATCTTTGGACACGTGGACAACTCGCGCGCGGGCGCGCCGTCCTAGTCTGGCTCCGCTCACCCCCAGCAGACCTCAGACCAGGAGGACTCGGAGACCGACATGCCCCGTTCCCGGACCCAGAACGTCACCGCCGCCCAGTGGAGCCCCAACGGCGGCGCGCTCGGCGCGCCCGATCTCACCGTGCCCGCCAACCAGGTCTTCGGGGCCAACGTGTTCTCCGAGGCGGTGCAGCGCCAGCGGCTCCCCAAGCAGGTCTACCGCGACCTGCAGGCCACGCTGGCCGACGGCGGCGCCCTGGAGCCCGGGCTCGCCGACGCCGTCGCCACCGCCATGCGCGAGTGGGCGCTCGAGCGCGGCGCGACGCACTTCACGCACTGGTTCCAGCCCCTCACGGGCTCGACCGCCGAGAAGCACGACTCCTTCTACATGCCGGCCGGCGACGGCACGGCGATCGCCGAGTTCTCCGGCAAGGAGCTCATCCAGGGCGAGCCCGACGCCTCGTCGTTCCCCACCGGCGGCATCCGCGCGACCTTCGAGGCGCGCGGCTACACGGCGTGGGACCCGACGTCGCCGGCGTTCATCCTCGAGAACCCCAACGGGGCGCTGCTGTGCATCCCGACGGCGTTCGCCTCCTGGACGGGCGAGGCGCTCGACCACAAGATCCCGCTGCTGCGCTCGATGGACGCGCTGTCGAAGTCGGCGCTGCGCGCGATCAAGCTGCTCGATCCGGCCTCGCGGGCGGAGAAGGTCTTCACGACGGTCGGCCCCGAGCAGGAGTACTTCCTGATCGACGAGCAGTTCTACTTCGAGCGGCCCGACCTCATCAACACCGGGCGCACGCTGTTCGGCGCCAAGCCGCCCAAGGGCCACGAGCTCGACGACCACTACTTCGGCTCGATCCCCGAGCGGGTGCTGGCCTTCATGCTCGAGTCCGAGCGCGAGCTGGCCAAGCTCGGCGTGCCGATCAAGACCCGCCACAACGAGGTCGCGCCCGCGCAGTACGAGATCGCGCCGGTGTACGAGAACTCCAACGTGGGCGCCGACCACCAGCAGCTCGTGATGCAGGTGCTGCAGAACGTCGCGCGCCGCTACGGCCTCGTCTGCCTGCTGCACGAGAAGCCGTTCGCCGGCGTCAACGGCTCGGGCAAGCACAACAACTGGTCGATGGGCACCGACACCGGCGTCAACCTGCTCGAGCCGGGCGCCACGCCGCACGAGAACCTCCAGTTCCTGTTCTTCTGCTCCGCGGTCATCGCCGCGGTCAACAAGCACCAGGCGCTGCTGCGGGCGTCGATCGCCTCCCCCGGCCAGGACCACCGGCTCGGGGCCAACGAGGCGCCGCCGGCGATCATCTCGATCTTCCTGGGCGCCGAGCTGGAGAAGGCGTTCAACGCGATCGAGAGCGGCTCGGGCGACGCGGCGACGCCGCAGGCCTACCTCGGCCTCGGCGCGTCGGTGCTGCCCCGCCTGCCCAAGCACGGCGGCGACCGCAACCGGACCTCGCCGTTCGCCTTCACCGGCAACAAGTTCGAGTTCCGCGCGCTGGGCTCGACCGCGTCGCTCGGGTTCCCCAACGCCGTGCTCAACACGATCGCGGCGCAGGCGATCGACGCGCTCGCCGACCAGCTCCAGGCGCGCGTGGCGGCCGGCGAGGACATCGCCGCGGCGGTGCTCGGCGTCGTCAAGGACAGCTACTCGGCCAACAAGGCGGTCGTCTTCTCGGGCGACAACTACTCCGCGGAGTGGCACGCCGAGGCCGAGGCGCGGGGGCTCGCGAACCTGCGGACCACGCCGGAGGCGCTGCCCTGGCTCGTGAACCCGCAGACCGTCGAGGTCTTCGAGACCTACTCCGTGCTCTCCGAGCGCGAGCTCGAGGCGCGCTACGAGGTCCTGGTCGAGCAGTACAGCGCGAAGCTCAACATCGAGGCGGAGACGCAGGCCTCGATCGCCCGGACCATGCTCCTGCCGGCGGCGGTGCGCTACCTCGCCGAGCTCGCCGCGGCCGGCGGCGGCGCGGGCGTCACGACGCTCACCGAGGAGCTCACCGCGCTCGTCGACCAGTTCGTCGTGCGGATCCTCGAGCTCGAGAAGGCCAACGTCGAGCACCCGGAGGACTGCGCCGTCATCGAGGGCGCGCTCTACGTGCGCGACACGGTCGTGCCGGCGATGGACAACGTCCGCGAGGTCGCCGACCGGCTCGAGCGCGTCGTCCCCGACACGCTCTGGCCGCTCCCGAAGTACTCCGAGATCCTCTTCATCAAGTAGGGGCTCGGCCCGCGGCGGGCCCCGGCGTCAGCGGCGCCGGGGCCGCAGCCGCACCGTGCGGCGGGCGGCCGTCGCGCCGTCGCTCGTACGGACGGTCGCCACGGCCTTCAGGCGGCCCTTGCGCTTCAGCCGCCGCCGGGCGGACTTCGTGAGCTTGACGCGCACGCGCTCCGTCTTGCCCGCGGCGATCGAGAAGCGCTTGGAGCCCACCCGCTTGCCGCCGGCCCGCAGCGACAGCTTCCCGCCGCAGTCCGCCGACTCGGGGCAGAGGATCGCGATCGAGACGACGCCGCGGCGGCTCATCCGCGAGAACCGGGCCCCGTCCGGGAACCGGGCGGCGGGGTCCGCGGCCGGCGGCGGCGTGTCGCCGCCGCCGGTGCCGCCGGTGCCGCCCGTGCCATCGCCGCCGCCCGTGCCATCGCCGCCGCCCGTGGGCGGGATCGGCGGCGGCGGCGACGCCAGGCACTCCGGGCTGCGCTCGGCCCCCGTGGCGAGCGTCATCTGCATGAGCAGCTCGGTGTCGGGGATGTCCTCCCGCACGCCGCCGGCCGGCGAGAAGACGGTCCCCTCCCCTCGCGGCCCGGTGAACCGCGAGACGGTCGAGCCCGGCAGCCGCGCGAAGATCTGGAACGGCGTGCCGTTCGGGTACTTGGTCCGCTCGTAGCCGCCGATCGTGTCCACGCCGATGAGCTCGCCGGCGCGGACGCAGAAGCCGCTCAGCTGGTACTCGGTGACGGTGTCCTGGTTGGCCACCGTGCGGTTGGGGACGTCGAACGGGCCGCTGATCTTGCGCAGCCTCACGTTGCCGTCACGCTGCGGCGTGAGGATGTTGAAGCGGAACACCGTCTCGCCCCCGCCGCTCGTGACGCCGGGCGGCGTGTCGGACTGCGCGAAGCCCCGCAGCCGGACCGCCTTGATCTCGCCGTCCTCGGGGACCTCGGTGCTGGGCG
Organism: Solirubrobacteraceae bacterium; assembly: GCA_036389195.1. Lineage (GTDB taxonomy): Bacteria > Actinomycetota > Thermoleophilia > Solirubrobacterales > Solirubrobacteraceae > JACCYI01. The sequence goes on from DASVQH010000377.1 coordinate 14,673, forward strand.
CGGAGCCGCGCGGCTGCCAGAACGACGTGTCCGAGCCGTAGGCCTTGTTGACGAGGGCCGGGCGGCTGAGGTCGGAGCCGAAGGTCCGCACGGCGCTGGCCTGCGCCGTCGCCCGGCGGCGCGAGCGGCGGCACGCCGGCGCGTCGCGCCCCGTCCCGAGCTTGATCTGCATGAGCAGCTCGCGCCGGCGCTGCGTGCGCCCGCTGAACACCGCGCCGGTGTTGGTCTGCCCGGCGCCGGTGAACCACTTGTACCGCGACTTGCGGCGCTTGGCGAAGATCTTCAGCGGCGTCCCGTTCGGGTAGCCCTCCGGCCAGTAGCCCCCGACCGTGTTGAAGCCCACCGTGTCGCCCTTGGCGATGCACATGTTCCGCGGCCGGTAGGTGGTGATCTTCTGGTCGCGCGCGCTCTGGTTGGGCAGGAAGAACGCCTGGCTGGTCTGCGTGGCGCGCATGCGGCCGCCCCCCTCGCGGTGCAGCGTCTGGACGTGGAACAGCGTCTCGCCGCCGCGCCGCGGGTCGTTCGGGCGGCGATCCGACAGCGCCTTGCCCTTGATCTTGACCGCGACGATCTGGCCGAAGCGCGGCGCCTTGGCCCCACGCGGGGCGCGCGCGTGCCAGTAGACGGTGTCGGCGCCGTAGGCGCGGTCCCACGTGGCCTTGGCCTTCAGCGAGG
>DASVQH010000378.1:0-12319 GCA_036389195.1 Solirubrobacteraceae bacterium
TGGTCCCCGGGCCGCGATCGGCGGGCGTGGGATCGGCCGGCTCCTCGGGCGCCGGGCACGCGTCGAGCGGCGTGGCCTCCGCCGCGTGGCGCGTCCCGCGGGCGTCGAGCAGCAGCGGGATGATCGGCTCGGCCATCTGACCCAGCGCCACGAACGGCGCGCCCGCGCGCTGCTCCACCCGGATGCCGTGCAGGTCGAGGCGCGGCTGCAGCTGCGCCACCTGCTCGGCCGTCAGCCCGTAGCCGCACGGCGGCGGCGAGACGACGTCCTCGGGCGCGGGCGCCTCGTTGTCGGCGCCGCCGAAGTAGATCGGCGCCGACCGGGCGGCCCCCTCGGCCGCCTTGCGCGCCGCCGCGCCTGCGGTGACCCCGGCGGCCTCCGCGCCGCGCTCGTCCATGAAGCGCAGCATGCCCTGCAGGACCGCGGAGTGGCTGTCCACGCGGCGGCGCTGGACGCGGGCGAGCTCCAGCGGCTCGGCCGGGTCCTGGCGCACGTCGGCGTCCACGCGGGTCTCGACGAGGATGCCGAGGACGTGGCGCAGGCCCATGGCGTTGCGCAGGATGCCCTCGTCGCCATCGCCGGCGGTCTGGGCGACGTCGTTGTCGACCACCTCGGCCTGGCCGTACTCGTCGGTGCTGTAGCCCGCGTCGTTGGCGGCCTTGACCAGGTAGCTGCGGCCCATCTCGATCGCCAGGTCGTGGACCTGCTGGTCGGCGTTGAGGTTGCGCGGCCACAGCCACAGGACCGAGTCGTCGTAGATCAGCGGCTGCGAGGGGCCGTACTCGTGCAGGTCGATGAGCACGTCGGGCTGCCAGTCGCGCACCACCGCCGCCATCGCCCGCGCCTCGGGCGTGTCGAGCGTCAGGTGGTCGCGGTTGACGTCGACGCCGTCCGAGTTCTCGCGCGTGTCGGCCGCGCGGCCGTCCGGGTTGGCGGTGGGGACGAACAGGAACGTCGTGCGCTGCAGCAGCGCCACGAGCTTCGGGTCCTCGGTGAAGGCCAGGTCGCGCAGGAGCTTCAGGCACGCCTCGCGGCCCGCCGGCTCGTTGCCGTGCTGGGAGCAGATCAGCAGCGCGGTCGGGCGCCTGAGGGCCGACTCGCGGCCCGCCGGCGCGGGCGCGCCGAGCTCCACGAGGTCGAGCGGCCGGTCCTGCTTCGTGCGGCCGATGACCGTCCGCGCGACCCGGTCGGAGCCCGCCTCGACGGCGGACAGGAACGCCTGCTCCTCTTCCGCGGTGGTGAAGGACGCGCCGGCGCGGTCCTCGAAGCCGGTGGTGGGCGGGGCCGCGAGCGCCGCGGCGGGAAGGAGGAGGGCGAACAGGAGCCCGGTCAGAACAGTCCGCATGGCAGCTGACAACGCGTCCGCCGCACCGAACTTGCGGTGCGGCTCAGCGCCGCTCGAGCAGCACGAAGCCGTGCTCGCCGACGAGCCGGGCGACCGGGGCGTCGGGCTCCAGGGTGACGTCGGCGCCGGCCAGGACGTCGTGCCAGGTCCCCTCCAGGCCGGCCACCGTGGCGTGCGTCCAGTCGCGGACCGGGACGACCACCGCGATCGCGCCGTCGCCGCGCGTGAACGCGCAGACGCCGGGGCCGGCGTCCAGCCGGCCGTAGCCGCCACGCTCGTCGAAGCACTCCGGCCGCCGCGCGCGCAGCTCCAGCGCGCGCAGGATGAGGAACATCTTCATCGTCTCCGGCGACGGCGCCGCGCCGCCGCGCAACGCGTCGAGCGCCTCGCGGCGCGCCGCCCAGTCGACCGGCCGGCGGGTGTCGGGGTCGACGAGCGCGAGCGCTTCGAGCTCGTCGCCCTGGTAGACGTCGGGCAGCCCGGGCACGGTCAGCTTGAGCAGCAGCTGGCGCAGCGCGGAGCGGCGGCCCAGCTCGGCCACGCGCTCGGCGAACGGCGCGAAGTCGGCCTGGAAGGCCTCGTGGGTCAGCAGCGCCCGGGCGAAGCCGATGACGCGGCCCTCGTAGTCGTGGTCCTGGTCGACCCAAGTCGTGTTGCGCTTGGCCTCGCGCAGCGCCTTCTCCAGGTACTCCCCGAGCCGCTCGGCGCTGATCGGGTGCGCGCCCACGAGCGTCTGGTAGATCAGGTACTCCTCGTTGGCGTCGGGCGCGTCGCCGTGCCGGGCGCGCAGGTCGGCGGTGATCTCGCGCCAGCGGTGGACGGCGTGGCGCCAGTCCTCCGGCAGCTCGGAGAGCACGCCGATCCGGGCGCGGGTGTCGCCCGAGCGCTTGGTGTCGTGCGTCTGGGTGACCAGCAGGCCGTACGGGAACCGGGTGGCCCGCTCCTCGTTGGCGGCGTGGAACTCGTCGACGCCGATCCCGAAGCGCGCCGGGTCGCCGCCGACCTCGTTGAGCGCCAGCAGCCGGTTGTAGCGGTAGAAGGCGGTGTCCTCGACACCCTTGGCCGTGATCGGCGGCGAGGTCTGCTGGAAGCGGGTGACGAACTCGTCGTGGCCGCGCTCCTCGAGCGCCAGCACGCGGGCGAGCGCCTCGTCCACGCCGGCGGCCGCGATCGCGGCGCGGTCCGCGGGCTCGACGCGCCCGCTCCACGGCTCGACGTAGGTGCGGTAGATCGGCAGCGCCGCAAGCGCGTCGGCGATCCCCGGGACGTCCAGCAGGTTGCGCAGGCGGGCCACCTCGCGCGCGAACGTCGTCGTCGCCTGCTCGATCTGGGCCTCCAGGGCGACCTCCTCGAACGGCCGCGCGTCGCCGTCGAGCTCGCTCCAGAGCTCGGTCAGCTGCGCCTCGGCCGCCGGGTCGACGAACAGCGCCTGGACGTCGTTGAGGAACTCGTAGCCGACCGTGCCGTCCACCGGCCAGTCGCGCATCGGCTCGCCCGGGTGCAGGATCTTCTCCACCCACACGTGGCGCGCGCCGGCGTCGCGCAGCTTGCGCAGGTAGCCGGCGGGGTCGGCGAGGCCGTCGGGATGGTCGACGCGCAAGCCGTCGACGAGCCCCTCCTCGACCAGCGCCAGCACCTTCTCGTGGGTGACGCGGAAGACCTCGTCGTCCTCCTGGCGCAGCGCGGCGAGGTCGTCGATGTCGAAGAAGCGGCGGTAGTGGCCGGTCTCGGGGTCGACGTCGAAGAACCTCGCCTTCAGCTCGGGATCGGACCACCAGCGGTTCTCGTCGCCGGTCCCCATGTGGTTGGGGACGATGTCGAGGACGATCCCCAGGCCGGCGCCGGCCAGCTCCCGGAACGCCGCCTCGCCGCCGAGGTTGTCGGAGATCTTCGTCGGGTCCACGACGTCGTAGCCGTGGGTCGAGCCCGAGCGCGCCTGCAGCGACGGCGAGAGGTAGAGGTGGGAGACGCCCAGGTCGCGCAGATACGGCACGAGCTCCCGGACGGCGGCGAAGTTCAGCTCCGGGGTGAGCTGGAGGCGGTAGGTGGCGAGAAGGTCAGGCACCCGACCTCCCTTGCCCAGATGGACGAACGTACGAACCCCACCCGTTGCAAAGCACCGGTCAGGGTCCTACAACAATCTGGTGCCGCCGTTCGCGCTCCGCCTCGCGGCGGCCCTGCTGGTGCTCGGCGGGCTCCTGGCCGGTCCGGCGCACGCCGCCCCGGGCCTCCAGCCGCCCCTGACCGCGGCGTGGACGCGGGCGCTCCCGTATCCCGTCGCCCACGCGGCGGACCGCGGCCGGCTCTTCGTCGCGAGCTCCGCGGCGGACGACGCCGGCGAGTGCGGCACCGAGGTCCGCGCGCTCGACCCCGCCACCGGCGCGGTGGACTGGAGCAGCCGCGGCACCCCCGGTGAGACCTGCGCCGGCGGGCTGCTCGCGGCGACGCGCGGGCGCGTCTTCGCGGCGGCCGGCGGGCGCCTCACGGCGCTCGACGCCGACACGGGCGCCGTCCTCTGGCAGCGCCGGCTCGCCGACGACGCGCCGGGGATCGCGCCGGTGGCCGCGGGCGCGACGGTGTTCACGGTCGTGCGCACCGGCATCTCCGCGGGCGACGAGGCGCTCCTGGCCCTCGACGCGGCGACGGGCGAGGAACGCTGGCGGCGCGAAGTCAGCCTCGCGAGCTACGGCGGCGCCCCGGTGGCCGTCCAGGACGGCGAGGTCTACCTGGCCGACAGCGACTGCGGGCTCGCCGCGCTCGACGCCGCCACGGGCGAGGAGCGGTGGGCGCGACGGTTCGGCTGCCCCTACGGCGGCTCGGACGCCACCGCGATCGTCGCCGGCGACACCATCGTCGGATGGTGGTCCGCCAGCGGCGGCCACGTCGTCAGCCGCGACACCGGCGTGCCCGCCCGCGACTTCGAGTCCTACGGGCCACCGGCCGTGGCCGGCGGGCTGCTGCTGACCACCTCGGGGCACGCCGTCGAGGGCACCGAGCTGACCACGGCCGCCCCGCGCTGGCGCTTCGAGGGCGAGCCGGCCCCCCGCGACCCCGCGATCCCGACCACGTGGTTCGACCTTCCCCCCGGCGCGCAGCTGCTCGTCGCCGGCGCGACCGCCTACGTCGCCGACGACCAGGAGCGGCTCTACGGCCTCGACGCCGCCAGCGGCGAGCTGCGCTGGCGCGCGCGGCTGCCCGGGCTCCCCGGCGAGCCGTGGTACGAGGAGACGCTGCTGCCGCTCGGCGCCCACGACGGCACCCTGCTGGCGGTGACGGACCGGCGGGCCGTCGGCCTGCGGCCGGGACGGCCCGAAGCCGAGGTGCTCACCGGCCCGGCGAAGACGACGGCGTCGCGCCGCGCCCGGTTCACCTTCGACGCGCCCGGCGGCGCACCCACCCGCTGCGAGCTCGACTTCGGCGAGGAGGTCCCCTGCTCGTCGCCGTACCACCTGCGCGACCTCCCGGCCGGCGCCCACGCCTTCCGCATCCGCCACGTGCGCGCGGGCGACGCCGCCTGGCACGAGCGCTGGTCGGTGGCGTGGCGCTGGACGGTGGCCGCGCCGCCCGACGAGCCGGGGCCGCGGCCGGTCGGCCCGTACCCGGGCTGGGACGCGACCGAGCTGGTCAGCCAGGCGACCGGCTGGGGCACCCAGCGCGGCGAGGGCCAGTCGCCGGTCAGCTCCTGCACCGGGCGCTACGTCGCGTTCGCCTCGGCCGGCGGACTGGTCCCGGACGGCGGGAACTACAACCACGGCGAGGTCTACGTCCGCGACCTCGGCACGGGGATCACCGCGGTCGGGAGCGTCGGCACGACCGGGACGCGGACCGGCGAGGAGTTCGGCGCGGGCGAGCCCTCGATCTCCGCCGACGGGCGGATGCTCGCGTTCACCTCCAACGACCCCGACTTCAGCGTCGAGAACGCCGACGAGGGCCAGTTCACCGCCGCGCAGGTCTACGTGCGCGACATGGTCACCGGGCTCACGCAGCTCGTCAGCCGAGCGGACGGCGCCGCCGGCGCGCCGGTGGCGGACGCCGCGCAGACGCCGTCGATCTCCGCCGACGGGCGCCACGTGGCCTTCGTCACCGCCACACGCCTCGACCCCGCCGACACCGACGGCGCCGACGGCCGCGAGGACCCCTCGGTCTACGTGCGCGACCTGCTCACCGACCGGACGACGCTCATCGACACCGGCGAGTACCCCGCGCTGTCGGGCGACGGGACCCGGGTGGCCTACGCGCGCCTGTACGCCGAGGGCGACCGCCCGGCCGGCATCTACCTGCGCAACCGCACGACCCAGACCCGCACGCTGGTCCACGGCGTCGCCCGCGGGCTCTACGCCCGGACCCCGTCGCTGTCGCGCGACGGCTCCCGCGTCGCCTACGAGGCCGACGTCAGCGCCGAGGAGCGCCAGGTGTTCGAGCGCAACCTGCGGACGGGGCTCACGACGGTGGTCAGCCGCGCCCACGGCGCGCAGGGCCGCGCCGCCCGCGGCCTGGAGGCGCGGGCGTCGGCCGACGGCGGCAAGGTGCTCTTCTGGTCCGACGACGTGGCGCTCGACCCGCTGCACGAGGCCGATCCGATCGACGGCCTCTACGGCGCGTGGTACGTGCGCGACCTGAAGGCGGGGACGACGCGGCTGGTGAGCGCCGGCGACGGCAGCGACGGGCTCGCGGGCGACTCCGACTGGTGGTACGGCGCCTCCATCAGCGGCGACGGGACCGCCGCGACGTTCATCTCGGACTCCGAGGAGGTCAGCGGCGTGCCCGGCGAGTACGGGCGCTACGGCGTCTACGCGCGGGGGATCGCCGACCGCTCGGCGGCCACCGCGGCCCTCTGCGACGAGCCCTACGTCGGGCCGCCCGTGGACGAGGACCCGCCCCAGACCACGCTCGGCCCCAAGCCCGCGCCCGGGGAGCGCGACGTGGCCATCACGGTGTCGGCCGACGAGAGCGAGTCGGCCTTCGACTGCCGCCTCGACGGCGCCGCGTGGCGGCCCTGCGGCTCGCCGCACCGCATCTACGGGCTGGCCGCCGGGCATCACGAGCTCGAGGCCCGCGCGACCGACCCGGCCGGCAACACCGACCCGACGCCGGCGCTGCGCGCCTGGGAGACGGCCGCGGCGGCGCCCAAGGCGACGCCCGACACGGCGATCGACACGACGCTGCCGGCGGTGAGCGGCGGCGAGCCGGTCGAGATCGAGTTCAGCTCGGCGGCGGCCGACGCGATCTTCGCGTGCCGGCTCGACGACGCCGCGTGGCGCCGGTGCGAGTCGCCGGTGCGGCTCCCCGCGCTCGCGGACGGCCCGCACGCCTTCGAGGTCCGGGCGTCGACCTGGGCCGACGCGGTCGACGGGACCCCCGCACGGGTCCAGTGGCGGGTCGACGCGACGCCGCCCGACACGACGATCGAGTCCGCGCCGGCCGGCCAGGTCGCCTCCGCCGCGGCCGAGATCCGCTTCATCGCCGACGACCCCGACGCGACGTTCGTCTGCCGGCTCGACGGCGGGGACTGGGCGGCGTGCGCCGCTCCGTGGACGCTCTCGAACCTCGCCGACGGTTCGCACCGCGCCGAGGTGGCCGCCATCGACCCGGCCGGCCGCCGGGACGGCTCGCCGGCCGCCGTGGCGTGGACCGTGGACACCGCCGCCCCGGACGCCGCCATCACCGCGGGGCCCGAGGCCCGGACGACCGCGACGAGCGCCGAGTTCACGCTGGCCTCCGAGCCCGGCGCCCGGCTCGAGTACGCGCTCGACGGCGCGGCCTACACGGTCGCCCCCGGCTCGCGCCTGCGCCTGTCCGGCCTTTCGGCCGGACCCCACGCCCTGCGGGTGCGGGCGCGCGACGCCGCCGGGAACACAGGCCCCGAATCCGAGCCGTGGCGCTGGGAGACCCTCGTCCCGCCGCCGACCCCGCCCTCGCGGCCGCCGTCGGCATCGCCGTCGCCCACGCCCTCGTCTCCCGCAGCGGAGCGTCCGTCCCCGTTCGCGACCCAGCCCCTCGGGCCGCCCGCGCCGACCGCGCCGCAGTCCGCGGCGGGCGCGGCGCTGGCCCGGGAGCTGGCCGCCGTGACCCGCGCGCTCGAGCGCCTCGGCCGTCGTCGGCTTCTGCGCCGCAAGGCGGTCGCACCGCGCGTGACCGTCCCCGGGCCCGGGCGGCTCGTCATGACGGTCCGCGCCGGCGGCCGGCGCGTGGCCGCCGGAAGCGCCACCGCCTCGGCGGCCGGGGCGGTCGCGCTGCGCGTGCCGGTGCGGCGCGCCTGGCGGCGCGCCGTCGCCCGCGGCCGGCGCGTGCGCTACGAGCTGGCGTTCACGCCGCGCGGCGGCGGCGAGCCGATCCGCGTGCGGGCCGGCTAGGCCTCCGGCACGCCGCGCTTGAACACGAGGATCGAGCGCGAGGGCACCGAGACCTCGCCGCGGGGCTCGACGCTGTAGGCGCCCGGCAGCACCTCGGGGTCGTGCGTGGAGAGCTCGAGCCCCCAGCGGTCGCCGAACCGGCGGTTGGGCAGCGTGAAGACGACGTCCTCGTGATGGGCGTTGAAGAGCAGCAGGAAGCAGTCGTCGGTGACCCGCTCGCCGTGCTCGGTCGGCGTGGTGATCTCCTCGCCGTTGAGGAACATCCCCAGGTGGCGGTTCGCGCCGGCGTCCCAGTCCTTGCCGGTCATCTTGTGGCCGTCGGTACGGAACCACCAGACGTCGGGCAGCCCGGAGCCCATGCGCTCGACGCCCTCGAGGAACTCCTCGCGGCGGAAGACGGGGTGCTCGCGGCGCAGCGTGATCAGGCGGCGGGTGAAGTCGACGAGGTCCTCGCGCCGCTCGACGGTCCCCCAGTCGTACCAGGAGATCTCCGAGTCCTGGCACCAGCCGTTGTTGTTGCCGCCCTGGGAGCGGCCGAGCTCGTCGCCGCCCAGCAGCATCGGCGTGCCCATCGACAGCATCAGCGTCGTCAGGAAGTTCCGGTGCTGGCGCCGGCGCAGCTCGACGATCTCCGGGTCGTCGGTCGGCCCCTCGACGCCGCAGTTCCACGAGCGGTTGTCGTCGGTGCCGTCCTGCCCGCCCTCCTGGTTGGCCTCGTTGTGCTTCTCGTTGTAGGCGACGAGGTCGGCCATCGTGAAGCCGTCGTGGGCGGTGATGAAGTTGATCGACGCGAACGGCCGGCGGCCGTCGTGGTAGAGGTCGCTGGAGCCGGTGAAGCGCGACGCGAACTCCGCGACGGAGGCCTGGCCGCGCCAGAAGTCCCGCATGACGTCGCGGTAGATCCCGTTCCACTCCGACCACAGGACCGGGAAGTTGCCCACCTGGTAGCCGCCCGGGCCGACGTCCCACGGCTCGGCGATGAGCTTGACCTGGGAGAGGACCGGGTCCTGGTGGATGACGTCGAAGAACGCGCTCAGGCGGTCGACCTCGTAGAGCTCGCGCGCCAGGGCGCTGGCCAGGTCGAAGCGGAAGCCGTCGACGTGGCACTCGATCACCCAGTAGCGCAGCGAGTCCATGATCAGCCGCAGGACGCTCGGGTGCACGACGTTGAGCGAGTTGCCCGTCCCCGTGAAGTCCATGTAGTAGTGCGGGTCGTCGGGCATGAGCCGGTAGTAGCTCTTGTTGTCGACGCCCTTGAAGCTCAGGGTCGGGCCGAGGTGGTTGCCCTCGGCGGTGTGGTTGTAGACGACGTCGAGGATGACCTCGATGCCCTCGCGGTGCAGCGCCTTGACCATGCCCTTGAACTCGCGGACCTGCTCGCCGCGCTTGCCCGTCGCCGCGTACTCCGAGTGCGGGGCCAGGAAGCCGATCGACGAGTAGCCCCAGTAGTTGGTCAGGCCGCGGTCGGCCAGGAAGGACTCGTCGGCGATGTGGTGGACCGGCAGCAGCTCGACCGCGGTCACGCCGAGCGACTTCAGGTAGTCCAGCGCCGGCTCGGACGCCAGGCCGGCGTAGGTGCCGCGCAGGTCCTCGCGCACCTCGGGATGCTGCATCGTGAAGCCCTTGACGTGGGTCTCGTAGATGACCGTGTCGCGGAACGGGACGCGCGGCGGGCGGTCGTCCTCCCAGTCGAAGGCCTCGTCGACGACGATCGACTTCGGGACGGCGTCGACGTCGTCCTCGTCGTCGGGCTCGAGGTCGTCGTGGTCGTCGCCCCCGGACGGCGTGTAGGGCAGCACGTTCGCGCGCTTCCAGCGGACCTTGCCCTCGATCGACTTCGCGTACGGGTCGATCAGCAGCTTGGAGGGGTTGAAGCGGTGACCCTCCTCGGGCGCGTAGGGTCCGTACACGCGGTAGCCGTAGCGCTGGCGCGGCATCACGCCCGGCACGTAGCAGTGCCAGTGGTGCGCGGTGACCTGCTGCATCTCGATGCGGGTCTCGTCGTCGGGATCCTCGTCGCCGAACAGGCACAGCTCCACCTTCTCGGCGTTCTCGGAGAAGATCGCGAAGTTCGTGCCCTCGCCGTCCCAGGTGGGGCCGAGCGGGAACGGCCGGCCGGGCCAGACCTCGCTGCTCACCGGACCAGCGCCCCGGCGAGCGGCGGCAGGACGACGTGGCCGTCGTCGAGTCGCGCCTCGTCGTGGGTGGCGAGGACGAGCCGCGCGCCCTCGACGGCGACCCGGCGCTCCTCGGCGGCGAAGTTCATCGCCAGCTCGTGGTCGCCGCGGCGGACGTGCAGCGTGCGGGCGTCCTCGTCGGGACGGGTCTGGGCCTCGTGGGCGCCGAGATGGCGGCGCTCGCGGAGCAGGTCGGCGTGAAGCTGGGAGATGACGGGGTCCTCGGTACGGGTGAGCTTGGAGTTGACGAAGGTGCTCTCGGCCTGCGGGTCGGGCACCTCCTCGCCGGCGAACTGCGCGAAGGCGGCGAACTCGCGGCGACGGCCCTCGCGCGTCGCGACCGCGATCTCCTCGTCGATGTGGTCGGAGAAGAACTGAAACGGCGCGGGCTCGCCGTACTCGTCCCCCATCCAGAGCATGGGGACGAACGGCGCGAGAAGCGTAGCGAAGGCCGCCAGGCGCTTGGCCTGCGCCGGAAGGCGGTCCCCGAGCGCCCGGTTGCCGACCTGGTCGTGGTTCGCGCTGAACACGACGAACTGCTCGACCGGCCGGTCGTCCGCCGGCGCGCCGAAGCGCTTTCTGCGGAAGCTGGAGAACTGGCCGTCGTGGAAGAAGGGCCGGCGGAAGCACTTGGCGAGGTCCTCGACGCGGCCGAACTCCTCGAGCCAGCCCTCGGTGTCGTTCGTGATGAGCACGCGCAGGGCGTGGTGGAAGTCGTCGGCCCACTGGGCGTCGTGGCCGTAGCCGCCCTCGCCCGCCGGGCGGATGACCTTCGGATCGTTCATCCCCGACTCGGCGATGATCACCGCACGGGGGTCGGCCTGCTTGACCCGCTCGGCGATCGTCCGCAGCAGCGGGTTGGCGCTCTGGTCGTAGATCGCGTGGATGGCGTCGAGCCGCAGGCCGTCGACGTGGAAGTCGCGGACCCAGCCCTCGGCGCTCTGCAGCACCCACTCGCGGACCGGGTCGCAGTGCTCGTCGTCGTAGTTGAGCGCCTTGCCCCAGAACGTCTCGTACTTCTCGGTGAAGTAGGGGCCGTAGGCCTCGATGGCCTGGACGCCCGAGGCGCCGAGGTGGTTGTAGACGACGTCGAGGATGACCGCGATGCCGTGCGCGTGGGCGGCGTCGACCAGGCGCTGGAACCCCTCCGGGCCGCCGTAGGAGGACTGGGCAGCCGAGATGTAGACGCCGTCGTAGCCCCAGCCGCGCGCGCCCGGGAACTCGGCCACGGGCATGACCTCGATCGCCGTGACGCCGAGGTCCTTCAGCCGCTGGAGGTCCTCGGCGGCGGCGTCGAAGGTCCCCGCGGGCGTGAACGTGCCGATGTGCAGCTCGTAGATGACCATGCCGGCGAGCGGCACGCCGGCGTAGCCGTGGTCGGTCCAGGCGAACTCCGTGTGGTCGACGACCCGGCTGGGACCGCGGAGACCCTGCGGCTGCCAGCGGCTGCAGGGGTCGGGCAGCGGGTCGCCGCCGTCGAGGACGAACCCGTAGTCGTCGCCGTGGCCGGCGGGCACCGTCGCCTCGCGGATCCCCTCCCCCACCCCGGCCAGCGCGTGGTCCTCGCCGTTCACCCGGACGGCGACGGTCTCGGCGCCCGGCGCCCAGACGCGGAACGTGGTCAGGCCGTCGCCGGCGGGCGTGGCGCCCAGCCGGCGCTCCCAGGGGTAGGTGTGAGGGTCGCGGCGCACTCGCGGTCCCTACCCCGGCGCACGGGCGCTACACACGGCGGCCTCGAGTCCCGGAGCCGAGGCATCGAACATTCGGCCAATTGCCGGGCAGCGCGAGAAGGACGCTCTACGGTGAGCCGCCTTGACCCGCTTGCCGGTGCATCGACGGTCTCGCATCGGGCGGGCTGTGAAGGAGCTGCGGTGCGCGCGAGCGGGCGTGCTGGCGCTCGCTGTCACCGCGACGATGGCCCCCGCGGCCGCGGCCGCGGGCCCGCCGGCGGCGGACCCCGGGACGCTGCTCGTCCGCCTGCGCGCGCCGGGCGACGCCGGGGCGGTCGCCGCGGCTCACGGGGCGCGGGTCGGCGCGGCCGTGCGCGGCACCCGCTACCACGTCGTCCGCGCCGCACCGGCCCGGCTCCCCGCGCTCCGCGCCGCGCTCGACCACGACCGCCGCGTCGCGGCCGTCGAGCCCAACCGCGTCCGCGCGCTGGCCGCCGTCCCCGACGACCCGTTCTTCCGCAAGTCCGGCGCCCAGACCTCCCTGCGCACCATCCGCGCCCCGCTGGCGTGGGACCGCCGGCGCGCGAGCGCCGGTGCCGTCCTGGCCATCGTGGACGCGGGGGTCGACGCCGCACACCCGGACCTGGCGGGCCGCGTCCTGGCCGGCGGCAACGTCGTCGCGGGCGAGACCGCCAACCCGACCGGCCGGGAGGACGCGAACGGCCACGGGACCCAGGTCGCCGGCATCGCCGCGGCGGCGACCAACAACAAGCT
>DASVQH010000379.1:0-2495 GCA_036389195.1 Solirubrobacteraceae bacterium
CGACCGTCGCCAGCGGGAGCATGAAGAAGTAGGAGACGGGCAGGCCGATGGCGATCGCGGCGGGGACCCGGCCGCTGCGCTTGAGCACCACGCCGAGGACGACGAAGCCGACGAGCCACAGCAGGTTGGCGGGGACGGCGACGGCGTCGAAGAACGCCGGGTCGCTGCCGCGGAGGTTCGAGACGACGGTGAGCGGGGCCAGCAGCCCCAGCCCGGCGGCGGCCGGGAAGCCGGCGGCGGGGCGCCCGGCGAGGCGGGCGAGGAACAGGACGACGGGGATCAGCGCCATGGTGAGGACGGTCAGCGCGCCGAGCGTGACGTGCTCGACGCCGACGACGGTGGACTCGCTGGACTGCGTGTCGGTGAGCTGGATGATCCCGCCGACGGCGAGGGCGGCGCTGGCGGCCATGGCGGCCGGAGCGGCCAGGCGGTCGAGGGTGGTGGAGGCGGTGGTGGAGTTCATGCTGCACAGCGTCTCGCCGCCGGGCCCGCCTGTCGTCGGCGCGCGGTCGCGACCCGCGACGACCCCGGGATCCCCCGCGCTACGACCAGAGGGTGACGCTCGTCAGCCCCGGGGTGGATGCCCGTCGCCCCGCGGGCGCGTAGCGTTCGCGCATCGCCATGGATCCGCTCGTCCGCCTTGCCCGTGTCCCGTCGCGCCCGCCGCGCGTCGACCTGCTGCTCGCGGGCGCGCTGCTGCTGTGGGCGTCGCTGGAAGCCGCCTTCGTCGCCGGCCCGGGGCCGGGATGGGCGCGCGCGCTCACCGCCGTCGCCTACACCGTCCCGCTGGTCTTCCGCCGCCAGGCGCCGGTCCTGGTGCTCGCGTTCGTCACCGGCGTGCTCATCCTGCGCAGCGCGACGAGCGGCGTCCCCGAGGGCGGGGCCATGCCGTTCCCGTCGCTGCTGCTCGGCGCGTTCTCCGCGGCGCTCTACGCGCGGCCGCGCTGGGTCGCCGTCGCCGCGGCGCTGCTGGCCCCCGCGGGGATCCTCGCCGGGATGGCCACGGGCTACTTCGTGGGCGACCAGACGCCGGTCGACTTCGCGATCCTCGCGTTCATCAGCTCGGGGGCCTGGGTCGGCGGCTGGCTCGTGCGCCGGCGCGCCGCGCAGCTCGCGGAGGCCGAGGCCGCCGCGCCGGAGCTGGCTCGTGAGGCCGTCGCCGCCGAGCGCGCGCGGATGGCCCGCGAGCTGCACGACATCGTCGCGCACTCCGTCTCGATCATCGCGGTGCAGGCCGGCGCGGCCGAAGCGCTGATCGACGCCGACCGCGACGCCGCCCGCGAGCACGTCGCGGCGATCCGCCGCACCGCGCACGAGGCGTTGGTCGAGCTGCGCCGGCTGCTCGGGGTGCTGCGCGAGGAGGAGCCGGGCTACCGCCCGCAGCCGGGGCTCGACCGGCTGTCCGAGCTGATCGAGGAGGCGCGCGCGGCCGGGCTCTCGGTCGAGCTCGACGAGGAGGGAACGCCCGGCCACATCCCCGCCGGCGTGGACCTCGCCGCCTACCGGATCGTCCAGGAGGGGCTGACCAACGCCCGCCGCCACGCCGGCCCCGTCCACGCCGTGGTGCGGCTGCGCCACGCCGCCGGCCGGCTCGACGTCGAGGTCGTCAACGAGGCCGGCGCGGGCGACGCCGCGGCGGGCGAGGGCAGCGGCCAGGGGCTGATCGGGATGCGCGAGCGCGCCCGGCTGTCGGGCGGGACGCTGGAGGCCGGGCCGGCGCCGGACGGCGGGTTCCGCGTCCGCGCGAGCCTGCCGCTCGAGGAGGTGCCGGCGTGATCCGCGTCGTGATCGCCGACGACCACGAGCTCATGCGCGGCGGCCTGCGCGCGATGCTCGGCGCCCAGGAGGACCTCGAGGTGGTCGGCGAGGCGGCCGACGGCGGCGAGGCGGTCGAGCAGGCGCTCGCGCTGCGACCCGACGTGGTGATCATGGACATCCGCATGCCGCGCGTCGACGGCATCGAGGCGACGCGCCGGCTCGCCGCCCACGGACCGGGCGCGCCGCGCGTGCTCGTCCTGACGACGTTCGACCTCGACGAGTACGTGTGGGAGGCGCTGCGCGCGGGCGCCGGCGGCTTCATGCTCAAGGACGCGCCGCCGCGCCAGCTGGCCGAGGCGGTGCGCACGGTCGCGGCGGGCGAGTCGCTGCTGGCGCCGGCCGTGACGCGCAGGCTCGTGGAGCGCTTCGTCCGCACGCCGCCCACCGGCGGGGCGGCGCAGCAGCAGCGCTTCGCCGAGCTGACCGAGCGCGAGCTCGAAGTGCTGGGGCTGATCGCCCGCGGCCTCTCCAACGCCGAGATCGCCGGCAAGCTGTTCCTGTCCGAGGCGACGGTCAAGACCCACGTGACGCGGATCCTCGGAAAGCTCGATCTGCGCGACCGCGTGCAGGCGGTCGTGCTCGCCTACGAGACCGGGCTGGTGCGGCCCGGCCGCTGAGAGACTGCCCCGCGTGCAGACGAGGGTGACCGCACCGGACGGGACGACGCTCGTCGCGAG
>DASVQH010000380.1:0-53423 GCA_036389195.1 Solirubrobacteraceae bacterium
GCCGCGCCTGGCGGGGCGCGAGCACCTCGTGCCCGTGAGCGGCGCTTGAACGGGGCCCCGCCCGTCGCGGCCGGGGACCGACCGCGCGCCCACACCGTCTCGGCCGCCTACGTGCTCCGATGTAGCGGCTGCGGCGCGGAGTACGAGGACGACGGCTACCGGCTGGAGTGCGACGCCGACCACGGCCCGGCGCTCCTCGTCACCCGGTACGCCGCCGGCCGCTTCGAGCCGGACCCGCGCGGCGAAGGGGTCTTCCGCTACGCGTCCTGGCTCCCGTGCCGAGGCCCGGCGGCCAGCTCCGGCGGCACCGTCAGCTACCGCTCGACCGCGCTCTCGCGGGCTACGGGGATCGACCAGCTGTGGATCTCCTTCAACGGCTACTGGCCCGAGCGGGGCGCCACCCTCGCGACCTGCACGTTCAAGGAGCTCGAGGCGTCCGTGGTGCTCTCGCGGCTGCCGGAGGACGACGGCGCCGTCCTGGTCATCGCCTCGGCCGGCAACACCGCCGCCGCCTTCGCGCGCATCTGCTCGCAGGCCCGCCGCCGCTGCCTGATCGTGGTGCCCGACTACGCGCTGCCCGTCCTGCGCTTCGACGCGCCGCTGGCCGAGGAGGTCAAGGTCGTGGCGATCGCGTCGCCCGGCGACTACGCCGACGCGATCGCGCTGGCCGACCGGATCGCGGCGCTCGACGGGTTCGTCGCCGAGGGCGGCGTCCGCAACGTCGGCCGCCGCGACGGCCTGGGGACCAACCTCCTCAGCGCGACCGAGGCGATCGGGCGGATGCCCGACCACTACGTGCAGGCGGTCGGCAGCGGCGCCGGCGCGATCGCCGCGCACGAGGCGGCCGGCCGGCTGCTCGCCGACGGCCGCTACGGCGACGCGCCGCCGCGCCTGCTGCTGTGCCAGAACGCGCCGTTCGCGCCGCTCCACGACTCGTGGCGCGCGGGCGGGCGGGCGGTGGCCGAGTACGACGACGACGAGGCCCGCGAGCGGTCCGCGGAGCTGCTCGCGCCCGTCCTCTCCAACCGCCGGCCGCCCTACGCCACGAGCGGCGGCGTCTTCGACGCGCTCACCGGCAGCCGCGGCGACGTCGCGGTGGCCGGCAACGACGCGGCCCGCGCCGCGCAGGCGCTGTTCGCCGACGCGGAGGGCGTGGACATCGAGCCGGCCGCCGGCGTCGCGCTCGCCTGCCTGCTCGACGCGGTCCGCGCCGGCCGGATCGACCGCGGGGCGGTCGTGTCGCTCAACGTGACGGGCGGCGGGCGCCGCCACCTGGAGGCGACGAGCGACCTCGTCCAGGCCGCCCCGGCGCTCGAGCTCGGGTACGCGGAGCTCGGGCGCGACGACGCGCCGGCACGGGCCGCGGAACTGCTCGCGGCGTGAGCGGCCGGCCGACGCTCTACCCCGGCGGGTTCGTGCTCGCCGACGCCGGTCGGGAGCTGACCTGGCCCGACGACGCGCTCGCCGAGCGCGTGGCGGCCTGGCGAACGCTGCGCGTCGGGCGCTACAAGGCGCTTCTGGACGAGACCTGGCGCGCCGCGCAGGCGACCGCCGGGGACGCCGAGGTGCTGCTGCTCGGCACGGCGATGGACCTCGACGACCCCGGCGCCACGCAGCAGGCGGTCGTCGAGCGGGTCGCCGCCGCCCTGGCGGACTCCGACGCGGCGTTCCTCGACCGGGTCGACGCCCTCGTCGGCGCCCACGTGATCGTGGCGCTCCGCGGCGAGCAGCACTGGCTGCTGCAGGACGCCACGGGGATGGAGGGCGTGGCGTACGACATCGGCAGCTCGGAGACGCTGGTCGCCTCGCACCCTGGGCTCGTGGCGGAGATCCGCGGCTACCCGATGAGCGAGATCGGCCGCCTGTGGCTGCCGGAGACCGACGATCCCGACGGCCGCCGGTGGCGGATGTGGGCCGGCCCGTGGTTCACCCCGGGCGTGTCGTCGCCGTTCGAGAACGTCCGGACGCTCACGCCCAACACCCGTCTCGACCTCACCAGCCGGCAGGTCGAGCGGTTCTGGCCGCGGGGCC
Organism: Solirubrobacteraceae bacterium; assembly: GCA_036389195.1. Classification (GTDB taxonomy): domain Bacteria; phylum Actinomycetota; class Thermoleophilia; order Solirubrobacterales; family Solirubrobacteraceae; genus JACCYI01. The sequence goes on from DASVQH010000380.1 coordinate 2,032, forward strand.
CGATCGGGATCGAGGACATGGCCACGGTGGTCGACCGCGTCGCCGGCCACCTCACCGACGCGTACGGCTGGGTCGTCCGCGAGCACCCGGGCCGGGTGTCCGTGTCGGTCTCCGGCGGCCTGGACTCGCGGCTCGGCCTGGCCGCCTCGCGGCCCCATCAGGACGAGGTCCGCTACTTCACCTACTACTTCGCGAACAACCACGTCCACCGCAACGACGTGCGGATCGCCGAGACGCTGGCCGATCGCTTCAAGCTCGAGCACCGGTCCTGGCCGCTCACCTCGGCGCGCGTGTCGGCCGAGCTCGAGCAGGGCTGGGAGCGCACCCACCGCGGCATCCACGGCACCGGGCGCATGGAGTTCAACCACGTCCGCAACCTCCCGCCGGACGACATCCACGTGCGCTCGAACGTGCTCGAGGTCGTCCGCGGCTACTACATCAAGAACCCGGTGCTGCGCGAGGACAAGTACGACGTCGCCCGGCTCGCGCGGATCTTCCGCGTCTCGACGGCCGAGCGCTTCATCGGGCAGCTGCAGGAGTACGTCGACGTCACGGGCTTCGGGCGCGAGGCCAAGCAGGACATGCACTTCACCGACCTGTACCACTGGGAGCAGCGGCTCGGGCGCTGGCACTCCGAGCTGGTCCGGCGGCTGAAGGTCTCCCACAACACGTTCATCATCTGGAACTCCCGGCGCATCCTCGGGCTGATGCTCGCCCGCCCGGACGAGGACCGCTGGAAGGCGCGCGTCGTCTACCAGCTGATCGACCGCCTGTGGCCCGAGACGCTCGAGACGGCGATCTTCAGCGGCTCGCGGTTCACGGCGCCGCCGCCCGACGTGGGCGCCGGGCCGCCGGCGTTCGCGTGGGCGCGCCTGTCCCCGGAAGCCCGTCTGGCCCTCGGCCGGGCCCTCGACCCGCAGACGCCCGACGCCGAGGCGGGCGGCCGGCTGCTCGCCGAGCGGGCACCGGAGCCGACGCCGGCGCTCTTCGACGAGGAGCGCGCGGTCGAGGCCGCGCTGGCGGAGTGGCTGCCGGGCGACCCCACGACGCTCGACCTGCTCTACGACAGGCGCGTCGACGAGCCGCGCGAGAAGCGGCCCGCCTCGCACCTCGACCGGGTGCAGCGGATCGACCGGGTCCGCGCCCGGCCGGCCGGCGCCCCGCTGAAGGAGGCGCTGGGCGCGGCGGCGGCCGCCGCGGGAGCGCGGCTGCCGGCGATCGCCACCCGCGGGGTCCTGCACCCGTACCTGCGGATCCCGACGACGGGGCTCTCCGTGCTCGCGCTCAACGCCCCCGAGGAGGCGCTGGCCGAGGACCTCCGGCGGCACGGCGACCTGCCGCCCAGCGGGGTGATCGAGGCGCCGCTGGGCATCGATGCGCGCCGCCCCGTGGTCCGCTGGCTGATCGACGGCGCGGTGCGCGGCGGCCGCCGCGTCGTCTGGGTCACCCAGCGCCGTGAGCTGCTCGAGCAGGCGGCGCTGGCCTTCGTCGACGGCGCGTCGTGCCTGCGCGAGCGCCCGGCCCTCGTCCTGCGCCTGCTCGGCGGCGGCTACGGCCGCGACGCCGCGCCGCTGCTCGAGGACCCGCCCGACGTCACCGTGGCGACCTACTCGGCGCTCGGCCGGGACGCCGACTCCCTGCCGGCGCTGCTGCGCGGCGCCGTCGTCGTGATGGAGGACGCGGGGCTCGCCGCGGCCTCGCTCGGCTGGCGGGCCGTGACCGAGCAGGCGCGGCGCGCGGCCGGCGCGGTGATCGGACTGCTGCCGGAGGCGCTGGCCGGCGCCGAGGAGCGCGACGACGCCGCCGAGCTGTTCGGGCCGCCGCTGGCGCGCTCGCCGCTCCCGGCGCACCTCGCCGACCGTCTGGAAGCGGAGCGGGTGGAGACCGGGGTGGCCGCCGACGCCGGCGTCGAGCCCCGGCTGCTGGACGCTCTGGGCGACGCGGACCTCCCGCCGGAGGTCGCCGCGCGCCTCGCGGCCGACGAGGGGCGCGACGCGCTGATCGTCGAGGCCTGGCTCGCCGGCCGGGCCGCGGAGCGCTACGGCCAGACCGTCGCCTACGCGATCGACGCCGCCCACGCGCGCGCGCTCGCCGAGCGCTTCAAGGCGGCCAAGGCCCGGGCGGGCACCCTGGCGCCGGGCGACACGGACGCCGCCGTCCTGGACTCCCTGAACGGCCGTTCGCTCGACGTCCTGATCGCCGTCGACCCGCTGCCGGAGGGCGTGGACCTCGTCCGCGCCGACACGGTCCTGCTCTGCCGCCCGGTCCGCAGCGAGGCGCTTCTGGCCGAGCTCTGCGCGGGGGTGCTGCGGCGCGGGCCGGTGGCCCGGGTGATCGAGATCGCGGACCGCTGGGAGCGGCTCTCGGGGTTCCTCGGGGGCGGCAGCCTGCTGGGCGTCGCCGGCGAGGAGGCGGTCGCGGCGTACCGCTTCGCCGTCGAGTTCGCCCTGCCCGACGACGAGCTCGAGGTCCGCCGCCACACCGTCGCCGTCGGCCCCGCCGAGGCGGCCGGCTACGAGGCCCTCGAGGCCGCCGCGGCCGCGTCCCCCGAAGGCCTTCCGGCCCAGGCGGAGGAGCTGCGCGCGCGCTTCTTCGCGGACGTCGAGGGCGCCGCGCCGGCGGACGTGGACCTCGTGCTGATCGCCGCCTACGCGCATGCCCACGGCACCTCGCCGGCCCGGATCGCGCCCCGTCCGGCCGAATCCGTGCACGCCGGCTGAGGCGATCTCCCAGACCGAGGGAAAGCGAAAACGTCCTGTAGGCTGGCCCGCGTGTTCAAGCCTCAATACTCCCTGGTCGTCCTCGCGGTGGCCGCGCTCCTGACGGGCTGCGGCGGCGGGGGCGACGACTCCTCGAAGACGAAGACCGGTGCCTCCTCGGGCACCCCGACTCCGACGGCGACGGCGACGGCGACCGCCACGGCGACCGCCACCCCGAAGCCCAAGAAGAAGCCGAAGCCGCGGATCTACAAGGGGATCAACGTGACCGAGGTCGGGGCGGCCCGGGACCGGTTCATCGCCGTCTGCGCGAGGCGCAAGGCGGACAAGAAGAGCAAGCGCGACCTGACCGACCTGCGCAAGGCGACCACGACGCTGATCCGGGCGTTCCGCAAGAACCCGGACACGGCGTTCCGGCGCACCCCCGGCGTGCCGAAGATCGCCATGCGGGCGCGGGTCGTGTCCCTCGGCCTCGTGGCGCGGCGGCAGTGCGGCGGCGGCGAAGCCACGGCGATCGGCGAGCGGATCACCCGCTCGGTCGCGCGCGTGCCGTTCAAGAAGTCCTAGCGCCGCCCGGCGCGCCGGTCGTCGCGACCGGCGCGCCGGCTGGTCCGGGGCCTGACCGCGCGGCCACTACACCGGTTGCTAGGTCTGGTTATAGTCGCGCGATGGTCATCCGCCACGCGCCCGACCTCGAGCGCCACACCGCCGAGGAGGTGCTCGAGTTCGTCGTCGACGCGCACCACCCGCGGCTCTACCTCGCGTCGTCCTTCCAGAAGGAGTCCTCCGTCATCCTGGACATGCTGCTCCAGGTCGAGCCGGAGGCCCGCGTCTTCACCATCGACACGGGCGCGCTCTTCCCCGAGACGCACGAGACCTGGCGGCGGATCGAGGAGCGCTACGGCATCGCGATCGACGTCTACCGCGGCGAATGGCTCGAGGCCCAGTGGGAGCAGAGCACCGACGCCTGCTGCGGGGCCCGCAAGGTGGCGCCGCTGACCCAGGCCCTCGGCGAGGTCGACGCCTGGATCTCCGGCCTGCGGCGCGACCAGTCGGCCACGCGCGCCTCCACGCCCAAGCTGGGCTGGGACGAGCGCAACGGCAAGTGGAAGGCCTGCCCGCTGGCCGACTGGAGCGAGAAGGACGTCTGGCGCTACATCTTCGAGCACGACATCCCCTACCACCCGCTCCACAACCGCGGGTACTCCTCGATCGGGTGCACCCACTGCACGCAGCCGGGGACGGGCCGCAACGGCCGCTGGACCGGCACCCACAAGATCGAGTGCGGCCTGCACCTGATCACCGATCCGCCCAGCTGAGCACCGCCGCCTACAGCGCCCTCTACCCGGGCGGGTACCTGGTCGCCGAGTCCGGCCGCGAGCCGGCCCTGCCCGACGACGAGCTCCGAGGGCTCGTCGCGCGCTGGCGTGACGCCCGCATCGGACCGTACGTCGTCCGCTACGACGACGCCTGGCTGAGCGCCTCCGCACGCACGGCGGACGCCGAGATCCTCGTGCTCGGCACCGCGATGGACCTCGACCGCCCCGCGGCGTCGCCGCAGGCGGTCGCGGCGGACCTGGCGACCGCGCTGGACGCCTCGGACGCCGGGTTCCTCGATCGCCTCGACGCGCTCAACGGCGCCCACCTGATCTTCGCGCGCCGGGGGCCCAGGTGCTTCGTCGTCCAGGACGCCACCGGGATGGAGGCGCTCTGCTACGACGTCGCCGCTCCGGACTTCCTCGCCGCCTCGCACCCGTCGCTGATCGCCGCCATCCGCGGCTACGAGTTCTCCGAGCTCGGCCGGCTGTGGCTCCAGGACAACCCGGATCCGCGCGCCCAGCGCCTGAAGTTCTGGAACGGCGTGTACTGGTTCCCGGGGCTCACGACCGCGTACGCGGAGGTCCGGGCGCTCACTCCCAACACGCGCCTCGATCTCGCCACCCGCTCGGTCGAGCGCTTCTTCCCGCGCGAGCCCGTCGGCCTTCGGGACACGGCGGCCATCGTCGACGCGGTCGCCGATCCGCTGCGCGACGCCTGCGCGTGGGTGGCCGATCGCTTCCCGGGCGCCGTGGACGTCTCGCTGTCCGGCGGCCTGGACTCGCGGCTCACGCTGGCCGCGAGCCGCGACGTGGCGCACTCGCTGCGCTTCTTCACGTACTACTTCGCCCGGCACCAGGGCTTCGAGACCGACGTCGAGGTGGCCGCCGGCCTCACCGAGCGCCTCGGCCTCGAGCACCGCGCGTTCCCGCTCTCGCCGGGGCCCGCGCTGCAGGCGCACCGCGCGGAGTGGCGCCGGACGTTCGCCGGGCTGGGGCACCCGCGGCTCGACTTCGCGTGGGTCGAGCAGTTCCCGCGCGGGCACGTCCACGTGCGCTCCAACGTGCTCGAGGCGATCCGCGGCTTCTACCTCAAGCACCCGAGCAACAAGCCGGACCGGTTCGACCCGGTCAAGCTCTCCTACGTCTTCCGCGGGCCGGCCGGCCCGGAGTTCGTCACCGAGATCGAGGAGTTCATGGCGCTCACCCGGTTCTCGATGGACGCGAAGCTCGACATCCACTACACCGACCTCTTCTACTGGGAGCAGCGCCTCGGGCGCTGGCACGGCGAGCTGGTGCGCCGCATGAAGCTCTCCCACCCGACCTACGTGATCTGGAACAACCGGCGGGTGCTGACGCACATGCTGGCCCGCCCGCTCGAGGACCGCTCCAAGGCCCGGATCGTCTACGCGCTCATCGACCGGCTGTGGCCGGAGGTGCTCGACGCGCCCGTGTTCAGCGGCGCCAGGTACGTCGAGCGCCCGGCGGACGCCCCCCTCGCGGAGCCGCCCGGTATCGGCTAGCGCCGGGGCTGCGGCGCTAGGGTGGACCGCCGCAGCATGACCGCCGCGCTCCCCAACGCTCTCTTCCCCGGCGGGTACCTGGTGGCCGAGTCCGGACGCGAGCCCGCCGCGCCCGACGACGAGCTGCGGGCGCTGCTCGCGGGCTGGAGCGAGGCGCGGATCGGGCCGTACGTCGTGCGCTGCGACGCCAGCTGGCGGGTCACCCGCGGGGTCGCCGGCGACGCGGAGGTCCTGCTGTGGGGCACGGCGATGGACGTCGAGCGCCCGCTCGCCACCCAGGCGGAGGCGGTGCAGGCCGTGGCCGCGGCGCTGGCGCGCTCCGACGCGGCGTTCCTCGACGCGCTGGACACCCTGAACGGCGCCCACGTGATGATCGCCCGGCGCGGGGAGCGGTGCTGGGCGGTGCAGGACGCCACCGGCATGGAGGCGCTCTGCTACGACCTGCGCGGCGACCTGCTGGCCGCCTCGCACCCGGCGCTGATCGCCGCGCTGCGTGGCTACGAGCTGTCCCCGCTCGGCCGGCTGTGGATCTGGGGCAACCCCGACCCGCGGGCCAAGGAGCTGCGGATGTTCGGCGGCCGCTACTGGTTCCCGGGCGTCACCACCGCGTACGAGTCGGTTCGCGCGCTCACGCCGAACACCCGCCTGGACCTGGCCACGCGCACCGTCGCGCGCTTCTGGCCGCGCGGTCTGGTCGGGGTCCGCCGCCCCGCCGACATCGTCGACGCGGTCGCGCCGCGGCTCCAGGGCACCGCCGCCTGGGTCGCGCGCGAGTACGGCGGCGCGACGCAGGTGTCGTTGTCCGGCGGCATCGACACGCGGCTCACCCTCGCGGCGACGCGCGAGGTCCGGGACGCGTTCGGCTACTTCACCTACGAGTTCCCCAAGCATCACGTCCACCAGAACGACATCAAGGTGGCGACGCAGCTCGCCGAGCGCTTCGGGCTCGACCATCGCACCTGGCCGCTCTACGCCGGGCCCGCCCTGAAGCCGTCCCAGCCCGCCTGGCGGCGGACGCACGGGGGGCTCAACGGCCTGGGGCGGATCGAGTTCGCCTGGGCCGAGCACTACCCGACCGGCCAGCTCCACGTGCGCTCCAACGTGCTGGAGGTGATGCGCGGCTTCTACCTCAAGGGCCCGCCCAACCGGCCCGACCGCTTCGACGCCGGCAAGCTCGCACGCGTGTTCAAGGGCGGCGGCCACCCGGAGTTCACGCCGCACTTCGAGGAGTTCATGGCGGTGACCGACTTCAGCGCGGAGTCCAAGCAGGACGTGCACTTCTCCGACCTCTTCTACTGGGAGCAGCGGCTGGGGCGCTGGCACGCCGAGCTCGTCCGCCGCTCGAAGCTCTCCCACGCGACGTTCATCCTCTGGAACAACCGGCGCGTGCTCGAGCTGATGATGGCGCGGCCGCTCGACGACCGCCGCCGGGCGCTCATCGTCTACGCCCTGATCGACCGCCTGTGGCCGGAGGTGCTCGAGGTGCCGGTGTTCAGCGGCGCCCACTACGTCGATCGCCCGGACGGCGCCCGCAAGACGCGCGCGCGCGACGTCAAGGACTGGGGCCGCTGGTGGGCGGGACGCCTCGCGGGGCGGCACGGATAGCCTCTCCGGCGTCATGGCCGTCCCCCTGTTCGACACCGAGCGCTCCTTCGCCGCCCACCGCGATCGCCTGCACGCCCGCATGGGAGAGGTCCTCGACGGCGGCCGCTACATCCTCGGGCCCGAGGTCGGCGCCTTCGAGGGCGAGCTCGCCGCGCACCTCGGCGCCGGGCACGCCGTCGGCGTGGCCAACGGCACCGACGCGCTGACGCTCGCGCTGCTGGCGCTGGGCGTGGGCCCGGGGGACGAGGTCGTCGTCCCCGCCTTCACCTTCTGGGCCAGCGCCGAGTCGATCCCGCCGACCGGCGCCGCCCCGGTGTTCTGCGACGTCGACCTCGACACGTTCTGCGTCACCGCCGACACCGTCAAGGCGGCGCTCACGCCGCGGACGAAGGCGATCGTGGTGGTCGACCTGTTCGGCAACCCCGTCGACGTCGAGCCGATCGCCGCGCTCGGGCTGCCGATCGTCGAGGACGCCGCCCAGGCCGCCGGTTCGCGGCTGGGCGAGCGCGCGGCGGGGACGCTGGGCACGATCGGCACCTTCTCGTTCTTCCCCTCGAAGAACCTCGGCGGGTTCGGGGACGGCGGCGCCTGCGTCACCGACGACGCCGAGCTGGCCGCGACGCTGCGGCTGCTGCGCGCCCACGGGTCGCGCGACAAGCAGACCTACGAGCGCATCGGCGTCAACAGCCGGCTCGACGAGCTGCAGGCGGCGCTGCTGCGCGTGCAGCTGCCCGAGCTCGCGGGCTGGGCGGCGGCGCGCCACGCGGCCGGCGAGCGCTACGCCGCCGCGGGCCTGGGCGAGCTCGCCGCGCTGCCGGCGCCGACGCCGGGCGCGACGCCGGCCTGGCACCTCTACGTGATCCGCCACCCGGGCGCCGACGCGCTGTCGGCCCACCTCACGGCGGCGGGGATCGGCAACCGCGCGTACTACCGCACGCCGGCGCATCTGCAGCCCGCGATGCGCCCGTGGCGGCCCCCCGGGCCGCTGCCCGTCACCGACGAGGCCGCCCGCACCCACCTGGCGATCCCGATGTCGGCCGAGCTGACGCCGGAGGAGACCGAGGAGGTCGTCGCGGCGGTGCGGGCCTTCAGCGCCTGAAGCGCTCGATCAGCTCGTCCTCGCCGATCTCGCGCACGAAGCGGGCCGGCGACCCCATCACGAGCGTCCGCGCCGGCACGTCGCGGGTCACGACCGACCCGGCGGCGACGAAGGCCTCCTCGCCGATCTCGACCCCGGGCAGGAGCACGGCGCGCCCGCCGACGCGGCACGCCCGTCGCAGCGTCGCGCCGCGCAGCGGCCGGGAGCGGTCGTGGCGCCCCATCGCGTTGTCGTTGGTCGTGTAGACGCCCGGCGCGACGAACACGTCGTCCTCGACGACCGAGAACGCGGTCAGGTAGCAGCCGGTCTGGATCTTCACCCGCGCGCCGACGGTCACGTCGCAGTCCACCTGCGAGCCGCGCCCCACCACCGACTCCTCGCCGACCACGGCGCGCTCGCGGACGTGCGCCTGGTCGCCGACCACCGCGCGTGCGCCGATGCGCGCCCCCGCCACGACGACCGCGCCGGCCGCCACGGTCGCGCCCGCGCCGATCTCGCACGGCGCCGCCCCGGCCCCGGCCGTCGTCGAGCGCGGCCCGAGCGCCACCGGCTTGCCGACGATCGCGCCGTCCTGCAGCCGCGCGCCGGCGCCGATCCGCGTCCCCGCGTGGATGATCACGTGGCCGCCGATGGCCACGTCGGCGGGCAGCTCCACGCCCTCGCCGAGCAGCAGACCGGGCGCGCGGTCCGACGGCCGCAGTCTCAGCGCGTCTTCCACGCGTCCGGCGAGCCGGCGAGGTTCGCCACGTGCTCGGGCAGCTCGGCGCCGGCGACGTCGGCGACCGAGACGACCTCCAGGACGTCGCGGATCGAAGCGCGCAGCGCCACCCACACGTCGCGCAGCGGCTCGGAGGCGCCGTGGTAGTCGAGCGTCTCGGGGCGCTGCCCGCGGACGGACGCCAGCGGGCCCTCGACGGCGCGGATGACGTCGGCCAGCGAGATCTCCGGCGCCGGGCGGGCCAGGCGGTAGCCGCCGTCGGTCCCGCGCTGGCTGGCCACGATCTCGGCGCGGCGCAGCGCGACGAGGATGTTGGTCAGGAACGGGACGGGGATGTCCTGGGCCTCGGCGATCCGCTCCGAGGTCAGCAGCTTCCCGCCGGCGGCGGCCAGCTCGATCACGGCGCGGACCGCGTAGTCCCCGCGGGCTGAGACGCGCACCGCCCGCTACCCCAGCCGGTCCAGCAGGCCGCGCAGCGCGCCGACCGCCTCGTCGGGGGTGACGGCGCCGCCGTCGAGGCGCAGCTCGGGCGCCGCGGGCGCCTCGTAGGGCGCGTCGATGCCCGTCAGGTCGCGGATCTCGCCACGGCGCGCCCGCGCGTACAGCCCCTTGGGGTCGCGCTGCTCGCAGACGTCGAGCGGCGTGTCGACCCACACCTCGGCGAACGGCAGGCCCGCGGCGGCGTGCAGCTCGCGCGCGCGGTCGCGGTCGGCGGCGTACGGGCTGACGAGGCTGACCAGCGCGACGACGCCCGCGTCGGCCAGCAGCGCCGCGACGTGGGCGGTGCGGCGGACGTTCTCGACGCGGTCCTCCGGCGCGAAGCCGAGGTCGCCGTTGAGCCCGTGGCGCAGGTTGTCGCCGTCGAGCAGGTAGGCGCTGCGGCCGCCGGCCAGCAGCGCCGCCTCCAGCGCCGCGGCGAGCGTCGACTTCCCGGAGCCCGAGAGCCCCGTGAACCACAGCGTCGCGCCGGGCGCCCCGAGCGCCTCCCAGCGCTCCTGCCGGCCCAGCGCGCCGGCGTGCCACGTGACGTTGGGCGACCGCGAGGGGGAGCCGCTCATGGCTCCCGCTGGATGACCATCCCGGCGCCGACCGTGAAGTTCGTCGCCTCGTCGATCAGGATGAAGCTGCCGGTCGTGCGGTTGTCGCGGTAGGCGTCGACCAGCAGCGGCTCGCTCGTGCGCAGGTGCAGGCGGCCGATGTCGTTGAGGCCGAGCGTCGTCGCCGACTCGTCGCGGTGCAGCGAGTTGACGTCGACGCGGTAGCGCAGGTCCTCGATCACCGCGCGGCAGGTCCGGGTCGTGTGCTTGATGACGTACTTGCGGCGCGACTCGAGCGGCTCGTCGGCCATCCAGCACACCATCGCCTCGACCTCGCGGGTCGGGTCGGGCTGGTTGTGCAGGCGGCAGATCATGTCGCCGCGCGAGATGTCGATCTCGTCCTCCAAGCGCAGCGTCACCGAGAGCGGCGGGTAGGCCTGCTCGAGCTCGCCGTCGAAGGTGTCGATGGCCGCGATCCGGGTCTTGCGCCCGGAGGGCTGGACGATCACCTCGTCGCCCTTCTTGATCACGCCACTGGCCACCTGGCCCGCGTAGCCCCGGTAGTCGTGGAACTCCTCGGTGGTCGGCCGGATCACCCACTGGACGGGGAAGCGGGTGTCGATCAGGTTGCGGTCCGACGCGATGTGGACGTGCTCGAGGTGGTAGAGCAGCGAGGTGCCCTCGTACCACGGCATGTTGGTCGAGCGATCGACCACGTTGTCGCCGTGCAGGGCCGAGATCGGGAAGAACGCGAGGTCGCCGACGTCGAGCTTGGCCGCCCAGTTGGAGAACTCGTCGACGATGCGCTCGTAGACCGCCTCGTCGTAGTCGACGAGGTCCATCTTGTTGATGGCGACGACGACGTGGGGGATCTTCAGCAGCGCGGCCAGGAAGGCGTGCCGGCGCGACTGCTCCAGGACGCCCTTGCGCGCGTCGACGAGCACGATGGCCAGGTTGGCGGTCGAGGCGCCGGTGACCATGTTGCGCGTGTACTGGATGTGGCCGGGGGTGTCGGCGATGATGAACTTGCGCCGCGGCGTCTGGAAGTAGCGGTAGGCGACGTCGATCGTGATGCCCTGCTCGCGCTCGGCGCGCAGGCCGTCGGTGAGCAGCGCGAGGTTCGTGTAGCCGTCGCCGCGGCGCTCGGAGACGTCCTCGACGGCTTCGAGCTGGTCCTGGAAGATCGACTTGGAGTCGTAGAGCAACCGCCCGATCAGCGTGCTCTTGCCGTCGTCGACCGAGCCCGCCGTGGCGAGGCGCAGCATGTCGACGGTGTGGGTGCCGGCGGCGATCGAGCCGTTGCCGGAGACCGACGGGGTCAACGGGGGTTCACCGGCGGGGTCGTGGAACGCGGCATGCGCGCCAGACTAGCGATCCCGCACGGAGGCTCGAGTATGGTCGGGGGCGTGACGGACGCCGGGCCCCTGTGGACGGTCCTCGAGCTCGAGGGGGCGACCGGCGGCGAGTGGCTGCGCCGACCCGGCGCCGGCTGGGCGCCGAGCGCCGTCCGCTCGACGGCCCTCGGGGACATCGTCCCCTCGTGGCTGGGCGGCTCGATCATCTTCGTCACGTCCGAGCAGCGCCTGGAGCGGTGGTTCGCGCACGAGGCGGCTCCGGGCGTCGAGCCGGCCGGCTGCGTGGTCGTCGGACGCGAGCTCGCGGCCAGCCCGGCCCTGCCGCGTCATCGGGCGGTCCTCGTCGTCGACGACACGACGGCCGCGCTGCGCGCGCTGGCGGTCCGCGCGCGCGAGCGCCTGTGGGGGCGCGTGATCGTGGTCACCGGCACGGTGGGCAAGACGACGACCCGGGCGATGCTGGTCCACATGCTGGGCCGGGCCGGGAGCGTCCTGACCAACGCCGGGAACGGGCGCTTCCGGGCGCACGTCTTCCAGCACATGGCGTCGGCGCGGCCAGACGCCGACTACGTGGTGCTCGAGGCCGGGCTCGGCGGGGCGCCCAACTCGTTCAGCGACGTCTCGGCCGTCGTGCGGCCGCACGTCGTCCTGCTCACCCAGGTCGAGGTCGCCCACCTCGACGCCCTCGCCGGCCGGCCGCGGACGCGCGAGGAGGCGCTGCTCGCCGTGGCGCGGCAGAAGGTCCAGCTGGCGGACGCCCTGATCGACGGCGGCGCGGTGGTCGTCAACCGCGACATCGCCGTGTACGACGAGGTGGCCGCGATGCTCCGCGGGCGCCGCGTCGTGACCTTCGGCGACGGCGGCGACGCCGACCACCGGCTCCTGGAGGTCGAGCCCCGCGGCACGGGGACGCGCGTGCGCGCCGACGCGAGCGGCGAGGAGCTCGCCTACGCCCTGGCGCTCCCGGGTCGGTTCATGGCGCTCAACGCGCTCGGCGCCGTGGCGGCCGCCGCGGAGGCCGGCGTCGAGCCCGCCGAGGCCGCCGAGGCGCTCGCGGAGTTCGAGGCCGTCCCCGGCCGGGCGCGCGTCGTGAGCCTCCGCATCGGCACCGCGCGGTTCACGCTGATCGACGACAGCTACAACGCCACGCCGTTCACGATGCGCTCGACGCTCGAGCTGCTCGAGCAGATCCAGCCGGGCCCCGGCGGCCGGCGCATCGCCGTGCTCGGGGACATGGCGAACCTCGGAGACGACTCGGTCGCGGCCCACGCGGAGCTCGCCGGCGAGGCCGCCGCCCGGGGCGTCGACCGCGTGTACACGCTGGGCGCGGAAGCCCGCCACCTCCACGACGCGCTGGCGCCCGATACGGCCGCCGGCCACTTCGACGACCGCCGCGCGCTCCTGGAGGCGCTGCTCGCCGACGTCCGCGACGGCGACGTCATGACCGTCAAGGCGTCGGTCGCGGCGCGCTTCGACCGGATCGTGCACGAGCTCGAAGCCCGCGGCGGTCTCGCGCCCACGCAGCCGGATCCCGCGCCCGTCGGGCTGCTCTCAGCCGCCGCGGCGGAAGGTCTCGGCTCCGAGGCGCTGGTCGCGCAGCGCCACGAGCGCCTGCCGCGCGGCGCGTGGGTGTACGTGACCGACGGGGCCGGCGGCGGCTCGCTGCTGGCCGGCGAGGACGTCGAGCAGCTGGCGGACGGGATCGTCGAGGGCGCCTGGGATCGCCCGTTCGAGGAAGGGCGCCCCGACCGCGCGGAGCATCTGTTCGGATCCGGGCTGCTCCGCGGGGAGGACGGCGCGCTGACGATCCTGACGCCGAAGCACTCGCTCGAGGCCGTCTACGTGATCGAGAACAAGACGACGGGGCGTGCCGCCGTGGCGAACTCGCTGGCGATCGGCTGCGCCATGGCCGACGTGCGCGTGCCGCCCGACCCCGAGGTGTGGCACCGCTTCCAGGCGGTGGCGGGCGGCTTCTACAAGGCGCCGACGTGCATGTGCGACACGGACGAGCTGACGGTCCACAAGCTCGTCTACTACGACTACACGCTTCGCCCCGACGGCTCGGCCCGTCGTGACGCGCTCCCGCCGGCCCCCGCCTTCAGCCGCTACGGCGAGTACCGGCAGGCCGTCGCGTCGGTGCTCGCGGCTGTCGCCGCCAACGCCGCCCATCCCGCGCGGCGGCGCCGGTACGCGCCGCTGACCACCGTGTCGGCCGGCTATGACTCGGCCGCCTGCGCGGCGCTCGCCCGCGAGGTGGGGTGCACGCAGGCCGTCACCATGCGGACCGCCCGCCGCGGCGAGATCGACACGGGCCGGCCCGTCGGCGAGGCGCTCGGCCTCGAGGTGATCGAGCGCGAGCGGCTCGACTTCCCGGAGGCCGCCGAGCGGACGACGATCACCGAGACGCGGCACAAGCAGCTCGCGTGCGTGTTCCTCGCGACGTGGGGCGGCGGCGACGACGTCTTCTTCACGGCCTTCGAGGACGTCCTGCCGGGGACGCTGCTGTTCACCGGGTTCCACGGCGACAAGGTCTGGGATCCGAACGTCAAGCCGTCGACCGACGGCAAGCGGGGCGACGTCAGCGGATCGAGCCTCGGGGAGTACCGCGCGCGACTGGGCTTCCTCAACCTGCCGGTCCCGTTCATCCACATCCGCTCCCAGCCCGCCGTGCGGGAGATCGGCCGCGCTCCGGAGATGGCGCCGTGGCGCGTCGGCGGGGCGTACGACCGGCCGGTGCCGCGGCGCATCGCCGAGGAGGCCGGCGTGCCCCGCGCCGCCTTCGGCCAGCGCAAGATGGCCACCTGCGTGATCTTCGACAACCTCTACGCGCTGTCGTTCTACTCGCTCGCGGTGATGCGCAAGCTCTACGGCGACGCGCTCACCGAGCCGAGTCGCCTCTAGAAGTAGCCCTCGCGCTTGCGGTCCTCCATGGCGGCCTCCGTCTGGCGGTCGTCCGCCCGGGTCTGCCCGCGCTCGGTGATCCGCGTGGCGGCGATCTCGTCGATCACGTCGTCGAGCGTCGCCGCCGTGGACGCCACGGCGCCGGTGCAGCTCATGTCGCCGACGGTGCGGTAGCGGACGGTCTCGGTGAAGACCTCCTCGCCGGCCATGCGCTCGATGAACTCGCACTCGGCGTAGAGCATCCCGTCGCGCTGGAAGACCTCGCGCTCGTGCGCCATGTAGAGCGACGGGATCTCCAGCTGCTCCTGGCGGATGTACGCCCAGACGTCGAGCTCGGTCCAGTTGGAGAGCGGGAAGACGCGGATGTTCTCGCCCTTGCGGATGCGGCTGTTGTAGAGGCTCCAGAGCTCGGGGCGCTGGTTCTTGGGATCCCAGCCGCCGAAGTCGTCGCGGAAGGAGAACACGCGCTCCTTCGCGCGGGCGCGCTCCTCGTCGCGGCGGGCGCCGCCGAACGCGGCGTCGAAGCCGTGCTTCTCGATCGCGTCGAGCAGCGCGACGGTCTGCAGGCGGTTGCGCGACGCCCGCGGGCCGGTCTCCTCGACCGCGCGGCCCTCGTCGATCGCCTGCTGGACGGAGGCCACCACCAGCCGGGCGCCGATCTCGGCGACGCGGCGGTCGCGGAACTCGATGACCTCGGGGAAGTTGTGGCCCGTGTCGACGTGCATGACCGGGAACGGGAAGCGCCCCGGCCAGAACGCCTTCTCGGCGAGGCGCAGCAGGACGATCGAGTCCTTGCCGCCCGAGAACAGGAGCACCGGACGCTCCATCTCGGCCGCCACCTCGCGCATGATGTGGATGGACTCGGACTCCAGCGCCTGGAGCTGCGAGACGTCGTAGTGCGCCATGGGCGACCCAGGGTACCGAGACTGACCGGATCAGTCAGGTTGGCGGGGCGTGAAAGGAATGTCAGGCGCATGACGTTGAGTGGCCATGAGCCCTCGCGCGGTGCTGCCCCTGCTGGTGATCGCAGTGGCGCTGGGGGTCGCTCCGGCCGCCTGGGCGGCGCCGCCGGCCAACGACGACTTCGCCTCACGGGTGGCGCTCGTGCCTCCGGCCGACGAGCTCGGCACCACCGCCGAGGCCACCCAGGAGGCGGGCGAGCCGGGCGGCGGCGCGCACTCCGTCTGGTACTCGTACGCCCCGGCGGACGACACGTGGGTGAGCATCGACGCCTGCAAGGCGGACGGCGGCGCGGTGCTCGATCTCGCCGTCTACACGGGCGATGCGGTGGACGCGCTGGCCGGCGTCCCGAAGTCGGGCGACTGCCGGGCCGACTTCTACGCCTCCGGCGGCACGGAGTACGCGGTCCAGGTCGACGGCGCGGAGGCCGGCTTCAGCATCACGCTCGCCGAGCTGGTCGCGCCGCCCAACGACGACCTGCAGAACCCGCTCGACGTCTCTTCGGGTGACCGGTACGCCGCCTCGAACGCCGGGGCCGGCAAGGAGGCCGGCGAGCCCGACCACGCCGGCGACCCCGGCGGCGCGTCCGTCTGGTACCGCTTCAGGAGCGCGGGGACCCAGCGCGTCGCCTTCGACACCTGCGGCACGGGCGGCGCCGACACCGTCCTCGCGGCCTACGCCGCGCCGCCCGACGTGTCCTTCCAGTACGCCGACCTGACCGAGGTGGCCTCCGACGCGAGCGGGGGCTGCGGCGCCGACGCCGGCAGCCGCGTCGTCTTCGTGACCGAGCCGGACACCTGGTACGCGATCGCCGTGGACGGCGTCGGCGGGGCCGCGGGCGACTTCTCGCTCGGCGCGGCGCTGCTGGCGCCGGTCAACGACGCCTTCGCCGACGCCACCGCGCTCGATCCGGACGGCCCGAACCCCTTCTTCACCTCCGGTGCGACCAAGGAGGCGGGCGAGCCCGACCACGCGGGCGACGCCGGCGGCCACTCGGTGTGGTTCACCTACACGCAGCCGGAGAACTCCCAGGTCTTCATCGAGGCGGACTGCGACTTCGACTCGCTCATGGGCGTCTACACGGGCGATGCCGTCGGTGCGCTCACCGAGGTGACCTCCGACGACGACTCGGGCGGCGGTTCCTGCAGCCAGGTGGTGTTCTTCGCCGAGGCGGGGGCGACCTACCGGATCGCCGTCGACGGCTTCCGCGGGGACACCGGCATCGGCGTCCTGGTCGTGACCCAGGGGCCGATCTGCACCGTCACCGGCACGGACGGCGACGACGACCTCGCCGGCACGCCGGGCGACGACGTGATCTGCGGCCGCGGCGGCGAGGACACCATCGAGGCCGGCAGCGGCAGCGACCTCGTGTTCGGCGACGAGGGATCCGACCGGCTGGCCGACGGGCCGGGTCCCGACCTCGTCGACGCGGGCAGCGGCTCGGACGTCGTGGTCGCCGGCCGCGGCGACGACTTCTACCTCGGCTACTCGGGCACCGACCGCATCGACTACGGCGCGCGGATCCGCGGCGTCGAGGTGCATCTGGACTGCGGCTGCAGCGGCGAGGCCACGGAGGACGACACCGCGGCCGGCTTCGAGCAGGCCGTGGGCGGCGCTGGCAACGACGCGCTCTACGGAACCGACGACGCCAACCGGCTGACCGGCGGCCCGGGGACCGACCTGCTCGAGGGCTACGACGGCGACGACGTGCTCGACGGCGGCGGCGCCGCCGACGAGATCCACGCCGGCGACGGCGACGACACCGTGGACGGCGGCGGCGGCCCCGACACCGTCGACGCGGAGGACGGCGACGACCTCGTCGCCGGCTCGCCCGGCCGCGACACGTTCGACGCCGGCCCCGGCCGCGACACGCTGACCTACGCGGGCCGCGGCGCCGGCGAGCCGCTGGCCATCCGGCTCGACGGGCTGCGCAACGACGGCGCCGACCCGGACGCCAGCGGCGGCTCGACGCCGAGCGAGGAGGCCGACCGCGACGCCGGCTTCGAAGTCGCGGTGGGCGGCGACGGCGACGACCGGATGGCCGGGAGCTCGGGCGCCAACACGCTGACCGGCGGGGCGGGCGACGACCGGCTCGACGGCAAGCTCGGCCGCGACACGCTCGACGGCGGCGCCGGCAGCGACACGATCACCTACGCGGGCCGCGGCGCGCGGGTCGCCGTCACGCTCGACGGCGTCCGCAACGACGGGGCCGACCCGAACGCGGTCGGCACCTCGGCCGCCGCCGAGGAGAACGACCTCGACGTCTCGATCGAGAACGCGACCGGCGGCGCGGGCGCGGACCGCCTGACCGGCGACGCGGCGGTCAACGCGCTCCAGGGCGGCGCGGGCGCCGACACGCTCGACGGCGGCCTGGGCGCCGACGGGCTCGACGGCGGCAGCGGCGCCGACGACACCGTCTCCTACGCCGGGCGGTCCGGCCGCGTCGCGGTCGTGCTCGACGGCGCCCGCAACGACGGCGCCGACCCCGACGGCGACGGCGTCTCCAGCGCGCTCGAGGAGGGCGACCTCGTCGAGAGCACCGAGAACGTCGCCGGCGGCGACGGCGCCGACCGCCTCTACGGCGCCGCGGGGCGCAACAAGCTCGCCGGCCTGGGCGGCGACGACCGCCTCGACGGCGGCCTCGGCGGCGACGACCTCGACGGCGGCGACGGCAGCGACACGATCACCTACGCGTACCGCAAGGCGACGGTGCCGGTCGCGGTGCACCTCGACGGCGCGCGCAACGACGGCGCCGACCCCGACGCCGACGGCACCTCGACCGCCGCGGAGGAAGGCGATCGCGACGTCGACGTCGAGAACGCCACCGGCGGCTCGGGCCCCGACCAGCTGTTCGGCAGCGCCCTCGCCAACGTCCTGGCCGGCGGCCCGGGCGACGACGTGATCGACGCTCGCGACGGCGGCGCGCTGGTCGATCGAGTGCTCTGCGGCCGCGGGACCGACCAGTTCGGGACCGACGCCTCGGACACCACGGACCGCTGCGAGACCCCGCTCCCCTGAGGAGACTCGCCCCCGCTTCCAGACGGATCTTCGAACGCCGCCGACGGACTCGTGTTCAATGGGCTGGATTGAGGGCTGACGCCGACACCCTTCGCCGCTGGCGCGACCTCGGAGCCGCGCTGCGGCGCTTCCGCGGGATGTACGTGCCCGACGACCGCTACTTGACGCTGTGCACGTTCCTGTTCGGATTCGACAGCGGCACGTCCGCGGATGTCCTGCGGCCGTTCAGCGGTTGGCTCCTCGCGCGGAACGGGGGGATCTCCAACCGCACCTTCGTGAACCTGATCGCGACCCAGGTCCTCGGTCCGGACAAGGGCGAGGCGGATCTGCACGTCTTGCCGGCGGACGAGGACCGACGCCTCGCCGAACGGCTCTTCGAGCTGCTCGACGAGTTCCTCGACGAGGAGCTGTCGGCGCTCGAGCCGGGCGCCGTCCGCAGGAAGCGGTTCGCCGGGCGCCAGCCGCTCGCGCGCGCCGGCGACGCGGTGTTCGACCGGCGATCGGATGGTGTCCGCGACCCCGTCGACCTCCTCGATCGCGCGTTGGACGCCGCGACCGAGGAGGACATGGTCCGGGCGCTCCGGGGCGTGCTCGCCGCGACGGACGGACCCGGGGACGCCAGGCATCCCGCGTGGTACCTGGCTTCCGCGCGTGCGAGCGCCGTCGCGCAGCTCGTCCGCGCCGGCGAGGCGACGGTGGGGGACGCGGTCGGTGCGGTCGAGCGGGCGGTGGCGTTGGGCGAGCCGTGCGCCTCGCTACAGGCGCTCGCCGAGTTGCACTTCGCCCGTGGCGACTACGTCGGGACGCGCGACGCGATCGCGCGCGTGCCGCGCGGATGCCACCGCTCGGATCGCCGCTTCATGTGGCGCTTCCACCTCTGGAGCCTGCGGGCGCGCGCGTGCTTCGAGTTGGACCTGTTCGCCGAGGGCTTCCGATACGCGGAGCAGATCGTCCAGAAGATGGCCGCGGCCCCATGGACCCCGGAGCCGCGGAACCTGCGCTTCGTCCCGCCGGTCGCGACGACCGAGGCGCTGCTGCGGCTCGCCGGCGCCTCGGACACCGCCGGCTCGGCGTCCCGCGCTCGCTGGATCCTCCGGCGGATGGCGGAGGTCGCCGAGCCCGAGGAGTGGTTGCAGCCGGACCTCGCCGAGGCGGTCGTTCGGGCTACGCGCTAGCTCGCTGCTGGAGCCCGCCGGGTCAACCGGAGATCCCCGCGCCCCCAGCGGGCTAGTCGCCGAGGCGGCGGCGATCGGCGTCGACCATCAGGCGGATGAGCTGCTCGAAGGTCGTCTCCGGCCGCCAGCCGAGGTCCCGCTCGGCCTTCGAGTAGTCGCCGATCAGGAGGTCGACCTCGGCGGGGCGCTTGAAGGCGTCGTCGATGACCACGTAGGACTGCCAATCCCCGATCCCGGCCTGGTCGAAGGCGATCTCGACGCAGCGGCGGACCGTGTTGGTCTCGTTCGTCGCGATCACGTAGTCCTCGGGCTCGTCGCGCTGGAGCATCCGCCACATCGCGTCGACGTAGTCCTTCGCGTAGCCCCAGTCGCGCTGCGCGTCGAGGTTGCCGAGTCGCAGCTCGCTCATCCGCCCGGCGGCGATCGACGCCGCCGCGTGCGTGATCTTGCGCGTCACGAACTCCTGGCCCCGGCGCGGTGAGTTGTGCACGACCAGCCGGCCGACGCCCGCGGCGAACACCCCGGATTCGGTCTCGAGGTCGAACACGAACTCGTCCGGCAGGCCGTCGAGCTCGATGACGCGCCGAACCTCGGTGGGGTCCCGCCGCAGATGCTGCCCCTTGGCCCCGACGCGAACGGGCGAGACGAGGTTGAGCTGGTAGTACGCCTTGCCCGCCCGGTGCTCGACGTAGACCGAGGCCGGCTGGTCTTGCAGGTGGTAGAGCCAGCAGAGGCCCTGGGCGAGGACCGGGCTGTTGGTCTTGACCGACTGGCCGTTGCCCTTCTTCAGGCCGTCGCCGGCGTAGTGGCCGGCCAGGAACGCTTCCCGCGTCGGCGCGTCGGCGTTGAGGACGAGCGGCGGCACCTGCTTGTGGCCGGTGCGCGTGTAGAGCTGCTCGCGCAGCCACGGTGCGAGAGTCGCGCCGCCGTTGAGCGAGAGCTTCTCGACCGTGCCGCCCTCGACGAAGCCGGACCGTCCCGTCCACGCGTGCGTCGGCTTCAGGAAGCAGCGCGACCACAGCTCGGCCACCCGGGCTCGCAGTGCGGCGTCGTTGTTCGTGAACGCGATGTGGTGCCCGTCGCGTTCGACGTAGCCGTCGGCGCACAGCAGTCCCAGGAGCTCTGCCAGCTCGGTGGTCATCAGCGACCATGCGGGCGGCTCGGCCGGCTCGGCGCCCATGGCCAGTCGCTGGCCCGCCTCGACTGCGGCAGCCGGAAGCGGTGCCCGGTCAACGTCGAGCATCGTGTGGTGCGCCGTCACCTCGACGCAGCCGCCGCGCGCCTCGATCGTCAGCAGCCGGTGGTTCGGATCCGTGGAGCGCCGGCGGGTCGCCGTGATCCCGCGCACCGGCGTCCAGTCCTCGCCGTCCCAGACCTCGAGCAGCCCGGCCGGCTCGAAGCTCTGCACCGACGGGCCCTTCCCTCGCACGGGCACGAGATCCGCCGGCGTCTGCACGGAGATGACGCCATCACGACGGATGACGAGCGGCGTGGTCGCGCGAACGCACTCGTGGTTGAACAGAATTCCGGAGCACAGGTGGAGCCCGTAGGACTCGCGGTAGTTGACCGTGATGTGGTGGCCGTAGGCCTTGGCCACGCCGTACGGGGACCGCGGGTAGAACGGGGTCGCCTCGGTCTGCGGGACCTCCTGGACCTTGCCGAACATCTCCGAGCTCGACGCCTGGTAGAAGCGCGCCTCGGGCGCGGCCTCGCGCAGCGCCTCGAGCATCCGCGTCACGCCGACGCCGGTGAACTCCGCGGTCAGCGTCGGCTGGATCCACGAGACCGCCACGAACGACATGGCGGCGAGGTTGTAGACCTCGTGCGGCGCCGACGCCCGCAGCGCGTCCACCAGCGAGCGCTGGTCGAGCAGGTCGCCCTGGTGCAGGACGAGCCGGTCGCGGAGGTGCTCGATGCGCTCGAACTTCTCCGTCGAGGCGCGGCGGACCATGCCGTGGACCTCGTAGCCCTTCTCCAGCAGCAGCTCGGCCAGATAGGAGCCGTCCTGCCCCGTGATGCCGGTGATCAGCGCCCGGCGCTCCGCGCCGCGGCTCATGCGGCGGGGATGCCGTCCTGCGCCCGCAGCCACTCCGCGGTCCGGGCGATCCCCTCGCGCACGCCGATCTGCGCCTCCCAGCCGAGCAGCGCCTTCGCCTTCTCGACCGACGGCCAGCGGCGCACGACGTCGACCTGGAAGGACGGGAGGTGCTCGAACTCCAGCTCGGCGGGGTCGTTGCCGACGGCCTCCCAGCAGATCCGCGCGATCTCGGCGACGGTCAGCTCGTCCGACGCGCTGATGTTGAAGTCCTCGTTCAACCCGGCCGGCGATGCGGTGGCGGCGACGATGCCGTCGGCGATGTCGTCGACATGGGTCAGCGTCCGGGTGTGCTCGCCGGTGCCGAAGATCGGCAGCGGGCGCAGCTGCGCCAGCGACTTGCGGATGAGGTCGGGCACGGCGTGGGCGATGCCGGGCTCGTCGGCCGGCATCTCGCCGGGGCCGTAGGCGTTGAACGGCCGCACGATCGTGTACGGCAGCCCGTGCTCGTCGTGGGCGGCGCGGCAGTAGACCTCGCCGGTCAGCTTGGAGAACCCGTAGGCCGACAGCGGCACCGGGCAGTCGGGCAGGTGGTCCTCGCGGGTCGGGTACTGCTCGGCGCGCTCGAAGACCATCGACGAGCTGACGTAGGTGAAGCGCTCGACCGCCTCGTCGAGCGCCGCCCGCACCACCGCGTTGTAGAGCGCGTTGTTGACCTCGGTCAGCGTGTGGGGGAGCTTGTGGAAGTTGGCGATCCCGCCGACGATCGCCGCCAGGTGGATGACGTGCGAGCACCCGGAGATCGCCTTGCGCGCCTCGCCGAGGACGCGGAGGTCGCCCGTGTGGACCTCGCAGCCCTGGCGCATCCACGACGGCGCGTCGCGCTGGTCGGAGACGCGGACCTCGAAGTCGGGGTCGCGGAGCAGGCGGCGGACGACGGCCGCGCCGATCGTGCCGGCGCCGCCGGTGACGAGGACCCGGGGCATGGCGCGCCGAAGACCCTAACCGGCCGGCGCGGCGGGGCGCAGCGCGGCCAGCTCGGAGGCGTAGCCGAAGACCTGGCCGGCGCCGAACGCGTTCCAGGGATCGACCACCAGGCAGTCCGGCGCCGCCCGCTCGGCGATCGTCGCCAGCAGCGCCGGGTCGGAGAAGACCGAGTGGTTCGTGGCCACGATCACCGCGTCGGCGCCGGCCACCGCCTCCTCGGCCTCGGCGGTCACGGTGGAGACCACGGGGTCGTGCACGACGACGTCGGCCAGCTCGCGCTCGAGCAGCCGGATGAGCTTGAAGGACAGCGAGTCACGCTCGTCGTCGGAGTCCCGCTTGAACGACAGGCCGAGGACGGCGACCTTGCGCTCGTCCAGGCTCCCGGCCAGCCGCCGCTTGAGCCCGTCGACGAGGAACAGCGGCACGCTCTCGTTGACGCGGGAGACGGCCAGCAGCATCCCCGGCGCGTTGGAGCGCTCCTCGGAGAACGCGAAGTCCTTGCGCAGGCAGGTCCCGGCGGTCATCCCCGGCAGCGCCATCCCCCCGCGCGGGTAGTCGCGGTTGATCAGCTCGATGACCTCGAAGACGTTCGCGTCGTAGCGGTCGCAGTCCATCATCAGCAGGTTCGGCATCGCGAACGTCGCGTAGCGCAGGATGTTCGTCCAGATCTTCGCCAGCTCGGCCTGCACCGGCGTGGTCTGCGTGATGTGCGCGCCGAAGACCTCGAACAGCGCCGCACAGCGCTCGCCCGACGCCTCGCCGACGCCGCCGATGATCGTCGGCAGCGACCGGATCTCCTCCAGGAAGCGGTCGGCGGCGATGCGCTCGGGGCAGTGGGCCACGAAGACGTCCTCGCCGACCGTGAAGCCCCGGTGCTTGCGCAGGTAGCCGGCCACGAAGTCGGTGGTCCCGGGGGCGACCGTCGAGCGCAGGACGACGAGCTGCCCGGCCGAGAGCACGGGGAGCAGGTCGTCCAGGACGGACCGGATGTCGCCCATGTCGATCTCGATGTGCGAGAACGTCGGCGTGCCGACCGTGAGGACGATCGAGTCGGCCTGGGCGGCGTCGGCGGCCCGCTCGGAGAGGTCCAGGCGCCCGGCGGCCTGGACCCGCGTGAGCATCGCCTCGGTGCCCGGCTCCTTGAACGGCATGCGCCCGTCGCGGACGGCGCCGAGCCGCTCGGCGTCCTTGTCGACGCCGAGCACGCGCAGGCCGGCGTCGGCGAAGCAGAGCGCGAGCGGGAGGCCGACACGGCCGAGCCCGATGACCGAGACGTCGTAGGACATGGCCACTCAGGCTACAAACGGCTCAGGCGCAGACCGCGAAGCGCCGTGACACGGTCTTCTTGGCGATCTTGCGCTTGCCGGGGCGCTTGTAGTAGATGCGGGCGTACACGCGGTGCTTGCCGGCCTTCAGGTCGATCGGCAGGCGGCGCCCGAACGGGGCCTGGCGGTCGGCGCGCGCGACGGCGCCGCGGCCCTTCTTGTAGAAGAACACGACCTTCTGGACCCGCGGCTTGGCGCGCCCCTTGCGCCGGCGGACCGCGACGGTCACGCGCAGCCGGCCGCCGCGCGGCGTGCAGGCCAGCCCGGTGCCCAGCCGCACCGTCCCGCCGCCGACCGGCGCGGGCGGCGACGGCGGCGCGGGCGGCGGGGGCGGCGGCGCGGGCGGCGTCACCGGGCCGAGGCTGCGCCACGCCGCCCAGCCCTTGCCCGACTCCCACGACTTCACGAGGACGTCGCCACCGCCGCGCGCGAGGACGTGGACGCGGTTGGGCCCGTCCGCGACCGCGGCGGGGCCGGAGTCCAGCGGCTTCGGGTCGACCTGGAACCAGTCGCTGTAGCCGCTGCCCTCGATGAAGTACTTCTGGTGCAGGCCGCGGTCGGTGCCGCGCACGAAGACGTCCAGGTTCGCGTTGCCGCGGGTGATCGCCGAGGGCGCCGAGAGCGTCTTGCCGGCCACGTCGTCGAAGTCCGTCCAGGCGCCGTTGGTGTACGACTTGTTGTAGATCGTCGAGTCGGTGCCGCGGACGTAGGTGTCCAGCCAGCCCGTCTTGCGCGACACGGGCGACGGGGCGGCGCCGATGCCGCCGCCCAGGTTGCCCCACGCCGACCACCCGTCGCGAGGGTTCCACGCCTTGTGGTGCAGGTTCGAGCCCGTGCCGACGCCGAAGAGGTCGATCGTGTCGGTGCCCAGCCGCGCCGTCGCGCCGGGCCCCGAGATCAGCACGCCGCCGAGCGACTCCCACGGCGTCCACGTCCCGCCGCGGGCGCGCGAGGCGTGCCACGCCGCGTCCCCGGGCCCGCGCACGAAGACGTCCAGGGTGCCGTCGGGGCGCACCATCGCGGCCGGGCCGGAGGTCGCCTCGCCGCCGATCGAGACCCACGGCGCCCCGTCGAGCCCCTCGCGCACGTACACCGCGCCGTCGGCGCCGCGGGCGAAGAGCACGAGGTCCCCGGGCGAGCGCGCGACGATCGCCGGGTGGTCGTCGACGACGTCGGCCCACGCGGGCGCCGGCACGGCGGTCACGGCGAGGACGAGGAGGAGAGCGGCGAGGGCGCGGAGCACGTCCGCCAAGCTAGCGCCGCTGCTGGGCGCGGCGGTGCCAGACGTACTGGCGGGCGAACGCGGTCACGAAGCGCGGGTTGTAGCGGGCGTAGCGCCGGAACAGCCGCCGCGGCTCGTGGGCCAGCCGGAACGCCCACTCCAGGCCGGAGCCCTGCATCCAGTCCGGGGCCTGCGGCTGCAGGCCGGCGTGGAAGTCGAACGCCGCGCCGACGCCGACGAGCACCGGCGCGTCGAGCCGCTCGCGCATCCGCGCCATCCACTTCTCCTGCTTGGGCACGCCGATGCCCACCCAGACGACGTCGGCGCCCGAGCGGTTGATCTCCTCGGCGACGGCGTCGGTCTCCTCGGCGGTCAGCTCGCGGAACGGCGGCGCGTAGCCGCCGACGATCTTCAGGCCGGGATGGCGCCGGCGCAGGTTCAGCGCGAGCTGCACGAGCGCGCCCTGGTTGCGCCCGCCGTAGAGGTAGAAGCGCGCGCCGGTCCGCGCGGCGTGGGCGCAGGCGCGGTCCATCAGCTCGGGCCCGTAGACGCGGCTCGGCATGTCGTGGCCGAGCGCGTTCATGGCCCACACGAGCGGCTGGCCGTCGGGGACCGTGAAGTCGGCGTCGAGCACCGCGGCCTGGAGATCGGGGTCCTCGCGGGCGGCCATGACCGTGTGCACGGCGGCGACGCAGATGTAGCCGCGGCCACGCGCGGCGATCATGTCGTCGATCCAGCCCAGGACCCGGTCGTAGTCCGTCAGCGCCAGCGGGACGCCGAGGACCGGCTGGTCGCGCGGGGGCGCCGGCGGCACCGGGGGTGCGCCGGCGGGCTCGGCGAGGCCGAGCGGGGCGGGGGAGGGAGATGTCGCGGAGCGGATCGGCATCGACGGTGGTACGAACGACGGCAGCGGCCAAAAGCTGCGGTCATTCCCGCTTCCCTATCGCGTCTGTGCGGAATCGTTACAGCGCGACTCACCTACGCGACCGCGGCCGCCCGGTGGGCGAAGCGGTCGATCTGACGCTCGCAGAGGGCGCGGACGTCAGCCCCGTCACGGTAGCCCGCGTACCACTCGGCGGTGGCGTCGAGGCCGTCGCCGAGCCCCCACCGCGGCTGCCAGCCCAGGCGCGTGCGGGCGCGGGAGGAGTCGAGCTTGAGCGCCATCGCCTCCTTGGCCGCGGCGTCGCCGGAGGCGGCGATCTCGACCTCCACCTCGCCGGGCCAGCGCTCGCGCAGCCGCTCGACGATCCAGCGCACGGGGCGGGCGTCGTCGTCGGCGGGGCCGAAGTTCCAGCCGCTCGCGAAGGCCGCCGGGTCGGCGTGCAGCCGCTCGGCCAGCAGCAGGTAGCCCGACAGCGGGTTGAGGACGTGCTGCCACGGGCGCACGGCGTCGGGGCTGCGCACCAGCATCGGCGCGCCGGCGATCGCGGCGCGCATCAGGTCGGGCACCAGCCGGTCCTCGGCCCAGTCGCCGCCGCCGATCACGTTGCCGGCCCGCGCGGTGGCCACCCCGACCCCGCGGTCGGCCAGGTAGGAGTCGCGGAACGCCGCGGCCACGAGCTCCTGGCAGGCCTTCGAGCTGGAGTAGGGGTCCTTGCCGCCCAGCGGCTCGTCCTCGCGGTAGCCCCACTCCCACTCGCGGTTCGCGTAGCACTTGTCGGTGGTCACGCAGACCACGGAGCGGACGTCGTCGCCGAGGCGGCGGACGGCGTCGAAGACGTTGGCCGTGCCGAGCACGTTGACCGCGTAGGTGGTCAGCGGGTCGCGCAGCGAGCGGCGCACGAGCGCCTCGGCGGCCATGTGGAAGACGACCTCAGGTCGCGCCTCCCGCACCGCGGTCTCGACGGCGTCCAGCGCGCGGACGTCGCCGTGCACCGAGCGCACGCCCTCGCCGCAGCGGGCCAGCTCGAACAGCGCGGGGGCGGTCGGCGGCGAGCCCGCGAAGCCGGTCACCTCGGCGCCCAGCCCCTCCAGCCAGAGGGCCAGCCACGCGCCCTTGAACCCGGTGTGACCGGTGATCAGGACGCGGCGCCCGCGCCAGAAGGCGGGGTCGGGCAGGGAGGTCTCGGCGGCGGTGGGCACTGAGGCGCGGCAGGCTATCGTGCGCCGCGATGAAGGCGGTCATCCTGGCCGGCGGCCTCGGCACGCGCATCAGCGAGGAGACCTCCGTCCGCCCCAAGCCCATGGTCGAGCTCGGCGGCAAGCCGGTGCTCTGGCACATCCTGAAGATCTACTCCCACTTCGGGATCGACGAGTTCGTGATCTGCCTGGGCTACAAGGGCTACGTCATCAAGGAGTACTTCGCCAACTACTACCTCCACATGGGCGACGTCACGTTCGACATGGCCCACAACACGATGGAGGTCCACCAGTCGAACGCCGAGCCGTGGCGGGTCACCCTGGTGGAGACGGGCGACGCCACGATGACCGGCGGGCGGCTCAAGCGCGTGCTCCCCTACCTCGAGGGCGAGGGGCCGTTCTGCTTCACCTACGGCGACGGCGTCGCCGACGTCGACGTCGCCGCGCTCATCCGCGCGCACGAGGATAGCGGGCGCCTGGCCACCGTCACCGCGGTGCAGCCGCCGGGCCGCTTCGGGGCGCTGGCCTTCGCCGAGCCGGACCGCGTGACGGGGTTCGCCGAGAAGCCCGTCGGCGACGGCGGCTGGGTCAACGGCGGGTTCTTCGTGCTCTCGCCCGGGGTGGAGCGCTACCTCGACGGCGGCGACGACGACCTCGTCTGGGAGCAGGACCCGCTCGAGCGCCTGGCCGCCGACGGGCAGCTCGGCGCCTACCGCCACACGGGCTTCTGGCAGCCGGTCGACACGCTCCGCGACCTGCAGGGGCTGCAGGAGCTGTGGACCTCCGGCCGCGCGCCCTGGCGGGTCTGGGAGTAGCCGGCGCGGCGCCGGGCCGCTGCTAGCGTCAGTCGGATGCCGACGAGCCGCGCCGATGAGCTCCGCGCGCAGATCCTCGGGCTCGTCCGCGAGTACCACGCGGAGGCCTTCGCGCCCCAGCCGTTCGAGCCGGGCGAGACGCAGCTGACGTTCGCCGGGCGGGTCTTCGACGCCGACGAGGTCGAGCACCTCGTCGACGCGTCGCTGGACTTCTGGCTCACCTCCGGGCGCTACGCCAAGCAGTTCGAGAAGCGCTTCGCCAAGAAGTTCGGGCGCCGTCACGCCGTGCTGGTCAACTCGGGCTCCTCGGCCAACCTCGTCGCGCTCTCCGCGCTCACGTCGCCCAAGCTCGGCCGCGCGCGCCTGAAGCCCGGCGACGAGGTGATCACCGTCGCCGCCGGCTTCCCGACCACGGTCAACCCGATCGTGCAGAACAAGCTGATCCCGGTGTTCGTCGACGTCGACGTCCCGACCTACAACATCGACGCGTCGCTGCTCGACGCCGCCCGCTCGGACCGCACGCGCGCGGTCATGCTCGCCCACACGCTCGGCAACCCGTTCGACCTCGCCGCGGTCAAGGCGTTCTGCGACGAGCACGACCTGTGGCTGGTCGAGGACTGCTGCGACGCGGTCGGCTCGACCTACGACGGCCAGAACGTCGGCACGTTCGGCGACATGGCGACGGTCTCGTTCTACCCCGCCCACCACATGACGATGGGCGAGGGCGGCTGCGTCCTGACCCACAAGGGCAGGCTCAAGGTCATCGCCGAGTCCTTCCGCGACTGGGGCCGCGACTGCTGGTGCGAGCCCGGCGACTCCGACACCTGCGGCAAGCGCTTCGGCCACCAGCAGGGGACGCTGCCCTACGGCTACGACCACAAGTACACGTACTCCCACGTCGGCTACAACCTCAAGGTCACCGACATGCAGGCGGCGGTCGGCGTGGCCCAGCTCGACAAGCTCGACGGCTTCATCGCCGCGCGCAAGCGCCACTTCGCCGCGCTGTACGAGGGGCTGCGGCCGCTGGAGGAGCACCTGATCCTCCCCGAGCCGACCCCGCGCTCGGATCCGAGCTGGTTCGGCTTCGCCGTCGCGGTGCGCCCCGAGGCGCCGTTCACCCGCAACGAGCTCGTCCGCTTCCTCGAGGACCGCAGGATCCAGACCCGCCAGATGTTCGCCGGCAACATGGTCCGCCAGCCCGCGTACCGCGAGGTCGAGCACCGGGTGGTCGGCTCGCTCGAGCGCGCGGACTTCGTGATGGACAACGTCCTCTGGGTCGGCGTCTATCCCGGCCTCGACGAGGAGAAGATCGCCTACATGGTCGAGGCGTTCCACGACGGTGCGGCGGCGGGCGCGGCCGGAGGCGCCCGCGCGGCGGCCTCGTAGTGCTCGCCGACGAGTACATCGTCCGCTACCTGGCCAGCCAGGGCGTCGAGCGCGTCTACGAGGTCATCGGCGGGATGATCGCCCGCATCGTCGACGTCATGGGCCAGATCGGCGAGCCGCGGATCGTCGACTGCCACCACGAGCAGGCGGCGGCGTTCGCCGCCGAGGGCGAGGCGCGGCTGACGGGCGTGCCCGGGGTGGCGATGGCCACGTCGGGCCCCGGCGCGATCAACCTGCTGACCGGCCTGGGCTCCTGCCACTTCGACTCCACGCCCGCGGTCTTCATCACCGGCCAGGTCAACCGCGCGGAGCAGAAGGGCACGCGGGCGATCCGCCAGCTCGGCTTCCAGGAGACCGACATCGTCGCGATGGCGGCGCCGATCGCCAAGGCGGCGTGGCGGGTGGAGGAGCCCGAGGACCTGCCGCGGCTGCTCGGCGAGGCGTTCCTGCTGGCGCGCTCCGGGCGCCCCGGGCCGGTGCTCCTCGACGTGCCGATGGACATCCAGGGCGCCGAGATCGACGACGAGATCCCCTCCGGGCCGATCCCGCTGCTCGTCGAGGCGCCGCACTTCGACGGGCTCGACGAGATCCTCTCCGACCTCGCGCGAGCCGAGCGGCCGCTGATCCTGGCCGGCGGCGGCGTGCAGGCGGGGCGGGCGGCCGAGGCGCTGCGCGCCTTCGCCGAGGCGGTCGGCGTGCCGGTCGTGCACTCGCTGATGGCCGTCGACGCGCTGCCGTACGGCCACCCGCTGCGCGTCGGGATGATCGGGACCTACGGCAACCGCTGGGCCAACATCGCGCTGGGCTCCTGCGACTCCCTGCTCGTGCTCGGCAGCCGGCTCGACATCCGCCAGACCGGCGCCGACGTCGAGGCCTTCAAGGCGGGGCGGACGATCCACCACGTCGACGTCGATCCCGGCGAGCTCAACAACCGCGTGACCGGCGTGCGGGCGGTGACGGGCGCGCTGTCGGCGTTCCTGGCCGCCGCGGCCGAGGTCGCCGGCGTCGACGCGGGCGACCACGGCGACTGGATCGCCGAGATCGAGGAGCAGCGCGCGCGCTGGCCCGACACGGCCGAGCTGCGCGACGTCCCCGGGATCAACCCCAACGTCTTCATGCACGCGCTCTCCGGCGCCGCCCCCGCCGACGTCGCCGCCTACGCGGTCGACGTCGGCCAGCACCAGATGTGGGCCGCGCAGTCGCTCGAGCTGCGCGCCGGCACCCGGTTCCTGACCTCGGGCGGGATGGGCGCGATGGGCTCCGGGCTGCCGATGGCGCTCGGCGCGGCGTTCGCGGCCGGCGGCCGCCCGGTCGTCATGGTGGCCGGCGACGGCGCCTTCCAGCTCAACCTGCAGGAGATCCAGACCGTCGTGCGCAACCGGCTGCCGGTCAAGCTGGTCGTGCTCAACAACCAGTGCCACGGCATGGTCCGCCAGTTCCAGGAGACCTACTTCGACGGGCGCTACCAGTCGACGGTCGACGGCTACTCGACCCCCGACTTCGCCCGCGTCGCCGCCGCCTACGGGCTGGCGTCAGCGGCCGTGTCCGAGGCCGACGAGGTCGAGGCGGCCGTGGCGCGCCTGTGGGCCGACCCGGCCGAGCCGTTCCTGCTCGAGGTGGCCATCGACCTGATGGCCAACGCCTATCCGAAGATCGCCTTCGGCCGCCCGATGACCGAGATGGAGCCGTTCGCCAAGCCCGTCGGGCTCGAGTCGACCTGAGACCCGTCCTGCGCCTCGTCGGGGTGCTCGCGGCCGGCGCCGCCGGCCTGGGTCTTGCTGCGCCCGCTCCGGCCGCGGTCGTCGCGCGCGAGCGCGCGACGACGCCGATCGACGCGTACGCCGGCCACGCGGTGTGGAGCAGCTACGACCGCCGCGCCCGCCGCTACCGGCTCGTCGCCTGGTACGCCGGCAAACGCCATCGCCTCCCTGTCGCGCCGCGGCGGACGCCGTTCGACGCCGACCTCGGCGCCGACGAGCGGGGCGGCGTGCAGGCGGTCTACTCGCGGTGCCGCCGCGAACCGACCGGCGGCTGCGACCTGTATCGCTACTCGTTCGCCACCCGGACCGAGCGGCGGCTCGCGATCAGCTCGCCGCGGGGGTCGGAGGGGATGCCGACGGTCTCGGGCCGCCACGTGGCGTTCGTCCGCTACGCCACCGTCCCGCGGATCTACGTCGGGACGATCGGCGGGGAAGGCCATGTCCGGCGGCTGCGCGGCGGCACGCGCGAGCGCAACGCCGCCGGGGGAGACACCGGCCCGGCCAGCCTCGACCTCGCCGGCTCGCGGCTCGCGGTCGCCTGGGTCTACGAGCCGCGGCGGTGCGGCGGACGTCCCGTCGACGACGCCGACACGGCGTTCGCGAACGAGCTGTGGCTCTACCGGGCGAACGGCGGGCGCCGCCGGTTGCTTGGCAGGGGATGCGATCTCGACGCGACCGCCGACCGGCGGTTCGACGACGTCAGCCTGGCGGGCGCGCGCCGCCTCGCCTTCACGCTCGGCACGCGCGGCGGTGGGTTCGTCATGCGCCGGCTCGACACCCGGACCGGCCGCGCCCGCGACGCCGACCTGACCGGGCTTTCGTCGTCCTACATGGCGTCGGTCCAGGACGGCCGGTGGACCTGGGTGGTGCTCTCCGGGCGGCGCACGCGGATCGAGCGGCATCGCCTGCGGTTCGCTCCGGCTCGTCAGCCCGCCGGGGGCTGAAGCAGCTCGAGCAGCGGCGCGAGCCGTCGGCCGGTCTCCAGCAGGTCCTGCACCTCCTCCTGCTCGGGGACGAGCAGGGTGAGGAGGTTGGCGCCCAGGTAGAAGGTGATCGCCGCGAAGGCGAGCTGGCGAGGGGTGACGAGCACGCCGAGACCGGTGCCCGCGAAGGCGCGCGCGGCGGCCTCCTCGGTGACCTCGAGCCACGGCTCCATCAGCTCGACCACGCGCGGGCCCAGCTCGGGGTGCGCGACGCTGCCGGCGACGAGCTCGGAGACCACGCGGATGTGGCCGGAAGCCCGGTCCTCGGCGTAGATGCGCTCGAGCAGGGCGATCAGCTCGGGCAGCGAGGCCGCCGCCGCGAGCTGCGGGCGGTAGGCCCGCAGGCGGGTCTCCGAGGAGCGCTCGAGCGCCGCGAGCAGCAGCTCGTGCAGGGAGCCGAAGTAGTAGAAGATCAGGCCGGGGACGAAGCCGCCACGGGCGGCGATCGTGCGCGTGCTCGCGCCGGCGAACCCCTTCTCCTTCAGGACGTCGAGCGCGGCCTCGACGATGCGCTCCTTCGTGGCGGCC
Organism: Solirubrobacteraceae bacterium; assembly: GCA_036389195.1. Classification (GTDB taxonomy): domain Bacteria; phylum Actinomycetota; class Thermoleophilia; order Solirubrobacterales; family Solirubrobacteraceae; genus JACCYI01. The sequence continues at coordinate 34,576 of DASVQH010000380.1, forward strand.
ACGGCCGGAGTCTGACGGACCGCGTCTTGACCACCCGGTCAAAGCGTGCTTTGATCACCTGGTCAAACATCGAACCGACACCCTTCGCAGCGCCCTCGCCGGCATCGCGGTGACCAGCGTCCTGGGCGTCGCGCTCGCGCTGCTGGCGACCACCGTGCTCGGCACGTACGGCTGGGCGCTCTTCGTCGCGCTGCCGTACTGCCTCGGGCTGTTCGCGGCGCTCTTCCACGGCCGCCGCGTGCCGCGGACGGCGCGCGAGTGCCAGTCCGTCGGGCTGCTGGCCGCCGTGCTCGCCTCGCTCGGGCTGGTGGCCGTCGCGGCCGAGGGCGCGATCTGCCTCGTGATGGCGCTGCCGCTCACCGGGCCGCTCGCGGCGCTCGGCGGCTACACCGGCTACCGCATCCAGCGGGGCGGTCGCGGTCCCCGGGCGGCCACCCCGGCGCTGTACGGCATCGCCGTCGCGCTGCCGCTGCTGATGGGCATCGAGCACGCGGCGGACCGCCGCCCGGCCGTCGCGCCGGTGACCACGACGATCGTCGTCGACGCGCCGCCGGAGGTGGTGTGGCGCCACGTCGTGGCGTTCTCGCGCCTGCCCGAGAAGCGCGAGGCGGTCTTCCGCACGGGCATCGCCTACCCGGTCGAGGCCCGGATCGAGGGGCGCGGCGTCGGCGCCGTGCGGCGCTGCCGCTTCTCCACCGGCGACTTCGTCGAGCCGATCACGGTCTGGGACGCGCCTCGCCGGCTCGCCTTCTCCGTCACCGCCCAGCCGCCGCCGATGCGCGAGGTGTCGCCGTGGGGCGCGATCCACCCGCCGCACCTCGACGGCTTCCTGCGCTCGCGGCGCGGCGAGTTCCGGCTCACGCGGCTGCCCGGCGGCCGCACGCGCCTCACCGGCACCACCTGGTACGAGAACCGCATGTGGCCGGCCGCCTACTGGCGCGAGCTGTCCGACGCGCTGATCCACCGCATCCACCGGCGCGTCCTGCGCCACGTCAAGACGCTCAGCGAGGACGCCCGCGCCTGAGGCCGCCCTAGCATCCGGGGCCATGCCCGTCCCCGTCACCGAACCCGGGCCCGAGCCGCAGAGCCCGGTCGACGAGGACATCCTCGGCACCGCCAACGCCGGGCCGCGCGCGATCCGCGGCAGCGCGGTGCGCACCGGCGGCTACCTGATCGCCGCGGTGCTCGGGCTGGCGTCCGCGCCGCTGCTGGTCCGCCACCTGGGGGTCGTCGACTTCGGCCGCTACCTCACCGTCACGTCGCTGATCGCGCTGGTCGGCGGGGTCAGCGACGCCGGGCTGACCGCCGTCGGCATCCGCGAGTACTCCGTGCGCGCGGGCGCCGACCGCGACCGCCTGATGCGCGACCTGCTCGGCGCCCGCCTGGTCCTCGCGCTCGCCGGAGCGGCCTGCGCGATCGCCTTCGCGCTCGTCGCCGGCTACCCGCACGACATGGTGGTCGGCACGGCGGTGGGCGGCGCCGGGCTGATGCTCGGCGTACTCGGCGCGGGCTACTCGATCCCGCTCTCGGCCGACCTGCAGCTCGGCTGGCTGACCCTCGGCGAGCTCGGCCGCCAGGCGCTCACCACGGCCTTCATCGCGCTCGGCGTGCTGGCGGGCGCCGGGCTCGTGACCTTCCTGGCCATCCCGCTGCCGGCCGGGCTCGCGCTGACGGCGCTGATCGTGGTGCTGGTCCGCGGCCGCATCCCGCTGACGCCGTCGTTCCACCCCGCGGCGCTGGTGCCGCTGCTGAAGGAGACGCTGCCGCTCGCCGCGGCGACGGCCATGCAGACGCTCTACTTCCGCACGGTCATCATCACGATGTCGCTGCTCGCCACCGCCCTGGAGACGGGGTACTTCGCGACGTCGTTCCGCGTGATCGAGGTGCTGATCGGCATCCCGGCGATGCTGCTGATCGCCGTGTTCCCCGTCCTCGCGCGCGCCGCCGGCACGGACAAGGCGCGCTTCGGCTACGTGCTCGGGCGGCTGTTCGAGGTGGCGGCTATCGGCGGCGTCTGGATGGCGCTCGCCACCGGCCTCGGCGCGGAGTTCGCGATCGACGTCGTGGCCGGCGACAAGGGCCGTCCGGCGGTCGGCCTGCTGCACATCCAGGCGGTCGCGCTGGCGCTGCTGTTCCTGACCATGGTCTGGCAGTACTCGCTGCTCGCGCTGCGGCGCCACACCGCGCTGCTGTGGGCCAACTCGCTGGCGCTGGCCACGACCTTGACGCTCTCGGTGATCCTCGTGTCGGCCTACGAGGCGACCGGCGCGGCGCTGGCGGCGACGATCGGCGAGGGCGTCCTGATGGTCGCGTCGGCGATCTACCTGCGCCGCGCCGAGCCCGCGGTGCAGGTGCCGTTCCGGATCGTGCTGAAGGTGCTGCCGGCCGCCGCGGTCGCGCTGGCGGCGGCGCTGCTGCTCGACCTCGGCCCGGTCCTCGGGACCGCCCTGGCCACCGTCCTGTACTTCGGGATCCTCGCCGCCGCGGGGGCGATCCCGTGGGAGATCCGCGACGCCCTGCGCCGCTAGGGTGCCCGGCCGTGCCGGAGGCCCCGCCGCTCGAGCAGGCGCTCGAGCTCATGCTCATCACGTACAACCGCGCCGACCACCTCGAGCGCACGCTCGGCGAGATCGCCGCGGGGCCGTTCGGGCGCTGCCGGCTGACGATCCTCGACAACGCCTCGACGGACCGCACGCCTGACGTCTGCCGGGCGTTCGCGGAGGGCCGCGAGCACGTCCGCGTCATCCCTCACGCGCGCAACCTCGGCGTCAGCCCCAACTACCTGCGCGCCGTCGAGCTGGCGACGGCGCCCTACACCTGGGTGCTCGCCGACGACGACTCCTGGGACTACGGCGACTGCGACGACGTCATCGCGGCGATCCGCGCGGGCGACGTCGACGTGATCTCGGTCGGCGCCCCCGGCCAGGAGGCATGGGAGCGCGGCCTGCGGACGACGACGCAGGACCTCTGGCGCCGCGGCTCGCGCTTCTTCCTGACCTTCTCGTTCATCCCCAGCACGATCTTCCGCACGGAGCTGTTCGGGACGACGGCGCTGTCGCGCGGCTACCGCAACGCCGACGCGCTCTACCCGCACTTCCCGTTCCTGGCCGAGCTGCTGGAGGCCGACCGCTCGGTGCTCGTGTCGAAGACGGAGATGGTCCGTCGCGTGCACCACGGCGACCTGCCCTCGGAGCTCTTCTGGATGGCGGCGTGGACGACGAGCGTGGCGCGCCACGTCGCCGACCCCGCGGTGCGCCGGCGCGCGATCTACGAGATGCGGCGGGACAGGCGCGAGTGGCTCGGGCTGCTCGCCGTGTCGATCGCCATGGAGAAGCTCGACCACCCCGAGCGCGTGGAGCGCGAGCTGCTCGAGCTCTACGCCGGCTTCGCCCGCGACCAGCGGCGCTGGCTGGCGCTGCTCGCGCCGCTGGCGCTCGTGCCGCGCCCGCTGCTGCGGGCGGTCCGCGCGGTCAAGCTGCGGCTTAACCGCTCCCCTGGCGGCCCTCGTCCGTTCGATCAGCTGCGGATATGACGCTCGCTAGCCTGATCGGCCACCCATGAGCACCGAATCCTTCGACACGCTGGTCGTCGGCGCCGGCTACGCCGGGTCGATCCTCGCCGAGCGCCTGGCCACGCAGTGCGGCCATCGCGTCCTGGTGATCGACCGCCGCGACCACATCGCCGGCAACGCCTACGACTACGTCGACGAGCACGGCGTCGTCTGCCACAAGTACGGCCCGCACATCTTCCACACGCAGTCCGAGAAGGTCGTCGAGTACCTCTCAAGGTTCACCGAGTGGCGCCCCTACGAGCACCGGGTGCTCGCCGAGGTCGACGGCAAGCTGCTGCCGATGCCGATCAACCGCGACACGCTCAACCAGCTCTACGGGCTGTCGCTGGAGACCGAGGACGACGTCAAGGCCTACCTCGACTCCGTCGCCGAGCCGCGCGAGCGCGTCGACACCTCCGAGGACTCCTGCGTCGTGCGCTTCGGCCGCGACCTGTACGAGAAGTTCTTCCGCGGCTACACGCGCAAGCAGTGGGAGCGCGACCCCTCCGAGCTGCACGCGTCGGTCTGCGCGCGCATCCCGATCCGCTTCGACACCGACGACCGCTACTTCACCGACTGGTTCCAGTCGATGCCGCTCGACGGCTACACCGCGATGTTCGAGCGCATCCTCGACCACCCGAGCATCGAGGTCCGCACCGGCCTCGAGTTCGCGGACGTCCGCGACGAGATCGAGTACGGCCACCTCGTGTGGACCGGCCCGGTGGACGAGTTCTTCGGCCACCGCTTCGGCCCGCTGCCCTACCGGTCGCTGGAGTTCGAGCACCGCAACGTGGCGACGCCCGACGGCGGCCTCGTCCAGCCGACGGCCTCGATCAACCAGCCGAGCTTCGACGTCCCGTACACGCGGATCACCGAGTACCGGCACATGACGGGCCAGGACACGCACACCTCCTCGACGCTCGCCGTCGAGTACCCCCGCTCCGAGGGCGACCCGTACTATCCGATCCCGCAGGCGGCCAACCGCGAGCTCTACAAGCGCTACGAGGCGCTCGCCGCCGAGCTGCCCGACGTCACCTTCGTCGGCCGGCTGGCCCGGTATCAGTACCTCAACATGGACCAGGTCACGGCGCAGGCGCTGTCGACCTTCGAGAAGCTCCTGGCCTCCGGGCGCCTGCCCGCCGGCACCCGCGCGTAGCGTGGCCGCTCGCCGCCCCGCCGCCGTCCAGCGGGCGTGGCGCCGGCTCGCCGACACGCCGGCGGCCGAGCGGGTCGCGCGGCGCGTGCTGCCCGACGCCGTGCTGCGCCGCGTGGCGCGCCGGATGGGCGTCCGGCTGCCCGAGCCGATCGACACCGAGCCGCTGGCGCTGCTGCGCGAGGCGCCGGCCGAATCGCTGGCCGACGCCGCGTACCTGGAGCGCGAGCTGCTGCCGCACCTCGGGCTGATCGACGACCCCGGCGTCTTCCCGGCCGCCCTGCAGCCGCACCTCGGCCGCGGGCTGCGCCACTACCAGTATCCCGTGCAGTTCGCGCCCTACCTGGCGCTGCTGGCGCGCCACCCGATCCGCAGCTACCTGGAGGTCGGCGTGCTGCACGGCGGCACGTTCCTCATCACCGCCGAGTACCTGCGGCGCGTCCACGGGCTGGAGCGCGCCACCGCCGTCGACATCGAGCCGGTCCCGACGCTGCAGGCGTACGCCGCAGAGCACCCCTGGGCGGCGTTCGAGCTCGTCGACTCGCGGACGCCGCGCTTCCGCGCGCTGCTGGCGGAGGCCGGGACCTACGACCTCGTGCTCATCGACGGCAACCACTCCTACGAGGGCTGTCGCTCCGACGTCGACGCCGTCGCCCCGCACGCCAACGTGATGGTCCTGCACGACATCGTCGACGACGCCTCGCCGGGCGTCCGCCAGGTGTGGGCCGAGCTGCGCGAGCGCGAGGCGGAGACCTACGAGTTCGTCGAGCTGACCGCGCAGTACCCCGAGGTGCGCGACCGCATCGGCGCGAGCGTCCTGGGGATCGGCGTGGCGATCCGCCGCGACTTCGCCTAGACCTTCAGCGAGCCGCGCCCGGACGGGTAGACGTCCGGCCGCGCGTCCCAGAAGCGCTGCTGGCGGACCCGCAGGTCCTTCTGGAACGAGCGTCCGGCGCGGCGGTCGCTGAGCATCCGCAGCGGGCTGCGCATCCAGCGCAGGGGGAACAGGAACTCGTGGAAGTGGCGGCGGTAGAGGCTCGAGACCTCGGGCCGGACCGGCTCGTGCAGGCGCGCGCCGCGGCGGATCCCCGCGACGGTCTGCTGGAGGATCGTCCCGCGGACGTCGGCGCGCTTGAGGGCGACGGAGAGCGAGTTGAGCAGCACGTTGGCGCTGGCCACGACGGCGTCGCGCGTCTGCAGCCGCCGCGCGGCGATGTAGGCGAGGTGCTCGGCGTTGAACAGCAGCGTGCGGGCCGGGATCTCGCCCTCGTAGGGGACGTCCTTGATGTGCACCGCGACGATCTCCGGCAGGTGCAGGTGGCGGAACCCGCGGTCCAGGACGCGCAGCATGAACTCGGCCTCGTGGGCCCACAGGAAGATCTCGGGGTCATAGCCGCCGAGCGCCTCGATGACCCGCCGGTGGATGAGCACCGCGCAGCCCCAGAACCCGATCAGGCCCAGCCGGTACTCCTGGTCGAACCGGTAGTCGGGCCGCGAGTGCGAGCGCACGCCGAAGGAGACGAGGTCGGCGCCCTCCTCCTCGGCCGCGACCAGCGCGCGGCGCAGCGCGTCGCCCTCGACGTAGCAGTCGTCGTCGAGCACGAGGAACCACTCGCCGGTCCCCGCGCGGAAGCCGTGGTTCCAGCCCGGCACGCCCTCGTTGACCTCCTGGCGCTCGACCCGGACGTCTCCGAAGCGCTCGGCCAGCATCTCCGACGTCCCGTCGCTCGACGCGTTGTCGACCACGACGAACTCCAGCTTGTCGGCCGGGTAGTCGAGGCGGTGCAGGTGCTCGAGCGCCTCGGCGAGCTGATCGCGCCGGTTGTAGGCGAGCTGGTTGACGGTGACGCGCGGGAGATCGGTGGTCGTGGGCGTGCTCATGGCGGCGGTCCAGGCTAGTAGGCGCGTTCGTACCATGCTCGGCGTGCTGATCCGGGCCGCCGTCCTGCCGGGCCTCCGCCGCGCCGTGGCGCCCGCCGGCGTGCCCGCCGCAGCGCGGGCGCAGACGCACCCGCCGGACGCGGTGGAGTCGGTCGCCTCGTTCGCCGAGGCGGCCGCCGCTCCGTGCGACTGGCTGTGGCTGCTCGAGGACGACGCCGTCCCCGCGCCCGACGCCCTGGCCGAGCTGCTGGCCGCCGCCGAGCGGCTGGGCGACGACCCCGCGCCGGTCCTGCTGACCGGGCTCGTGACCGGCTCGGAGCCGTGGCCGCGGTGGGGCGACAAGGCGGTCGAGGTGCGCGCCGCCGAGCGCGGGCTGGTCGCCGTGCGCGCCGCCCGCGCCGGCTCGCTGCTGCTGCGCCGCGACGCGCTCGCGCGCCAGGGCCTGCTGGGTGCCCGCCTGCGCGCCGCCGGCGACGACCTGGCCCTGACCGGCCGGCTGCTGGCGCGCGAGGCGGGCTACCTCGTCCCGCGCAGCACCGCGCGCCGCACCGCTCCGGCCGCCGCGCCCTCCGAGCTCGGCGCCCGGCTGAAGATGCTGGCCGCCCCGAGCTGGACGCCGCCCGAGCGGCTGTGGATCGCGTTCGACACGGTGCGCCACACGAGGGAGAACGCCGCATGAGCCCGGCCACCGACACCCCCGAGGTCAGCGTCCTGATCCTCGCCTACCAGCGCCGCGACGAGGTCGACAACACGCTGACCAAGCTGCGCGACGCGCTCGAGCACCCCCAACGCGGCATCGAGATCATCGTCTGCGACAACGCGTCGACCGACGGGACCGCCGAGATGGTCGCCGAGCGCCACCCGGGCGTGCGGGTCATCCGCAGCCCGGAGAACATCGGCGCCCCGGCGCTGAACCTCGGCTTCGCCCAGGGTCGCGGCGACTGGTTCCTGATCCTCGACGACGACTGCTACATCGAGGGCGACGCGCTGGTCCGCGCGCTCGCCGCCGGCCGCGAGCACGACGCCGACCTCATCTCCTTCGCCGTCGTCAGCGGCAAGGACCGCGGCTACCGCTTCGACCGCGACTACCAGCTCGGCCTGCTCGGGTTCTGGGGCTGCGCCTTCCTGATCTCGCGCCGCGCCTACGAGCAGGTCGGCGGCTACGACCCGGAGATCTTCATCTGGGGCAACGAGCCCGAGCTCACCCTGCGCACGCTGAACGCCGGCTTCCGCCACCTCTACTTCCCGAGCGTCGTGGCCATCCACATGAAGGCGCCGCCCGACCCCGGCCAGCCGACCATGAGCCGGACGATGAACCTGCGCCACTTCACCCACACGGCGACCAAGCACTTCCCGGCGCGCCAGCTCGTGCCGGCGCTGTCGTCGCTGATCGCCCGCGGCATGCTCGGCGGGCTGGCCCGCGGCGAGGTGCGCGAGAGCGCCGTCGCGCTGCGCGAGGGCGTGTGCAGCGGCCTGCGCCACCGCGCCCCGGCGCGCCCGGAGATCGCGGCGCTCTACCAGCGCAACTTCGCGGAGTTCGTCAGCCCGACGCGCTTCACGGGCGGCGTCCGCGGGCTCCTGCGCCGGGGGGACCGCGAGGCCGAGCACGAGGCGCTGCGCCGCGCCTTCTGGGCCGAGCGCCCGGCGCTCTACCCGGACGCCGAGGCGTCGCTGCGGGTCTGAGCGGGCAGCCGCGGCACCGGCCGCAGCAGCCCGTCGCGCAGCGCCCGGCCGACGGTCGCCAGCTCCGCGCGGCCGAGCCGCGCGCCCCGCAGGTAGGCCAGCGTGCTCGTCGTGGCGAGGACGGCCAGGGCGAGGCGCTCGCCGGCCTCCCACGGCCCGCGGCGGACCATGTAAAGCGTGTTGCGCAGGTGGTAGTAGAAGCGCGGCCCGGCCTCGGTGAGGCTCGTGTGCGGCTCCTTCGTCCGGTGCTCGGCGACGCTCTCCGGGACCAGGTATCCGTGGCCGCGGCGCAGGATGCGCGCCGTCCAGTCGAGGTCGTCGCTCCAGATGAAGAATCCCGGGTTGGGCAGGCCGTGGGTGCGCGCAGCCTCCGAAGTGGCCAGCAGGGACACGAACGTCGTCGAGCGCAGCGGCAGCAGCCCGAGCTGCGCCGCGGCCGCCATGTGCGCGACGTCGCGGCGGTCGGCGCCGGGCGCGTTCATCGGGTGCAGCCGCCCGTCGCGCCACACCACGCGCGAGGCCAGCAGGTCGGCGGGCGGCAGGCCGGCCGCGGCCAGGCGCTCGGGCACGGCCAGCAGCGCGGCGAGCGCGCCGGGGGAGGGGATCGTGTCGTCGTCCATCAGCCACAGCCAGTCGTGCCCGCCCGCCAGCGCGCGCTCCAGCCCGGCGTGGAAGCCGCCGGAGCTGCCGAGGTTCTCCGGCAGCGACAGCACCTCCGCCTCGGCGAACTCCGTGCGCAGCAGCTCGCCCGTGCCGTCGGTCGACGCGTTGTCGACGACGAGCACGGCGTCGACGGGGCGCTCCTGCGCGCGGAGCGCGGCGAGGCACTCGACCAGGAGCGCCCGGCGGTTGTGGGTGACGACGATCGCGCAGACGCTCACGGACTCCCTCCTACGCTAGCCGCCCCGATGCGCCGCCTCCTCCTCGTCTCCCACTACGCCCTGCCGCACGTCGGCGGCATGGAGATGGTGATCGACGCGGAGGCCCGCGAGCTGGCCCGGCGCGGCTGGGACGTCGTGCACGTCGCCTCCGCGCCGCCGAACCTGCCGGGCGGCCCCGCCGATCCGCGCCCCGACGGCTACCGCGTGGTGCGCGTCGGCGCGCTCAACGCGCTCGAGGAGCGCCTCGGCGTGCCCTACCCGGTCTTCGCGCCGGCGCTGCTCCCGGTGCTCGACCGCGAGATCGCCCGCGCCGACGTCGTCCACGCGCACGGCTTCCTCTACATGAGCTCCGTGCTGGCGCTGCTGCTGGCGCGCCACCGCCGCCCGGGCGCGGTCCGGGTGCTCACCGAGCACGTCGGCCACGTCGACTACGAGACGCGCGCGCTCGACCTCGCGGAGTCCGCGGCGATCGCGGGGATCGGCCGGCTGAGCACGCGGGCGGCCGAGGGGCTGATCACGATGAACCCGAAGGTCGCGGACGCGCTGCGCGGCCTCGCGCCCGGCCGCCCGGTCGAGCTGATCGCCAACGGCGTGGACACCGAGGCCTTCCGGCCCGCCGCGCCCGCCGCGCGGGCCGCGCTGCGCGTGCGGCTCGGCTGGGACGAGCGCCCGCGCGTGCTGTTCGTGGGGCGGCTGGTGGCCAAGAAGGGCGTCGACGTGGCGCTGGCGGCGGCCGCCGCCGCCCCCGACGCGTTCCGCCTCGTCGTCGCCGGCCCCGGCCGCCTCCCGGGGCCCGCGCCCGCCAACGTCGACCTGCTCGGCGCCGTCGCCCCCGAGCGCGTGGCCGAGCTGATGCAGGCGGCCGACGCGTTCCTGCTGCCCTCGCGCGGCGAGGGCTTCCCGGTGACCGCCCAGGAGGCCATGGCCAGCGGGCTCCCGGCGGTCTTGGCCGACGACCCCAACTACGCGGCGCACGTCGGCGGCGCCGGCGACGGCGTGCGCCTGGTCGCGCCCGAGGGCGGCGCGGTGGCCGCGGCGCTGCGCGAGCTGCTGGCCGACCCGGACGCGCGATCCGCGGCCGGCGCCCGCGCCGCCGCCCACGCGCAGCGGGCGTTCTCCTGGGGCGCGGCCATGGACGCCCACGAGGCGCTGTTCGCGCGCCTCAGCGCGCGGCGATCCGCGCCCACTCCTCCGGCGTGACGCCGGTCAGGTCGCCGCGCCGGCCCTTGGCCGCGTAGCGGACGATCCACGGGATCCGCCGCAGCGGGCGCTCGTCGAACATCAGCGTCTTGGCCACGTAGGCGCCGACCGTGCCGGCGTGGGCGAGCGGCGACGGCTGCCCGTAGTGGTTGCGGATCCAGAAGAAGTTGCGGATGCCGTAGAGCGTCTTCCAGTAGCCGTCCCACGAGGTCGACGGGTACGGCGTCCCCAGCAGCCGGTTCCAGAAGCGGCTGCGGCGGGTGTCGGCGCCGCCGCCGAGCTGGAACTTGTGCAGGATCACGCTCTCGGGGACCAGGTGCAGCCGGCCCTCGCGGCGCGCCCGCAGCGAGTACTCGACGTCGTCGCAGCCGATGAAGAAGTCCGCGCGCGGCAGCCCGATCGCCCGCACCACCGAGCTGCGGACCATGAAGCCGACGAACGAGACGACCGTGAGCGCCGGGTGGCCGTCGCGGTACTCCTCGACCGACAGCGGCTGCATGAAGCGCCCCATGCGGCAGCGGTGCATGACGTCGATCTCGCCGTCGGGACCGTGGACCGCGTTGGCCAGGACCGCCACGCCGGGGTCGGTCGCCTCGGGGGCGGCGAGCAGCCGCTCGAGCGCCTCGGGCGCCGGCTCGGCGTCGTCGTCCATCAGCCAGATCCAGTCGGTCCCCTGCGCCAGCGCGAGCTCCACGCCGCGCGCGTAGCCGCCCGCGCCGCCCGTGTTGACCTCGGAGCGCTCGAAGGTGAGCGACGGCTCGTCGAGCAGCCCCGCCTCGCGCAGGTGCGCGGCCGTCCCGTCGGTCGACGCGTTGTCGAGCACGACGATGCGCTCGGGCGGGCGCGTCTGCGCCAGCAGGCCGCGCAGGCACTCGACGAGCAGGGCCTTGCGGTTGCGGGTCAGGACGAAGGCGCAGACGGTCGCCATGGGCGCGGAGCAGCCTAGAAGCTCGTCGCTACCCTGAACCGGGCGGCGAAACCTTTTCCGCCGCCCGACGTTGTTGGCTTTGGCGACACGGTCGCCCCCTCTCTCATGAGCACTCTCGAACACGTCCGCGCGCCCGAGCGCTCGCCCCTCGAAGACGCCGCGCAGCCCACCGTCTCGGTGGTCATCCCCTGCCTCAACGAGGCCGAGAACATCGAGGCCTGCGTCAAGCTGGCCCGCGAGACCATGGAGGCCCAGGGCATCCATGGCGAGGTCGTCGTCGCCGACAACGCCTCCGAGGACGGCAGCCCGGAGCTGGCCCGCGCGGCCGGCGCCCGCGTCGTCCACGAGCCGCGCCGCGGCTACGGCAGCGCCTATCTCGCCGGGTTCGGCGCCGCCCGCGGGACGTACATCGTGATGGCCGACGCCGACCTCACGTACGACTTCGCGGAGATCCCCCGCTTCCTCGAGCAGCTCGAGGACGGCGCCCAGCTGGTCATGGGCGACCGCATGGACAACATCCAGCCCGGCGCGATGCCGTGGCTGCACCAGTACGTCGGCAACCCGATCCTCTCGGGCATCCTCAACCTCTTCTTCCGCACCGGCGTGCGCGACGCGCACTGCGGCATGCGCGCGTTCCGCCGCGACGTGCTCCCGGCGCTGGACCTGCGCACGACCGGCATGGAGTTCGCCTCCGAGATGGTCATCCGCGCGGCCAAGGAGAAGCTGGACATCCGGCAGCTGCCGATCGACTACCACCCGCGCGGCGGCGAGTCCAAGCTCTCCAGCTTCCGCGACGGCTGGCGCCATCTGCGCTTCCTGCTCGTCCACTCGCCGACGCACCTGTTCGTCATCCCGGGCGCGCTGCTGCTGCTGCTCGGAGTGCTGATCGCGGCCACCTCGCTCACCGGCATCGAGATCTTCGGCCGCGAGTGGCAGCTGCACTCGATGATCGGCGGCTCGCTGTTCATGGTCGTCGGCGTCCAGGTCCTCGCGCTGGGGCTGTGCGCGCACGCCTACGGCACCTACTTCATGGGCGAGAAGGACCCGTTCTTCGACCGCATGCGCGCGCGCTTCCGGCTCGAGCACGGCCTCATGCTCGGCGGCGCCATCGTCCTCGTCGGCGTCGCGATCGGCGCGGTGATCGTGATCACCTGGATCGACCGCGGCTTCGGCCAGCTCTCCGACGAGCGCGCGGCCGTCCTCGCCGCGACGCTGATCATCATCGGGATGCAGATCTTCTTCTCGTCGTTCCTGCTTTCCATCCTGGGCCTGCGCCGCCGCCGATGACGGCCACCGGCGCGCGGCCGGCCGCGGCCGTCGCGGGCGACCGCCGCGCCGGCCGGGTCGCGGCCGTCGTGTGCCTGCTCGGCGCGCTGGCCGTCCTCATCGGGCTCCTCGTCCCGCGCGACTACTTCACGGGGACGAACTCCGTGCGGGCGCGCGGCTACGTGATCGAGGTCGCGCCGAAGCAGAAGGCGTGCATCCCGCGGATCTTCGTGCCGGCCGGCACGGCGCGCATCCAGATGCAGGTCCTCACCGGGGCGGCGCGGCCGGAGATCGAGGCGACCATCCGGATCGGCGCCGAGCGCTTCGTGCGCGTCTCGCCGTTCCTGCCGGGAGGCATGCAGTCCAAGGTCGAGTGGCCGATCCCCCGGCGTCCCGCCGCGCCCGAGGCCACCGAGGGCTCGATCTGCCTCAAGAGCCTGGCCGAGAAGAACGGCCCCGGCTTCGTGATCGGCGGGACCAACGGCGCGCCGGTCACCGACCCGCCGCCCACCTACGCCGGCAAGCCGATGGACGTCTCGCTGGCGGTCTGGTACCTGCCCAAGCCGGGCGCCGAGCGGACGCTGCTGTCGATGCTGCCCGACGTGATGGCGCGCGCGGCGCTGTTCCGCCCGGGATGGGTGGGGGCCTGGACGCCGTGGCTCCTGGTCTTCCTGGTCGTGCCGCTGCTGGGCTTCGCGGCGCTGCGGCTGATGGCCCGCGGACCGCGCGGGCGGGTGCCGGCGGCGCTCGCCGTCGCGCTCGTGGCGTTCGGCAACGCGGCCGCGTGGGCGACGCTCACCCCGCCGCTCGACGCGCCCGACGAGCCAGAGCACGCCGCCTACGCGCAGTACTTCGCCGAGACCGGCAAGGCCATCCACCGCTTCCCGATCCCGGGGCAGTCGCCGTACTCCGCCGACGAGACGGCGGCGATCCAGGCGATGCGCGCGCTGGCCAACAACGAGCCGGGGGACGGGCGCCCGCCGTGGCTGGCCGGCGACGAGCAGCGCTGGCGCGAGCGCGTCGTGCGCGAGCGGCCGCGGCGCGACGACGGCGGCGGCTTCACCGTCTGCTGCAACCCGCACTCGCCCGTCTACTACGCGCTGCTGTCGCCGGCCTACCACGCGGCGGGGGACTCGTTCTTCACGAAGCTGTGGGCGATGCGGCTGATGTCCGCGCTGCTGGCGGCGATCGCCGCCGCGTGCGCGTTCGGGATCGTCCGCGAGCTCGTGCCGGACCGGCCGGAGCTGGCGGTGGCCGGCGGGATCCTCGTCGCCTTCGAGCCGATGTTCGCCTTCATGGGCGGCTCGGTGAACAACGACATGGGCGTCAACGCCGGCTCGGCCGTCGTGCTCTACCTGCTCATCCGCGGGCTGCGGCGCGGGCTGACCTGGCGGCTCGGGCTGGCGCTGGGCGCCGCGCTGGCGATCACGCCGCTGCTCAAGGGCACGGGCTACGCGCTGTTCCCGATCGCGCTCTTCGCCCTGGTGGGGATGCTGTGGCGCCGCCACCGGCGCGAGCACTGGGTGGGCGCCGGGGCGCTCGTCGCGCTGCTGACCGCGCTGACGCTGGTCTGGCGCGCGGTCGCCGCGAGCTTCGACACGGGCACGTTCACCACCCCGGGCGGCACGGTCCCCGGCGAGGGCCTCGCGCCGCTGACCGACCCGACCGGCTACCTCTCCTACGTCTGGCAGATCTTCCTGCCGCGCCTGCCGTTCATGGCCGAGCTGTGGAAGCAGGCGTGGCCGTTCTACGACATCTACGTCGTGCGCGGGTGGGGCGCGTTCGGGTGGTACCAGGTGCTGTTCCCGGGGTTCGTCTACACCGGCATCGTGGCGGCCCTCGGCCTGATGGTCGTGCTGGGGATCGCGGCGATCGCGCGCTTCCCCGCCTCGGCGTGGGGCCGCGTCTGGGAGGCGCTGGTGCTGCTGGGCGCCGGGGCGGCGGTGATCGGCGGCGTCGAGGCCTTCTACTACACGCCGTTCCCGCGCGGCGACATCATCGCCGAGATGGGGCGCTACGCGTTCCCGGCGATCTCGGCGTTCGCGGCGCTGGCCATCGCCGCCTGCTACGGCGCCGGGCGGGCGCGCGCGTCGCTCGTGGCGGCTGGGCTGGCCGCGGCCATGGTGGCGCTCAACACCGCCGGCCAGCTCGTGATGCTGGGCGGCCTCTACACGTGAGCGGCGACGCGGGGGTCGTGTCGGTGGCGATCCCGGTGCGCAACGGCGGCGCCGTGTTCGAGGCCGTGCTGCGGGCGGTGCGCCGGCAGGTCGTGCCGGCCGGCCGGGAGGTCGAGATCGTGGTCGTGGACTCCAGCTCGAGCGACGGGTCGGCGGCGGCGGCGCGCGCCCACGGCGCGCGCGTGGTGGAGATCGCCGCCGCGGAGTTCTCGCACGGCGGCACGCGCAACCGGCTGATGGAGCTGGCCCGTGGCGCGCACGTCGCGTTCCTCACCCACGACGCCGAGCCCGCGCACGAGCGCTGGCTGGCCGAGCTGCTGGCCGGCTTCGACGCCGCGCCCGACGTGGCGCTGGTGGCCGGCCCGTACCTCCCGCGGCCGGACGCCACGCCGATGGTGCGCCGCGAGCTGGAGGAGTGGTTCGCGCGGCTGGCGCCGCTGGAGCGCGCGGCGCCCGGCGAGCGGCCGGACCCCGGCCCGCGCTTCTTCTTCTCCGACGCCAACGGCGCGGTCGCGCGCTGGGCCTGGGAGCAGGTGCCCTACCGGCCGGTGCCCTACGCCGAGGACCGCGTGCTGGCCGCGGAGATGCTGGCCCGCGGGTGGGCGCGCGCGTACTGCCCCGGCGCCGCCGCCCTGCACTCCCACGCCTACGGCACGCTCGAGCTCGGGCGGCGGGCGTTCGACGAGGCGCGCGCCCTGCGCGAGGTCTACGGGCACCTCGCGCCGGCCGATCCGCGCACGCTGGCGCTCGACGCCGCGCGGCGCGCGGCGGGCGACCGGCGGTGGCTGCGCGCCCGCGGCGCCCGCGGTCCGCGGCTGGCGGCCTGGACCGTGCGGGCGGCCGGCCACCACGCCGTGCGCGGCGCCGGCGCGGCGCTCGGCGCGCGCGCCGACCGGCTCCCGCCGGCGCTGCGGCGCGCCTGCTCGCTGGAGCGGCGCGCCGGCTTCGAGCCGCTACCGTGGCCGGTCGTCTGACGCCCATGAGCGCCCGTCCTCCACATCCTCCGTCCCCCGGCGGCAAGCTCGCCGACTACAAGCGGCGCTTCGCGCTCACGCTGCGCTACCACGGGCCCAAGGAGGTGGCGATCCGCCTCCTCACCTACCCGCTGCGCCCGACGCCGCTGGGCGCGAAGCTCGGCTACGGGTCGCGCTACGGGCCCGTCGAGGCGGCGGCGCGGCGCTGGTACCGCCGCCGCGGGCGGCGCGTGTGCGTGGTCATCCCCACCTACGGCGACCCGTCGCTCGCCGCGCAGGCGGTGGCCAGCATCCGCAGGACGACGCGGCGGGCGATGGTCCGCGTCGTGGTCGTCGACGACGCCTCCCCGTCGCCCGAGCACGCGCGCGCGGTGCGGGCGATCGAGGGCGCCGAGGTCGTCGTGCTGGGAGAGAACCGCGGCTTCGCCGGCGCGTGCAACGCCGGGATCGCGCGCGCCGCCGCGGGGGAGGACGTGATCGTCGTCAACTCCGACGTCGTCGCGCGCAGCGCCTGGCTGCCGCGGCTGCAGTACGCGGCCTACGAGCGCGACCGGATCGGGATCGCCGGCCCCAAGCTGCTGTATCCCGACGAGCGCATCCAGTCCGCCGGCTCCTTCCGGAATCTGGACGCCACTGAGTGGTTCGACCACCGGTACCGCTTCCGCGACGGCACCGACCCGCAGGCCAACATCCCGGTGGCGCTGCTCGCCGCGACGGGCGCCTGCATGTACCTCCGGCGCGACATGCTCGACGAGATCGGAGCCTTCGACGAGGCCTACGGGATGGCCTACGAGGACGTCGACCTCTGCCTGCGGGCGTGGGAGGCCGGGTGGGAGACCACCTACGCGCCGCGCTCGACGCTGCTGCACCTGGAGTCCCAGACGCGGCCGGTGGAGCCCGGGGAGCGCGAGCTCGCGTCGCAGCGGCTGTTCTGGCGGCGCTGGGGCGCGTGGTTCGACGAGCGCGACGTGCGCACGCCGGACGGCGGGCTGCGGGTCATCTACGTGACGCAGGACACCGGCGTCGGCGGCGGCCACCGCGACATCTTCGAGCACGTCAACCGGCTGCGGGCCCGCGGCCACGACGCGCAGCTGTGGTCGCTGGCCGGCCAGCCCGAGTGGTTCGGGCTCGACGTCGACGTGCGGCGGTTCGCCGACTACGACGCGCTGGAGCGCGCGCTGGCCGGCGAGCAGGCGATCAAGGTCGCGACGTGGTGGAACACGGGGCGGGCGGTCTGGCGCGCGTCGGTGCGCCGCGGCATCCCCGTGTTCTTCGTGCAGGACGTCGAGGTCTCGTACTACCCGGACGACCTCAACATGCAGTACCAGGTCCTGAACTCCTACCGGCAGGAGTTCCGCTACCTGACGATCTCGGGCTGGAACGCCGAGCGGCTGCGCGAGATGGCGCTGCACCCGGCGATCGTGCCGCCGGGGATCGACCTGGACACGTGGCGCCCGCTGCCCGGGTCCGCCCGCCGGGACGACATGGTGCTCGCGCTGGGGCGGGCCAACCCGCTGAAGAACTTCCCGCTGACCGTCGACGCGTGGCGGGCGCTGGGGCCGGCCGGCCCGGAGCTGACGCTGTTCGGCGTCGAGCCCGAGGTGCGGCCCGAGGGGCGGTCGCGCTACCTCGTGCGCCCGTCGGACGCCGAGGTCAACGCGCTCTTCAACGAGTGCACCGTGTTCGTGCAGACCTCGGTGCACGAGGGCTTCTGCCTGCCGCCGCTGGAGGCGATGGCCGCCGGCGCCGCGGTCGTGTGCACCGACGCGCACGGCAACCGCGACTTCTGCGTCGACGGCGTCAACTGCCTGATGCCCGAGCCGACGGTCGCGTCGGTCTCCGGGGCGCTGGAGCGCCTGCTCGGCGACGGCGAGCTGCGCGCGCGGCTCGGCGCGGCGGGCCAGACGACGGCGGCCGACTACGCGTGGGAGAAGCGCATCGACGAGCTCGAGGCCTACTTCGAGGGCGTCGCCGCCCCGCGGGTCCACGCCGGCTGATCGTGCGGCCGCGGCTGGCGAAGGTCGTGGGGGCCCCGCCCGTCCGGCGGCTGGCCGGGCGGGTCCGGGGGGCGCCGGTGACGGTCGCGGTGGTCGGCGGCGACGCGCGGGTCGCCCGCGCGCTGACGCCGCCGTGGCGCGCGCGGGTGGTGTCCGTCGCGTCGGCGGAGGAGGCCGTCGCGGCGGCGCGCGGCGAGGACCTCGCGCTGCTGGCCGGCGACGCCGTCCCGGCCGCGGGCTGGCTCGACGCGCTGGCGGACGCCGCGTACGGCGCGCTGGGCGAGGGCGTCGGGCTCGTCGCCGGGCTGGTGCTCGGCGCCGACGGGCGGATCGAGTCGGCGGGCGTGCAGGACGCGCCGGGGCGCGGCGAGGGGCGCCGCTTCGCCGGCGCGCCCGCCTCCCTGCCCGCCGCCCACGCGCTGCAGACCGTCCTCGGCGCCGACCCGGCGTGCCTCTACGTGACGAGCGGCGCGCTCGCCGCGCTCGGCGGGCGGCTGCCCTTCGACCCCTACGACCTGTGGGAGCGCGGCCTGCGCGCCGCGTACACGCCGCACGCCGTCGTCCGCCGCACCGGTCCTGCGCCCGCGCCCCTGGCGCCCGGGCCGGTCCGCCGCGGCGCCTCGCGCGGCCCGGACGGCGCCCGCCGCATCGTCTACGTCACCCAGGACACCGGCATGGGCGGCGGGCACCGCGTCGTCTTCGACCACCTCGACGGCCTGCGCGACCGCGGGCACGACACCGAGCTGTGGACACTCGCGCCCGAGGGCCCGGACTGGTACGACCTCCGCAGCCCGGTGCGCTGGTACCGCGACTACCCGTCGCTCATGCGCGCGCTGCGCGACCTCGACGCCGTCAAGGTCGCCACCTGGTGGGAGAGCGCAGCGTGGGTCTGGGAGGCGTCGGTCACGCGCGGGACGGGGGTCTTCTTCGTCCAGGACATCGAGACGACGTACTACCGCGAGGCCGGCGAGCCGCACGAGGGCGAGCGCCGGCGCGTGCTGGCCTCGTACCGCCCCGAGTTCCGCTTCCTCGCCACGTCGCACTGGGTGGGCGAGCAGCTCGAGCGCCTGCAACCGGGCGGGCCGCCCGAGCTCGCCCCGCCCGGCATCGAGGACCGCTGGTTCGCCGTGCCGGCGCTCGAGCGCCGCGACGACGTCG
>DASVQH010000381.1:0-16491 GCA_036389195.1 Solirubrobacteraceae bacterium
CACCCGCCGCGTGCGCTTCTCGCTGCAGGGCCGGCCGGGCGCCTACGTCCGCCTGCCGCTGGCGCGCGGCGCCCGGCGCGTCCGGGTGCAGGTGCGCACGGCCGGGCGGCCGACCGATCGCCACACCCTCCGCGTGCGCCGCACCGCCGCGCCGCGCTGCCCGCAGGTGCCGTGGGCGCGCGTGCTCGACCGGCGCCGCGGGCGGGTGGTCTTCGCGACGCCGGCCCAGGACGGCTCAGGGCGGACGCGGATCGCCACCTGCCGGGCGCCCGGCGGCCGCGCGGTGCGGCTGTTCACCGCCGACGACGAAGACGACGAGACCGGCGGGGACGACGTGACGCGCGCCCGCGCCGGCGCGCGCAGCGTCGCGCTGGTGATCCGATCCAGCTCGCGGACGAGCGGCTCGAGCCTGCGCCTCGTCCTGCACGACGCCGCCACCGGGCGCGAGCTCGCCGCGGAGTACGTCGGCAGCGCGGAGGCGTTCGACCCGTATCCGCCGCTGACCGAGGTCCACGACCTGCTCGTGTCCCGCGGCGGGGCCGCGGTCGCCGTGACGCAGTTCGGGCGGGACGTGGCCGTTCGCGCGCTGCTGCCGACCGGCGAGCGCCTGATCCTCGACGAGCGCGGCGCGGACCCCGGATCGCTGCGGGTGCACGGAGAAGCGGTGACGTGGCGCCACGCCGGGGAGGCCCGGCGCGCCACGCTGCCGGGCGATTGAGCCGTCGCGGCCGGCCGGGTGAGCCATGATGGACGGCGCGGTGCTCGCGTCCGTCCTCACCTCGCTTCCGCCGTACACGGCGTACCTCGTGCTCTTCGGCCTGATCGCCGTCGAGTCGGCGGGCGTGCCGGTGCCGGGCGAGACGGCGCTGATCGCCGCCGGGATCCTGGCCAGCCGCGGGGACCTCGACGTCGCGCTGGTCATCGCCGTGGCGGCGAGCGCGGCGATCATCGGCGACAACTTCGGCTACCTGATCGGGCGCACGGGCGGGCGCCGGCTGCTCGAGCGCCCGGGGCGCTTCGAGCGCCACCGGCGGGAGATCCTCGCCCGCGGCGAGCCGTTCTTCGAGCGCCACGGGGCGAAGGCCGTGTTCCTGGGGCGCTGGGTGGCGATCCTGCGGATCGGCGCGGCGTGGCTGGCGGGCGCCAACCACATGCCGTGGCGGCGCTTCCTGCTGTGGAACGCCCTCGGCGGCATCGTGTGGGCGGCGGGCGTCGCGCTGGCCGCCTACGCGCTCGGGCCGGTGGCCGAGAAGCTCATCCACGAGGCCAGCCTGGCCGTGGGCGCCGCGGTCGCGCTCCTCGTCCTCCTGCGGCTGCTGCTGTTCCTGCGCCGCCGCCGGCGCGCGCGTGAGCAGGGCGCCGCCAGCGGGTAGGGCTCAGAGCATGGGCCTGCTGACCTTCATCCTCATCCTCGCCGTGCAGGGACTCGTCGTCGGGGCGCTGGCGCGGCTGGCGCTGCCCGGCCGCGACCCCCTGAGCATCCCCGCGACGATCGGCGTCGGGCTGGCGGGCACCTTCATCGCCGGCCTGCTCGTCTACTGGGCCACCGACGGCACCGCCGGGCCCGGCTTCTTCGCCGCGTTCGTGTTCGCGGTGGCGATCATGTACTTCATCCGGCGCCGCCGCGGCGGCGGGCTGCTCAGCCCGGGCGCGCACCAGCCGCGCCGGCCGGGACCCTACGAGCGCTGAAGCTCGCCTTCGCGCCGCCGCTGGACGCCGCGGGGCTCCTGCGGTTCCTCGCCGTGCGGGCGGTCCCGGGCGTCGAGGCGGTGGACGGGACGGTGTACCGGCGGGCCGAGCTCGCGGTCGACGTGCGGCCCGACCGCGTCGTGCTCCTGGACGGCGACGCCGCGGCGGCGCGGCGGCTGCTCGACCTCGACGCCGACCCGGTGGCGATCGACGCGGTCCTCGCCGCCGATCCGGTGCTCGCGCCGTCCGTCGCCGCCGCGCCCGGCCGCCGCGTGCCGGGGGCGGTCGACGCCTTCGAGCCGGCCGTCCGCGCGATCCTCGGCCAGCAGGTGACGGTGGCGTCGGCGCGCAAGCTGGCGGCGCGGCTGGTGCAGGCCTGCGGGTCGGCGCCCCGCTTTCCCTCGCCGCACGAGCTCCTGGGCGCGCCGGACGCCGCCTTCGCGATGCCGGCCGCCCGCCGCGAGGCGCTGCGCACGCTCGCCCGCGCGGCGGCGGACGACCCGGGCTGGTGCGAGCCGGGCGCGCTGCTGGCCCTCCCCGGCATCGGACCGTGGACCGCCGGCTACGTCGCCATGCGCGTGCATCGCGACCGCGACGCCTTCCTGCCGACCGACGCGGGCGTGCGGGCGGGGCTGCGCGCGCTGGGCATCGACGCGCGCCGGTCCGACCGGTGGCGTCCGTACCGTGCCCACGCGATGCTGCACCTGTGGGATCACGTTCCGCGGCCGCCGTCCGTTGCACGGCCATGACGCTCTGGACCTCCCATCCCAGCCCCATCGGCGACCTGCTGCTCCTCTCGGACGGCGAGGCGCTGACCGGCCTCTTCATGGCGCCGTGGACCGCCGACGCCGCCTGGCGCCGCGCCGACGAGGCCTTCGCCGCCGCGCGTGAGCAGCTCGACGCCTACTTCGCCGGCGAGCGCACCGACTTCGACCTGCCGCTCGCGCCGAGCGGCACCGGGTTCCAGCTGCGCGTGTGGGCGGCGCTGCGGACGATCCCCTACGGGGAGACGACGTCCTACGGCGCGCTCGCGGCCCAGATCGGCGCGCCCGGCGCGGCGCGGGCGGTCGGGCTGGCCAACGGCCGCAACCCGGTCTCGATCGTCGTGCCCTGCCACCGGGTCATCGGCGCCGGCGGCGCGCTGACCGGCTACGGCGGCGGACTGGAGCGCAAGCGGACCCTGCTCGACCTCGAGCGTGGCAGCCGCTACCTGTTCGTGAACGAGGCGAACCCGGCGGGCGCCAGCGTGTCGAGCCGGTTGGCGCCGACCCCGGCCAGCGAGACCGTGTAAAGCCGGTCGCGGATCACCAGCGAGCGGCCGATCGGCGCCCGCTGCTCCTCGCTGCCGGGGTGCTCGAAGCGCCCCGCCTCGGTCAGGGTGTCCGTCCCCACGCGGAAGCCGACGACGCCCGTGAACGGATCCGAGCCGTCGTAGCCGTAGCGGGTCAGCGGGACGACGGTCAGCCCGGCCGGCTTCCAGTACAGGAACGCGTGCGGGTCGGTCTCCGCGCCGCTCTGGCTGTCCGTGCCGAGCGACGCCTGGGCGACCCGCCGCGGGGCGCGCAGGTCGGACACGTCGAAGAGCGAGAGCTGCGCGCCCTGGCGGCGGCCCTCCTCGCCGGCGTCCTGCCCGACGCCGAGCAGCAGCCGGTCGGAGATCGGATGCAGGTAGGCGGAGTAGCCGAGGATCTTCAGCTCGCCGAGCACCTTCGGCGCCGTCTTGTCGGACAGGTCGAGCGTGTAGAGCGGGTCGACCTGGCGGAACGTGACCACGAAGCCCTTGTCGCCGGCGAACCGGACGGCGTAGATCCGCTCGCCGCGGCCGAGGCCGCCGACGCGACCGACGCGCTCCAGGCGCGATCCGCGCTCCTGAAGCACGGTCACGAAGCTCTCGGACTCCGCCCGCTGCTGGGCGGCGGTCGCGGGTGCCGGCCGGGGCGGCGGCGCCTCGCCGGTGCCCCCGCCGCCGCCGACGAAGACCGGCTGCACGACGTCGGCGTCCTCGGTGGTGGCGACGCGAAGCGCGCCGGCGTGCTCGGAGAGCGCGTACTGGTTGAGGACGTAGCCCTCGACCCGGCCGGAGGAGCGGTAGGTCGTCGCCTCCGGGTCGGTGATGTCGAAGCGGTGCAGCTCGGTGTGGGCGCGGCCGGGCGCGAAGCCGCCGTCGTCGGAGCCGAAGACGTAGCGGCGGCTGGCCACGTAGAGGCTGTCCCGCGACGCGTAGACCGTCTCGGCGCCGGCCATCACCGCGTCGCGGTCGACCGAGTAGAGCCCCTTGTCGAGGTCGACGGTCAGGACCGTCGTGAGGTCGAGGCCGGAGAACGCCGGCGGGTGGCGGACGTCGTCGCACGGCACGACGGGGCGGCGGAAGGTGCGGCGGGTGACATTGGAGTGCAGGACCGTGCGCGGCACCCAGGTGCGCACGCCCGCGTCCGGGAGCTCGGGCAGCTCGACCGGGCGCGGCGGCGAGGTGACGACGACGCGCGCGGTCCCGGCGGTCTGCCGGGCGTCGACGACGTAGCCGGGGAGGTCGAGCGTGCGGCGCAGGACCGGCGCGGCCGGGTCGCTGATGTCGACCTCGGTCAGCGTCGAGGACGCCCGCCCGGCCGAGGTGTAGCGCCCGGCCATGACCAGCACGCGGTTGCCGCGCAGCAGCAGCTGGTGGCCGTCGCCGGCCAGCGGCAGCGATCCGTCGAGGCGCGGCTCGCCGCCCTCGACGGTGAGGACGCGCAGCACGCCCGCCGACGCGACGACGATCCGCCGGCCGTCCGTCTTGACGACGTCCGGCTCGTCGACGCCCGCCTCCTGCACGTTCGTGCCCGAGAACTCGCCGCCGCCGGCGCCGGCGGCCGCGTCGCCCTCGGGCGCCGCCGCCTGCGGGGCCGCGGCGGGCGTCGGCTTCCCGCGCATGCCGGTGAAGATCGGCGAGGGCAGGACGTCGCCGGTCAGCGGCTGGGTGCGCGAAGGGATGCCGCGCCCGCCGTCGAGGCGGCGGGTGTTGCGCCTGGCGTACTTGACGATCGAGCCGCAGGACGCGAACGCCTTCAGGCGGTGGGGCGACTTGCGCTTCGCCGCGGCGCCGGCGGGCGGCGCGAGCGCGACGAGGACGGCGGCCAGGAGGGCGAGCGCGAGTCCGGCGCGGGAGCGAGCGTCCATGCGCCGACCGTATCGCGCGCGGCCGCCGCGCGCGAGCGCTCGTCCGGGGGCCGACCGCGCCCCCTTGAGGCGTCGTTAACCCCGCGCCCCTACCTTGGGTGTCAGTCGAGGGGAAGTATCCCTGCGGCGCGGCGCCGTCAGCACGGCCTTCGGGCCCGGCACGCGCGGTCCTCACCTCCGGGTGGGGGCGGAGAAACCCTCGCGAGTTGCCCACCCAACCCGCGAGGTCCCCGTGTCCGGAATCGTCCCCTGGCTGGCGCTCGGCGCCGCCGTCGTCATCCTCCTGATCATCGACCTGCTCGTCGTCCGCGGGCGCGGCGGCGAGATGAGCACGCGCCAGGCGGCGGTCGCCTCGGCCGCCTGGGTCGCGATCTCGTTCGCGTTCGCCGGCGCCCTGCTGCTCTTCGGCACCGGCGAGCAGGCCGGCGCGTTCGTCGCCGGCTACCTGGTCGAGAAGTCGCTGTCGCTGGACAACGTGTTCGTCTTCCTGCTGGTCTTCGGCGCCTTCGCGGTCGCCCCCGCCGACCGCCATCGCCTGCTCAGCTACGGCATCCTCGGCGCGCTCGTCCTGCGCGGCGTGTTCATCGTCGCCGGCGCGGCCGCGCTGGAGCGCTTCGGCTGGCTGAGCCTCGTCTTCGCGGCGCTGCTGCTCTACACCGCGGCGAAGCTGTGGAAGCACCGCCACGACTCGGGCGGCGAGACCGCGCTCGTCGAGCGCATCCAGCAGCGCCTCCCGCTCTCCGGCGCCGCCGCCGCGCTCGGCGCGCTGATCGTCGTCGACGTCATCTTCGCGATCGACTCGGTCCCGGCCATCCTCGCGATCACCACCGACACCTACGTGGTCTTCGCGGCCAACGCGTTCGCCCTGCTCGGCCTGCGGCCGCTGTTCTTCCTCGTCGCCGACCTCGTCGAGCGCCTCTACTACCTGAAGGCCGCGCTCGCCGCGCTGCTGGCCTTCATCGCGCTGAAGATGGTCGCCGCCGAGTGGGTGGGCAAGATCGGCCCGGAGTACTCGCTCCCGGCCATCGCGCTCATCCTCGGCACGGGCGTGGTCGCGTCGCTGGTGCGCGAGCGCCGCCTCGCGCCCGGCGCTCCGCGTCCGGCGTAGGGTTGCGCCCATGGGCAGAGCCCGGGCGGCGATCGGCAGCGCGGCGTTCCTCTTCGCCGCCCCGGGCGTGATGGCCGGGCTGGTCCCCTGGCTGCTGACCGGCTGGCGGTCCACCGGGCCTCCGTGGCCGCTCGCCGTGGCCGGCGGGGCGCTGATCGCGGTGGGCGCGGTGGTGGTTCTCCACGCGTTCGCGCGCTTCGTCACCGAGGGACGGGGAACGCCGGCGCCCGTCGCGCCGACCGAGCGCCTCGTCGTCGGCGGCCTCTACCGCCACGTGCGCAACCCGATGTACGTCGCGGTGGGGGCGACGATCGCCGGGCAGGCGGCGCTCCTCGGGCGGCCGGTGCTGCTGGCCTACGCGGCGGTGTTCTGGGCGGTCGTGGCGGCGTTCGTCCGGCTCCACGAGGAGCCGGTGCTGGCGGCCCGCCACGGCGAGCAGTACGCGGCCTATCGGCGGGCGGTGCCGGGTTGGTGGCCGCGGCTGACGCCCTGGCGGGGTCAGGCGGGGGCGACCTCGCGCAGCGACCCGTCCTCCGGGTCGTAGACGAACCCGCGGACGTGGTCGTGGGCCACGAGCTCCGGGCTGTTGCGCAGCCGCGCGAGCGAGTCCCGCAGCGTCGCCTCGACGTCCTCGAAGGCCCCGAGCCGCCAGGTGGGGAGGACGCCGTCGGCGCGCAGCGCCGCCGCGAAGCCGTCCTCGGACGCCCCGTGCAGGCCGCAGCCCTCGTGCATCACCACGACGATCTCCTCGGTCCCCAGCAGGCGCTGGGAGGCGCTGAGCGAGCGGATGGCGTCCTCGGTGACGAGGCCGCCCGCGTTGCGGATGATGTGGGCGTCCCCGCGCTGCAGTCCGAGCATCGGGAACAGGTCGATCCGCGTGTCCATGCAGGAGAGGACCGCGACCTTGCGGCGCGGCTGGGGGGAGAGCCCGGGGGCCGCGAGGTCATCGGGACGCTCCGCGGCGTGGGCGAGCATGTCGTCGGCGTTGGTCATGGCGGCCGCGCAGCCTATCCGCCCGCGATCGCTTCCACCCCGTCGAGCAGCCGCTCGCAGTCGCTCGCGTCGTTGTAGTGCACGAACCCGGCCCGGATCGCGCCGTCGGGCTCCAGCCCGAGGTGATGGCTGAGCTCCCACGCGTAGTAGTTGCCGTCCCACACCGCGACCTCGCGCTCGGCCAGCGCGGAGGCGACCTCGCGCGGTGACCGGCCCTCGACCGAGAACATCAGCGTCGACGTGCGCCGCCGCGCCGCGCCGTGCAGCTTCACGCCGGGGATCGCCGACAGCCCGGCCAGCGCAGCGCCCAGCAGCGCGTTCTCGTGGGCCTGGACGGCCGCCCAGTCGAGCGAGCGCAGGTACTCCGAGGCCGCCAGCACGCCGGCCAGCGCCTCGAACGGCAACGTCCCCAGCTCGAAGCGGTCGGGGATCTCCTCGGGCGAGGGGCGCAGCTTGTCGGGATGGAGCTCCTCGAGCAGCTCGGGGCGCGCGCACAGGATCCCGACGTGCGGCCCGAACCACTTGTAGGCCGAGCAGGCGAGCACGTCGCAGCCCAGCTCGGCCACGTCCAGGCGCCGGTGCGGGGCGGCGTGGACCGCGTCGACGTGGACCCGCGCGCCCGCGGCGTGGACGAGCGGCACGATCGCCTCCAGCTCGGGGATCGTCCCGACGGCGTTCGACGCGGCGGTGACGGCGACCCAGCGCGTGCGGTCCGACAGCACGGCCTCGACGGCGGAAGCCGGGAGCTCGAGCGTGTCGGGCTCGGGCTCGGCGAAGACCACCCGCGCGCCCGCCCGCTCGGCGGCGATCAGCCACGGACGCACGTTGGCGTCGTGGTCGAGGCGCGTGCAGACGATCTCGTCGCCCTCGGACAGCGTCCGCCCGACCGTCGCGGCGAGGTGCATGGTCAGCGCGGTGGTCGACGGCCCGAACACCACGCCGTGCGGATCGCCGCCGAGCAGCGCGCCGACCGAGGCGCGCGTCGCGCTGACGATCTCGTCCGTGGCCAGCGCGGCGGCGAAGTAGCCGCCGTGGTTGGCGCTGCGGCCCGAGCGCATCCAGTCGCGCATCGCGTCGATCGCGGCGTCGAGCATCTGCGTGCCGGCCGGCCCGTCGAGCCGCGCCCAGCCGTCCGACAGCCCGGGGAAGCGCTCGCGGTTCATGCCAGCGCCTCGGCCGCGCCGACCAGCGTCTCGCGGTCGACGTCGTAGCTCAGCCGCTCGGAGGCCTCCTCGGCGTCCACCCACGCGAGCTCGTCGACCTCGTCGTTGGGGGAGAAGCCGGGCGTGTCGTCCCCGGCCTCCATGAGCCAGTAGCGGACGACCTTGTCGCGGCCCTTGTGGTCGCGGTAGCGGACGGGTTCGAGCTCCTCGCCCAGCTCCCCGCGCACGCCGATCTCCTCCTCGACCTCGCGCCGGGCCGCCTCGGCCCACGACTCCCCGGGGTCGAGCTTGCCCTTGGGCAGCGACCAGTCGTCGTAGCGGGGCCGGTGGATGAGCGCGAACTCGAGGTCGCCGGCGCGCCGGTACACCACGCACCCCGCCGCCTTCACCTCCGCGCGCTCGACGTCGATCGCCATGACTCGTCTCTCGCCGGGAGCGCCATGCGCCAAACCCTCGGCACACGAACTTGACGCCTGCGTCATCTTTGCCACACTGTCCGGCATGACCTCCCTCCCCAGGACCTGCGTGATCGGGGCCGGCTCGTCCGGCATCGCCGCCGTCAAGGCGCTCCACGGGCGCGGCTTCGACGTCGACTGCTACGAGAAGTCCGACCGTGTCGGCGGCAACTGGGTGTGGCGCAACAAGAACGAGATGAGCTCCTCCTACCGCTCGCTGCACATCAACACCTCGCGCGAGCGCATGGAGTACTCGGACTTCCCGATGCCCAAGTCGTTCCCCGACTTCCCCCACCACACGCACATCGCGCGCTACTTCGACGACTACGTCGACCACTTCGGCTTCCGCGACCGCATCCGCTTCGAGACGGGCGTCGAGCGCGCGACCCGGCTGGACGGCGGCGGCTGGGAGATCGCCACCGACGCGGGGGAGACCCAGCGCTACGACGCGCTCTTCGTGGCGAACGGCCACCACTGGGACAAGCGGATGCCCGAGCCGATGTTCCCCGGCGCCGAGACGTTCACCGGCGTGCAGATGCACTCCCACGACTACACCGGCGAGGACCCCGAGTTCTTCCGCGACAAGCGCGTGGTCGTGCTGGGGATGGGCAACTCGGCGATGGACATCGCCGTGGAGGCCAGCTTCTCGGCGGCGGCGACCTACCTGGCCGCGCGGCGCGGCGCCCACGTCATCCCCAAGTACCTGTTCGGCCGGCCCACGGACCAGATCGGCGGCTCGCCGAAGATCCCGTTCGAGGTCCGCCGCAAGCTGTTCCAGGGGCTGCTGCGCGCCTACTCCGGCGACATGGAGCGCTACGGGCTGCCCAAGCCCGACCACCGCTTCGGCGACGCGCACCCGACGATCTCCAACGACATCCTCTCGCGGGTCGCCCACGGCGAGGTCGTGCCCAGGCCCAACATCGAGCGGCTCGAGGGCGATCGCGTCGTCTTCACGGACGGCACGAGCGTCGAGGCCGACGTCGTCGTCTACTGCACGGGCTACAAGGTGACGTTCCCGTTCTTCGCCCCGGACCTGATCGCGGCGCCCGACAACGACCTGCCGCTGTTCCGCCGCGTCTTCCATCCCGAGCTGCGCGACGTCTTCTTCGTCGGCCTGCTGCAGCCGCTCGGCGCGATCATGCCGCTGGCCGAGCTGCAGTCGGCGTGGGTGTGCGACCACCTCGCCGGCCGCTACGCGCTGCCCGAGCCGGGGGCGCTGCGCGCCGACATGGAGCGCGAGCGGGCGCGGATGTTCAAGCGCTACGTCGCCTCCAAGCGCCACACGATGCAGGTCGACTTCGACGACTACGTGGTCGCGCTCGACAAGGAGCGCCGCGCGGGCGCCGAGCGGGCGCGGCGCGCCGGCTACGCGCTGCCGGTGGCGCCGCGCGCGGCGGAGGCCCTGGCGGCCTAGCCGTGGCGACGTCTGCGGGCGGGCGCCGGGAGGCGACGAAGGCCGCCAACCGCGCCGCCATCCTGCGCGCCGCCGAGGAGGTCTTCGGCGAGCTGGGCTACGGCGCGGCGACGGTGCGCGACATCGCGCGGCGCACCGGCCTCGCCTCCGGCACGTTCTACAACTACTTCCCGGACAAGGAGTCGATCTTCCGTGCGCTCGTGGTGGAGACCGGCGACGAGGCGCGCCGGCGCGTCGCCGCCGCGCGGGCCGGGGCGGGGAGCGCGCGGGCGTTCGTCGAGGACGCCTACCGGGCGTACTTCGCCTACATCGTCGAGGACCCGGACCGTCACGCGTTCATGAGCCGCAACGCCGGCACGGTCCGCGCGCTGTTCGACGACGTCGCGCTGCCCGCGGTCACCGAGGACCTCGCCGCCGACCTGCGCGCGGCGGTGGCGCGCGGCGACCTGCCGGACGTCGACGTCGAGTACACGGCGGGCGCGATGATCGCCGTCGGGCTGGAGCTGGGCGCCCGGCTGATCGAGCGCGACCCGCCCGACGTGGCGGGCGCCACGCGGTTCGCGACCGGACTGTTCCTCGGCGGCCTCGCAGGCATCGACCGCCGCCCGCGGTAGCCTCGACCGACCGGCGTTCTGAAACGACCCGTCCTTCGTTCCCGAGCCGAGAGGGCTTCATGCTGCGACGCTTTTCCCTGCTGTTCCTTCCCACCGTCCTGCTGCTGGCGCTTGCGCCCGCGGGCGCTTCCGCCGCGCTGAGGGTCGGGATCTCGGACTCCAGCCCGACGATGTTCTCGGACCCGCTGTTCGCGCCGCTGCAGATCAAGACCACGCGCCTGATGGTCTCGTGGAACGCGCTCAGCAAGCCGGGCGACGACGAGCAGGTCCGCATCGCCCAGTACATCGACGCGGCGACGGCGAAGGGCATCGACGTCCTCGTGAGCTTCGAGCACGCCCGCGGCGCGGCCGCCTCGTGCAAGAAGAAGAACGCCCGCCGCCTGCCGCAGTGCAAGCTGCCGAGCGTCAACAAGTACACGAAGCAGTTCGTCAAGTTCCACAAGCGCTTCCCGCAGATCACCGCGTTCTCGCCGTGGAACGAGATCAACCACCAGTCGCAGCCGACCTACAAGAACCCCAAGCGCGCCGCGCAGTTCACGAACGCCGTGCGCAAGAAGTGCATCGGCTGCACGATCGTCGTCGCCGACATCCTCGACCAGGCCGACAGCGCCAAGCGCAAGCGCGCGACCTTCAAGTCGACGGCGAAGTACATCAAGAAGTTCAAGCGCCACCTGAAGGGCCCGCGCAAGCTCTGCGGGATCCACAACTACTCGGACACGAACCGCTTCCGCATGGCGGGCACCAAGGCGCTGATCAAGGCGCTCGGGTGCAAGCAGTACTGGCTGACGGAGACGGGCGGGATCGTGAAGTTCGCGGGCTTCAAGTACTCCACGCGGCGGCAGCAGAAGGCCACGAAGTACATGTTCAAGATCGCGCGCAAGTTCAAGCGCATCAAGCGGATGTACATCCACAACTACTTCGGGGTCGGCCGGACCCAGCGCTTCGACGCCGGGTTGACCTTCAACGGCAAGGCCCGCCCGGCCTACCGCGAGGTCAAGAAGTTCACGACGCGCTGAGCGGCGCCGTGGTCCCCCGGCCCGGGCGGCGTGCCGTCACGGGTCGGGGAACGGCAGGACCGGCACGCCGGCCGGCGCCTCGCGGGTGCCGAGCTCGTAGGCCGCCGCGTGGCGGGTGGTCAGGCGGCGGCCCGACGGGGTGAGCGCGAGCTCCAGGCGGGCGACCGAGCAGTGGGTGGAGACGTGCTCGCCGCCGGAGGGGTCGGCGTAGCGCCAGGCGGCGGCCTGGGCCGGCGGCTCGGCGACGGTCGCGGTGACGCGGAGGCCGTCCGCGCCCGGGAGCTCGAGGTGGGCGGTCGTGGGCGTCTCGGTGACCCGGGTGGCCCGGATGGCGCCGGGCCCCAGGCCGCCGAGGCGATGGCGGACGCCGTCGAGGTGCAGGACGCCGTTGGTGACCCAGGGCGTCGTCCGGCCGGCGATCGCGATGCGCCCGCAGACGAGGTCGAGCCACGCGTCGGGGGCGCCGTCGAAGGCGATGCCGTGCAGCCAGATCCAGCGCTCGGCGTGCTCGGCGCCCCAGTTGTGGCCGACCATGCCCGGCCAGCCGTCGAGCTCGAGCGTGCGGCCGTGCAGGGCGACCGTGCCGTGGAGGCGGGCGGCCGGGTGCGGCGAGCCGGACTTGGTGCGCGGGACGGGCGCGCGGTACATCCAGGCGCGGGGGAGATGAGCGAGGGCCGGCGCGCCGTCCCGGACGTCGATCGCCCACCGCCCCTCGCCGCCCGGCGTCGCGCCGTGCACCCCCTGGGCGGTGAAGACGCTGTCGCCGAGGACGATGCCGTCGCCGGTGTCGCTCCCGGCGGTCGCCGCACGCGGCGTGAGGCCCGACGCCTTGAAGGCCGCCGGCGGCTCGCCGCGCTCCGCGTCGAACAGCGTCAGCCACTGGGCGCCGACCGCCGGCCCGCCCGGCGGCTTGTGCACCGTGTGGCGCAGCCACAGCGCCAGCGGGCGCTCCGGGTGGGCGGCGCGGAGGTAGTAGGACTCGTAGTGGCCGCGGTCCGCGGCGATGGTGGGAAAGCGCGCGCGCATTACGTCCGACCCCAACCCTATGTTCCCGCCATGCCACTGTGCTTCATCGAGCCGCAGGACGCGATCCGCGTGATGGTGGAGTCGATCGGTCGGGAAGCGCGCCGCCAGATGCTCGGCGAGCTGGTTCGCGCGTGGGTGGACGAGATCCCGGAGAGCGAGCTGGCGTCGCACTACGCCAAGGCGGTCGACGACCTCGACGAGCACGACCTCTCGATGCTCGCCGCCTGGCACGCCTCGATGGAGGTCGGCCTGCCGGTCGCCAACAAGGAGTTCCTCGTCAACGCGTTCCCCGCGCTCGGCGAGAACCGCCGCGAGGCGCTCCGGATCGCCGCGGGCTTCCGCGGGGAGGAGGCGTTCAACGCCGGCGTGGCCGAGGAGCAGACGCTGGACACCGTGCTGCCCTGGCTTTCGGCCGCGCGGTGCGAGGAGCTCGCGGTCGAGTGCCTCGAGCTCTACTGCTGGGATCGCCTCGGCTCCGACAACTGAGGCGTGGGTGGGGCGGGTGGCCGCCCTGCCGGTGATCCCTCCGAACCCCTGCGTCCTCACCCGTGGGGGTCCCGCGGTTGCGGAGCGGCTACGCCCGCCGCAGCACGTCGTACCGGCCCACGCCGGCGACGCCCTCCATCGTCCAGCGCATGAACGCGCAGTCGAGCCGCAGCTGGCCGAGCTCGAGCGTGGAGCCGCAGATGACCGTCCCGGCCGCGCGGTGGACCGCCTCGAAGCCCGCCTCGTCCTCGGCCTCCCACAGCTCCAGGCCGGCGCGGCGCTGGCGGCCCGCGCCGTCGTAGGTGGTCGAGACGCGCGGGTCGTCGAGCGCGACCGCCCCGCCGGCACCCAGGAGCGCCCCCCACCGCGCTGCGGCGCCGTGGCCCTTCGCGCCCGCCTCGCGCGCGACCTGGACCGCCGCCCCCGAGCCGTCCTGGAGCCACGCCGCGACGGTGTGCACCGCGTCCAGGCGCCGCCAGTCCGGCGCGCCCCACGAGTGGCCCCGCTGGCCGGCGCAGTCGATCGCCACGACGCGATCCTCGATGGCCACCTCGCCCCGCACCCGGCAGAGCTGCTCGTAGCCGACCATGCCGCCGACCTCCTCGTGGCCCGCGGGCGGGGAGGCGGCGGTGAAGCTGAGCGCGAAGCCGTCGCGCTCGCCGGCCAGACGGACGCTCCAGCGCTCCAGCGGCGCCTCGACGGTGGCGGCCAGGCCGGGGAGCGAGAGCGCCTGCCAGTCGGCGTCGGCGGCGACCGGGATGTCGCCCTGCGCCACCGCGGTGACCGGCGTGCGCCCGGAGAACAGCACGGCCAGGACCGACCCCCGCCGCGCGTCGCCCGAGCCCGACAGCCCCAGCCGCGCGAGGCCGTAGAGCTCGCTGACCGGGTCGGCGAAGGAGAACGTCACCGCGTCGGTGAGCGCCGAACCCGAGCGCGCCCGCTCGTCGGACGCCTGGACGGGGATCGTCGCCGAGCTCACGGGCGCAGCCGCGGGTCGTCGACCTCGTGCGCCGTGCCTTCGACGTCGAACGCGCCGCGCCGGCGGATCGGCCCGCGCGCGGTGGCGCTCGCCACCATCCGGTCCGCGAACCGGCGCACGAGCAGCGCCCGCACCACGGCGCGGGTCGGCGGGAACAGCAGCGCGAAGCCGAAGATGTCGGTGATGAAGCCCGGCGTGAGCAGGCACGCGCCGCCGAAGATCACCAGGCCGCCGTCGAGCACCTCCTTCGCGGGCACGCGGCCGCTGCGCAGCGCGTCGTTGAAGCGCCGCCACGTCGCCCGGCCCTGGGCGCGCATGAGCAGCGACCCGAGGACCGAGTCGGCGATCAGCAGCGCGATCGTCCACAGGACGCCGATCGCCTGACCGACCTGGATGATGATCGCCAGCTCGGCGATCGGGACGAGCACGAAGAGGAGGACGAGGAGCGGCAGCATCAGCCGCCTCCAAGCCTAGGGCCTCAGCGCGCGAACGCCGGCTCGAGCGCCACCGACGGCAGCCGGTGCAGCCCGACGAGCTCGATCAGCCGGCGGATCTGCGGCTGCGGCGCGCGCAGGCGCAGCCGCCGCCCCTCGGCGCGCAGCCGCTGGGCGAGCACGGCCAGGTCGACGATCAGCGACGAGTCCGCGAAGCGCAGCTCGGAGAGGTCGACGATCACGTCGCGCGTGGCCCGCAGCGCGCACGACAGCGGCCGTCGCCGAAGCCCCGAGGTGGCGCGGTCCTCATCGCCGGACATGTGCAGGAGGGAGAGCTCTGCGTCGAAGGAGACGATGCCGCGGCAAGCTACTACAAGGCCGAGGCTAGACTCAAATCATGGTCTCCGAAGAAGCCGTCACCGACGCGCTGACGAACGTCATCGACCCGGAGCTCGGGCTGGACTTCGTCGAGCTCGGCCTCATCTACGGCGTCGAGGTCGACGGCGCGACGGTGAACATCACCTTCACGCTGACGACCCCGGCGTGCCCGATCGGCCCCCAGGTCTCCGAGCAGATGGTCGAGTTCGTCTCAGAGCTCGACGGCGTCGACGAGGTCGTGCCGAACATGGTCTTCACGCCCCCGTGGTCCCCGGACAAGATGTCCGAGGACGCGAAGTTCGCGCTCGGCTACTAGGCGCGAGCCGCGCACGCTCCTCCGGCAGCGGGTGGGGGCTCGGTGCGCCTGAGGCGCAGGTCGACCCGCAGGCGGGCTTCCGTCCCGAGGCCGGCGCCGGCGTCGTCGCCGGCGCCGCCCGGCCAGTCGAGGCCGAACTGGCGACGGTCCAGGCGCGTCTGCAGGGCGAGGCGCAGCTCGTGGAGGCCCGCGCTCTCGTCGAGCCGGCCGGTGGCCGTCACGGTGAGCGTGCGTCCCTTGATCGTCAGCCGCCCGTCGAGCTCCACGCGCTCGCCGTCGCGCACGATCGCCGTCGAGGCGAAGCTCAGCTCCGGGTGACGTGCCGCGTCGAGGAAGGGCGGGGTCGCGACGAGCACGGCGAGCCGGCGGTCGGCCACGGCCAGCGACCCGGCGGCCGCCGTCCCGGTGAGCACCGCGTCGCCGCTCGGCGCGACGTCGAGCTGGGCGCGGAACCGGGTGAACGCCGCCGCCAGCGTCCCGTCGCCGGCGGCGATGGAGAAGCCGACCGAGGAGGCGGCCGGGTCGCTGTCCCAGCGCCCGGTGGGCAGGCGCAGGTCGGTGAGGGTCGGTGGAGAGGACATGCCGCGGGGGAGGTCGATCGCCGCCAGCGTCGCAGTGGCGCGCTCCCGCCGCATCGGAGCGCACCCCGCACTCTTACCCCAATCCTCGGCCGGGGCGGTGCGCGCGGATCAGCCGCTCAGCGCGGCCGCGAGCTGTGAGCGGCCCTGGATGTCGAGCTTGCCGTAGACGTGGCCCAGGTGGACCTCGACCGTCTTGAGCGTCACGAACAGCGTCTCGGCGATCTCGCGGTTGCGCAGGCCCGTGACGGCCAGCTCGGCGACCCGACGCTCGGCCGCGGTCAGCGACGCCGCGCCGCTGAGCGCCACGCGCTGAGGGCGGCCGCCGGCCACGACCAGCTCCTGGTGGGCCCGGTCCTCCACGCCGCGCGCCCCGCAGCGGTCCACGAGCTCGCGGGCCTCGCGCAGGAGCGGGCGGCTGGCGGCGCGCTGGTTGGCCCGGCGCAGCGCCGACCCGTGCTCCAGCAGCGCGCGGGCGAGGACCTGGGTCAGGGGCGAGCGGCGGGCCGCCGCGACCGCCGCCTCCAGCTCCGTCAGGGCGCGCGCGCCTTCGAGCAGCCCGGCATGCGCGAGGCGCGCGGTCGCCTCGGCGCCGGGCGCCTCCCGCCGGACCGCCAGCGCCACCTCGTGCTCGGCCAGCGCCAGCGCCTCGTCGCGGCGCCCCAGGGCGCCGAGGACCACCGCCC
>DASVQH010000382.1:0-11777 GCA_036389195.1 Solirubrobacteraceae bacterium
CGCCGCCGGCACGCCGTCGTTGCCGGCCGCCGCCACCACGACGGCGTCCTTGGCCCGCGCGTGCGCCACCGCGGCCACGAGGACCGGGGAGGACTCGGGCCCGCCGAGCGAGAGGTTGATCACGCCGGCCCCGTGGTCGGCCGCCCAGGTGATCCCGGCGGCCACGTCGTCGTCGTAGCCGGTGCCGTGGTCGTCGAGGACGCGGACCGGGATGATCTTGGCGCCCGGGGCGACGCCGGCGATGCCGCGGTCGTCGCCCGTGCCGGCCGCGGCGACGCCGGCGACCTCGGTGCCGTGCCCGTAGGCGTCGTCCGGGTCGTCGTCGGCCTCGAGGATGTCGCGGCCCGGCAGCAGACGACCGGCGAACTCCGGATGGTCGGCGTCGATGCCGCTGTCGATGATGGCGATGCGCTGGTCGGCGGCGCTGGGCTGGAGGTCCCAGGCCTGCGGGAGGCGGAGCGTCGAGAGGTACGGCTGCCGGCCCTTCGCGAAGAGCGGGTCGTTCGGAGCGGCCAGCGCCGTGCGACGGTGGTTGCGCTGCACGGACGCGACGCGCGGGTCGCGGCGGAGGCGGTGCAGGACGGTGGCGGCGCGCGCCGGGTCGACGGTCACGCGGGTGAAGCGGGTACCGGCGATCCGCCCGGCGGCGCGGCCGCCGGCGCGACTGGCCAGCGCGTCCGGGTCGGCTCCGGGCGCGGGAGCGACGAGCAGCACGCCCGGCTCGGGGCGCAGCGTGGAGACGGCACGCTCTTGCGCAGCGCGGGCGGCGGAGGGGGCGGCGGCGAGGGCGAGGAGGGCCAGCGCGGCCGCGCGGGCGCGCATCAAGCGGAGTTCCGGTTCATCGCCGTGGACCGTAGGGGTTCTCTGAGCGGTCCCCAATCGTCCATCCGTCCAGCGCGTTCGTCGTCCGACCGGGCCACGGTCCGTGCGATGAGCGCTGGTTCCTGGCAAGGTCCCGGGGCCCGTGACCGACGGCCGGCTCATCTTCCTCGCGGGCGCGCTGCTGACCGCGGGCATCCTCGCTTCCCTCGTGGCCGGGCGCGTGCGGGTGCCGGGGCTCGTGCTCTTCCTCGCGGTCGGGATGGTCCTCGGCTCGGACGGCGCCGGAGTCGTGGAGTTCGACGACTACGAGCTGGCGCGGACCATCGGCGTGATCGCGCTGGCGCTGATCCTCTTCGAGGGCGGGCTCACGACGGGCATGCTCGAGGTCCGGCCCGTGCTGGTGCCGGCGATCTCGCTCGCGCTGATAGGGACGCTGACGACCGCGGCGATCGTCGGCCTCGCCGCCTCGTGGCTGTTCGGGCTGTCGGCGCTCGAGGGCCTGCTGGTCGGCGCGATCCTCGCCTCGACCGACGGCGCGGCGATCTTCGGGCTGCTGCGCAACTCGACGCTGGAGCGCAAGCTGGCGCGGACGCTCGAGGGCGAGGCCGGCCTCAACGACCCCGTCGCGGTCCTGCTCGTGCTCGGCTTCACCGAGTGGCTGCTGCACGACGACTACGGCATCGGCGACATGGTCGTCCTGTTCGTCCGCCAGCTGGGGATCGGGATCGCCGTCGGCGCGGCGGTCGGCTGGCTCGCCGTCCGCGGCTTCCAGCGCGCGCGCCTGGAGACCGCCGGCCTGTACCCGGTGGCGTCGCTGGCGATGGTGGCGCTGGCCTACGGCGGCGCCGACTCGCTCGAGGGCTCCGGCTTCCTCGCGGTCTACCTCGCCGGGCTGGCCGTCGGCACCGCCCACATCCCGGCCAAGCGGACGGTGACGAGCTTCCACCAGGGGCTCGCCTGGGTGGCGCAGCTGTCGATGTTCCTCGCCCTCGGCCTGCTGGTCTTCCCGAGCCAGCTCCCCGGGGTGGCCCCCGAGGGGACCCTGGTGGCCATCGTGCTGGTCTTCGTCGCCCGGCCCGCCGCCACGTGGCTGGCCACCCTGCCGCTGCGCTTCACGCACCGCGAGCGGGCGATCCTCGCGTGGGCGGGCCTGCGCGGCGCCGTGCCGGTCGTGCTGGCCACCTTCCCGCTGATCGCCGGCGTGCCCGGCTCGCTGGTCTTCTTCAACATCGTGTTCTTCGCGGTCGTGCTCTCGACGCTCGTGCAGGGGACGACGTTCGAGCCGCTCGCAACGCGGCTGGGGGTGACCACCAGCGAGCCGGCGCTGCCGCTGCCGCTGTCGGAGGCGGGCACGATCCGCCGGCTCGGCGCCGAGATCCTCGAATTCCCCGTCGGTCCCGAGGACGCCGCGGCCGGGGCGCGGGTCCGCGACCTCGGCCTGCCGCGCGACGCCGTCGTCAACGTGATCGTCCGCGAGGGCCAGGCGATCCCGCCGCGCGGCTCGACGCGGCTGCTGCCCGGCGACGCGGTCCACGTGCTGCTGCGCTCCGACATGGCGCGCGACGTGCCGGCGCTGCTGGACCGCTGGCGCCACGGGCCGCTCGGCCCGCCGGTCCGCCCGCGCCCGCCCGTGCTGGGCCGCCGGCCGATCTTCGTGGTCGGCCCGTGGCCGGCCGACGCCGGGGACCGCTCGCGCCCCGCCGCGTGCGCCGGCGTCCCCGTCGTCGAGCAGCTGCGGATCCGCCGCGACGTCCCCGGCTCGCTCAACGCGCTGGCCGACGGCCGCTACGCGATCGCCGGGCCGCTGCTGGTGGTCGGCGGGCGCGACGACATGGTCCGCTGGGCGCGGCGCAAGCTGGCCGCGGGGGTGACGGAGTCCGAGCGCGCGTGGCTGCAGACGGTGATCGGCGCGCTGGCGGCGGACACCGCGGCGCCGCGCGCGTGAAGGCGCGAGCGAACGGCATCATCGAGGGAAGGGAGGATGGCTTGGGGAGGGGACACCAGGCGACACTGGTGCGCTCCCGCGGCGTCTGTGTCGTTCTGTGTACCTCCGAGGTACACCACGCGACACAAGCCGGCCGCGGCGCGCTGCGTGTCGTTCAGTGCCCCCCTGCCAACCGTCCTGGCTTCCCTCGCTGCGCCGTTCGCCGGCGCCCTCTACACGTCGTAGAAGTCGAGCCCGATGCCGCGCAGCACCCGCTGCGCCTCGACGTTGAGGGTCGTCAGCTCCCCGGTCAGCAGCAGCACGCCCATGCCGATCAGCACCAGGCCGGAGACGGCGGTGATGACCAGGTAGCGGTCGCGGAGCCACCGGAAGGCGCTGGTCGCCCGGTTGAACGCGACCGCGGTGAGCAGGAACGGGACGGCGAGGCCGGCCGAGTAGCACGCCAGCAGCACGCCGCCCTTGCCGACCGTGTCCTGGAGTGAGGCGGCGGTGAGGATCGTCCCCAGCGTCGGGCCGACGCACGGGGTCCAGGCGACGGCGAACGCCGCGCCGGCCACCAGCGGGCCGCCGGAGCCGGCGCGCGACATCAGCGCGTCGACCCGCCACTCACGGTTCAGGCGCGGGATGAACGGCGTCAGCACGAAGAAGAGGCCGAGCGCGACGATGACGATGCCCGCGGCGAGCTCGAGCGTCCGGCGGTGGTCCGCCAGCGTCGAGCCGAGGCCCGTGGCGGTCATCCCGAGCGCCACGAACACCAGCGTGAACGCGGCGCAGAAGACGATCGCCGGGCCGAGCACCTCGGTCGCGCGCCGCTCGCCGGCGCGCATCTCGGCGGGCGTGACGCCCGACACCGCCGACAGGTAGCCCGGCACCAGCGGGAGCACGCAGGGCGAGATGAACGAGATGAAGCCGACCGCGAAGGCGGCCAGGACCGTGGTGTCGACCCCGCCGCTCATCTGTCGAAGGCCGCGAGCTCGGCGTCGAGGCGGCGGGCGTCCTCGGGATCGAGCGGCGGGGCGCCGGCCGCGACGGCCGCCACGGGTTCGCGCTGGCGCCGCCAGCGGCGCGCGGCGAGCCCGACGCCCACCACCGCGAAGAGGCCGAGCAGGACCGGGACGAGCCACGCGGCGAAGTCGAAGTCGCCGTCGGTCGGCACCGCGAGCACCCGCGGGCCGTACTCCTCGACGAGGTCGGCCTTGATCTCGTCCTTGGTCTTGCCCTCGGCGATCAGCCGCCGGATGTGGTCGCGCTCCTTCTCGGCGACGATCGACTCCGAGATGTTCAGCGGCGTGCCGCACTGGGTGCACATCACCTCGTCCTCGATGTCGGGCAGCGAGGCGCGCGGCGCGGCGGCGGACGCGGCGGCGCCCACGGCGAGGACGAGCAGCAGGCCCGCCAGAAGCGCGAGGACCCGGCTCATGCCCGCTCGGCCAGCAACGGGGGCAGCGTCCGGTCCAGCCACTTCTGGTCGACCGGCCCGCGCCGGCGGGCGGCGATCCGGCCCCGGCGGTCCAGCACGAAGGTCTCCGGGTAGTTCGCCGTCCCGTACGCGCGCGCGTAATCGGCGTCCGGGTCACGCAGGCTCGGGTAGCTCAGCTCGAAGCGGCGGACGAACTTCAGGGCGTCGCTGGACACGTCACGCAGGTTGACGCCGATCACCGTGCCGTTGCGCCGGGCGATCGCCTGCTGCGTGCGCTCCAGCAGCGGGAGCTCCCCGACGCACGGGTCGCACCACGAGGCCCAGAAGTTCAGGACGACGACCTTGCCGCGGTAGTCGGCCAGCGAGCTGGTCCGGCCCGGCGCGCCGAGCAGCCGCAGCTTCTGGCCGTAGTCCGGCGGCGCCACGCGCTCGCCCTTGGCCAGCGCGGCGTCGATCGAGCGATCCTCCCCGCGCTGCGCCACGCCGTAGGACAGCAGTCCGACCAGGGCGGCGGCGAGGACCACGACGGCGACGGCAGGACCCTTGCGCATCTGCCAGCCAGGGTACTTCGAGGCGCTGTAGACTCCGGCGCTCTGCGGCGGTAGCTCAGTTGGTAGAGCATCAGCTTCCCAAGCTGAGGGTCGCGAGTTCGAGCCTCGTCCGCCGCTTTTCGCTCTGGAGTCACGGTGTGCCGGTGGTCGCGGGTTGTGGGTCGGGG
Organism: Solirubrobacteraceae bacterium; assembly: GCA_036389195.1. Taxonomy (GTDB): domain Bacteria; phylum Actinomycetota; class Thermoleophilia; order Solirubrobacterales; family Solirubrobacteraceae; genus JACCYI01. The sequence goes on from DASVQH010000382.1 coordinate 4,906, forward strand.
GTGGCTGCCGAACTGTCACCGAACTGCGGGGTCGAATGCGGGCGGCTCCAGGCCAGGACGGGGTGGCCGTGGGGGCTGCGGGTGATGCTCTGGGTGGCGTGCCCTTCGGCGCGTAGGCGCTTCATCGCGCGGGTGACTGCCTCGCCGGTGACGGCGATGCGGTGGTGGTCGCGCAGGCGCTCGGCGTGGTGAGCGCTGGTCTGATGAGGTGGGCCGTCGTCGAGCGCCTGGCGTAGGAGCGCGTCGAGCTCTGCGCGCTCGGGCCGGCGGGGCGGCTTGGCGGGTTGGTCGGCGTGCGTGCGTTCGCGGGCTGTGGCGATCTCGTGCTCGGCGCTCGGGCGCTCGTGCTGGTCGAGGCCGGCGTATTCGTCGATGACGTGTCCATAGACCCTGAGGGTCATCTCGGCTGAGTGGCCAAGCTGCTTGGCGACGTCGTGCACGGTGCGGCCCTCGGCGAGGAGGAGGGAGGCGAACGAGTGCCGGAGGTCGTACGGCCGCGGTGGGTCGGCTAGGCCGGCGGCGCGGCACGCTGGCCGCCAGTGGTCGTTGCGCCAGTCGTTCCACTGCGCGCGGGTCCAGCCGGCGTCGAGGCCGGTGATGATCGCGGCGCGCCCGCTGGCCGGCGTGCTGGCGCGGTAGTCGTCGAGGTCCGCGCGCAGGGCGGGGAGGAGCCGCACGGTGCGCGCCCGCCGGCTGCCCTTCGTGCTCTTGGCTCGGGCGTCGGGGTCCGCGGCGCGTTGCACGAGGATCGTCCGGTCGCGGACGTCGCTCCAGCGGAGCGCGCGCAGCTCGCCGGGGCGCAGCCCGGCGTAGGCCAGGAGGCTGACGATGAGCGCGCTTCGGGCGTCAAGGCGGGCTCGGATCGCTTCGACCTGGGCGGGGGTAAGGGCCTGCGCTTCGTCGCGGTGCGCTCGCTTCGGCGGCCGCACGAGGCTGAGGGGGTTCCCCGCGATCGCCTCGCTCTCGGCCGCGTGGCGCAGGACGCTGGAGAGGACGGTGCGCGCCTTGATGATGCTGTCGGGCGTGACGCCGTCGGCAAGCCTCTGAGCCTGCCACTCGCGCAGCCGGCCGACGGTGACGTCCTGCAGGGGTAGGTGGCCGAGCCAGGGCTCGACCCTGACTTTCCAGTCGTGGGCGTAGGTCTCGAGCGTCGACGCTTCGAGGTTGGCGCCGTGCTCGGGCGACCAGCGGGTGTCGATCCACTCGGCCAGGGTCGGCCCGCGGCTGGTGAGGTGCTGGACGGCGAGCGGGCCGAGCTGCCGCCGGCGCTTGACCTCGGCGTCCCAGCGCTCGGCGTCGCCCTTGCGGTCGAACTGCCGGGATCGCTGTCGCCCGTTCTCGCGCCAGCGGACCTCGAAGGCGTGCGCGCGGCTCTCGTCGCGGCGCCTGAGCGGGTGCACGCTCACGCGGGGACCTCGATGAGGGCGTGCGCGCATGCGCGCACGACGCGGCCCTCTCGGCCGATCGCCTCGCGGGTGGACTCGTCCAGCTCGGCGTGGTGCTCGGGCGGGTGGAGGCGGTGGCGCCCTGGGTCGTTGAGTTCGGCGGTGAGTCCGTGAAGCGTGTCGCCGGCTGAGGCGGCGATCTCGAGCACCCACTCGCGCCACTGGGCGGGGTCGATCGTGACGGTGAACTCGGCGCGCGGGTCGTCCTTCTCCCACCCGAGGTCGTCGAGGATTGCCGCGGCCGCCTGGTACCGCTGGTTGCAGCGGCGGGCGTGCTCGCCGCCGCGCTTCTCGAGCATGAGCGCCACGTCGCCGGCGGCGCCGTGGGCCTCGCGGGCGGCCTCCTCGTAGAAGACCGCTCGCTGTTCGCGGGTCAGTCGGATCATGCGCCCTGTCCTCCGACGACCGAGAGGCGGGGCGCCACGCCGGCCCGGGGCGCGGTCGGGAGGTCCAGCTGCTCGAGGATGGCCAGGCCCGCCATCACGCGCTGGGCTTGGCTCATGTAGTACCCGGCGGTGACGGTCGCGCTCAGAGGCGTCGGCGGCGGGGTGTCGGCGATCGTGTCGGCCAGGGCGACCGCGCCTGAGGCGACTAGCTCGCATCCGATGCGGGCGAGCTCGTCGAGGCTGTCCTGATACGGCCGGGTTCCGCGGTCGTCTTCCCAGCCAAGACGGTCTAGCCGCTCGAGCTGCGCGCCGACGAACGCCAGGTGGTCGACGATCTCGGCCCGCGACTCGAGGGCAAGGTCGCCGAGGTCGTCGAACGCGGCGAGAAGCCGTCGCCGGACCATGGCCGCCTGCTCGGCCGTCAGAACGACGCACGCGCGGCGCTGCTCAGTGGACGGTGTGCCTGTCACCTTCGCTCCTCTCGTGGTGGGCGCCGAGGAGGAAGCCGAGCGGCGAGGCGGGCACGCCGCCGATGCGGGTAGCGTGCCGGTCGCGCCGAAGGTGACCGCCTTCGGTGCCACGGGGCGGGCCGTTGACGCGGCGCCGCCCCACTTTCGTGATGCGGCGCATCGTACGCGCCCGAGCGGCGGCCGCCAACCTCGCCGCCCGGCTCATGCGGCGCGGCGAGCGCTCGCGTTGCGGATCGCCTGCGTCGCGCGCGACTCGCTGGCGGGCCGTCGCGGGGCGCGCGCTGGGGTGTCCGGTCCGAGGTCCGGAGCCGCGACCGGCAGGACTTCGAGGCGGTCGGCGGGGAAGCGCCAGTACCGGCCGGCGGTCTTCACGGCGCCTGGGACGCGGCCCGCCTTCGCGGCGCGAGTCAGGGTGCTCGGGTGAAGCCCGAGCCGTTCGCCGGCCTCGGTCGGGGTCAGGAGCCGCGCGCCGTCGTCGCCGCGGCGCGTGGAGTCGAGGAGCGCGACGAGCTCGGCGCGGGCGTCCTCGTCGTCGCGTAGGACCGCCAGCAGCTCGGCCAGAAGTGCTCGGGCTAGCGGGGCGCCGGTCACGCTGCCGCCTTCATGGGGGTGCCGGGTGCCGGTGGGGTGCCGGTGGTTTCGGTTTTCGCCCCCCGTGCGCGGGCATGGGAGGAGTTACGGGATTCGCCGTCACCCGCCGGCACCCCGGCACCCCTGGCGAGCGCGATCCCGACGTAGGAGCTTCGCCCCTTCCCGCCGCGGCGGATGCCGTGTCGCGCGAGGCGGGCGCCGAGCTCGGCGGCGCTCAGCGCGCGCTCGCCGTTCTCCTCGCACCATCTCGTGTACGTCGCCTGGATCGCGCGCTTCGGGGTGCGCGCGTCGGCGTCGAGGAGGCAGCGCTCGGCGAGGAAGGCGCCGATGAGGTCTTCGTCGGCGCGATAGCCGGCGGTGGCATCGCGGACGGCCGGCGGTTGACCGAGCCGGTCGCGCTGCCAGGTTAGGCAGCCGTCGACTGCCCACCTGAGGATGCCGGGCAGCTCGTGCTCGAGCTCGGCGGCGAGGCCCGGATCCTCTCGCCCCTCGAAGCTCTGATCGAACGGGACGAGCCGGAGCCGGCGCCAGATCGCGTCGTCGTCGCCGTCGACGCGTGGCCGGTGGTTGGTGACGAGCAGGAGCTTGAAGGCGGGGCGGTACTCGAAGTGCTCGCCGTAGAGGAACCGGGCGGCGATCGTGTCGCCGCCGGTGATCTCCTTGACGGTCGCCTCGTCGAGCCGGCGCCCCTCGCCCGATTCGGACGCTGTGACGAGCCGCGCTCCGCGGAGCCGCGCGAGGTCGTTGCGGGGGCCGCGATCGCCGCGTGCGCGGGTGAAAGTGTCGAACGAGGCCGTGACGGCGAGGTCGCCGGCCAGCCGCCTGAGGATGTTCACGAGCGTGCTCTTGCCGTTGCACCCGCGGCCGTGCAGGACGGCGAGGACGTGCTCGCTGGTGTCGCCGGTCAGGCAGTAGCCGACGAGGCGCTGCACCCACTCGATGAGGTCGCGGTCGCCGGCGAAGACCTCGGCGAGGAAGCGCTCCCAGCGCGGGCAAGCCGCGTCGGCGTGCCACTCGATATCGGTCACGCGGGTGATCAGGTCGGCGCGCTCCGGCGTCCGCAGCTCGCCCGCTCGAAGGTCGACGGTGCCGTTCGCGACGGTGAGCAGGAATGGGTTGCGGTCGAGGTCCTCGGCGTGCACCACGAGTTCGACCGCCTGTGACGCTAGTTCGAGCGCGGCGGCAATGCGGCGCGCGTTCTGTGACGCCAGGGCGAAGCGGACGGCGCGCTTCCGGTCGTCGTCGTCGCTGAGGTCGCAGGCGGCGCGCAGCATGCCGTCCGTGACGTTGGCCATGCGCCGGGTCGCCTCGCCGTCGTCGTCGCGGCGCCAGTGCGCGCCGGTCCAGTGGAGCCAGCCGAGGCCTGGCACGTAGCGGAGATCCTGCCCGTGGGCGGCGACTAGGCGCTGAGCGTTGCCGAGGTCGCTCATCGGGAGGCGGTCCGCGGGGGTCACCTGGGCGCCGCCGATCGTCCGAGCGGCCAGCCGCCGGAGCTGCCGGTAAGCGGCTCGCGAGGGGCGTATCGCTGTGCGACGTCGGCGGCGATGCGCCCGAGCTCCTGCTCGGGCAGCGGCGGGCGGGCCCGGCGCCGGTTCACCGCGCGGAGCGTGGGCAGCATCTCCGAGGCGGTGAGCCCGCGGCGGCGCAGCGTCCCGGCGAGGCTCAGAAGCGCGGCGCGGCGCGTGCCCTCGGGGATGATGGCCGGCACCTCGGCGGCGCGACTCGCCGCGGCGGGAGTCGATCCGCGCGCGAGCTGTTCGAGCCAGGTCGGGAGGGAGGCGGGCGGGGCGTCCAGGTCGACGACGTAGCCGGGGGTTCCAGCGGCGACGACGTAGGAGGCGTCGGCGCGAACGTCGAGCCCGGAGCCGACTCTGCCTGCCGAGGGTCGCAGCGCCGCGGGGTCGCGGAAGTAGATGTGTTGTCCGCCGGATGGCGTGCAGACGGTCAGGGTGGTGGGGAGTGCGCCGTGGTGCTGCTCGAGGTCGTGTAGGGCGTCGTCGCCGCCGTGGCGCGGGTCGACATCGAGCACGACGAGGCCGGAGGCGGCTCCGGTCGCCATCCCGGCGCGGGCGTGGGGCCAGGTCGCCCACCAGCCGCGGATGACCGGCTCGGCGGTGGTCGCGTCATGGACGCCGGCGCGGGTGAGGGGGTGCTTGCCCGCGGCCGGACACTGGGCGCCGCGGGGGCACGAGCACGCGCCGGCGGACAGGCCGTGCAGCGGCAGGATTGCGCGGCCGCGGCGGGCGTGCACGAGCGCGACGTCGAGCCCGGGTGTCATCGGCCGGCCCGGAGCGTGTTGCGAGCGATGTTCCGCATGGCGTCGGCGTGGTCGATCATCAGGTCGCCGTTTCGGGAGCCGTAGATGGCGATGTGCTCGAGCGCTGCGCGGAGGCGCGCGGTCTCGGAGTTCTCGCGTTCGTCGATCGCGGCGGTGAGGCGGTCGCAGGTCGTCAGGAGGGACGTGCTCGCCGCCGCGATCTGCGGCAGGCGTCGCTCGAGGCCGAGGTCGTCGACGTCCGACAGGCCGGTGAGCGTGGCCAGCGCGGTGCGCAGCTCGACGACCTCCGCGGGGACGAGGTACGCGATCGCCGTGGTGAAGCGCGGCGCGGCCATGGCTCAGTTCAGCTCCGGCGCTACCGGCGGCGCGGTGCTGACCCACTCGACGCGGCCGCGGTGCAGGTGGCCCACGCGCGTGCGTCCGGCGTGTTCCTCAGCGACGGTGATGGCGTCGGCGCCATCGAGGTACAGGCGCGGGCCGATCTTGACGGCGACGCGGCCGCGCTCGATGAGGAAGGCAGCGCCAAGGGCCTGCGCGGTGGCGACGTCGATCTCGCCGAGCAGCCGCTCGGCTTCGTCCACGCGCGGTTGCTCTCGCGGGTCGTGGGCGGTGCCCAGCTCGGTCATCGCGACGTCGCTCAGCAGCCGATCGAAGACGTCGCGTCGCTGCTTGCGGAGCGCTCGTAGTCGCGGGGTGGCGCTCAGCGCGTCGTCCCCGAGTTCGCCCTGCAGGCGGCGCCAGAACGTTGACCCCAAGCGCGTCACGACGTCGGCGGCGCTCGGTTCCTCGTCGGGCCAGAGGGCAAGCTCTGACGTCGCGAGCGCGGTGGCGACTCGCGACCGGATGCGCAGACTCGGCACGCGGCCGCGCTCGATTCGAGAGAGGTCGGCCGGGTCGATCCCGGCGCGGCCGGCTACCTGTCGTTGCGTCAGACCGAGTTCCTTCCGGCGACGGCGAACGGGACCGTCCGGCCGCGGTCTCATGCTTCCGTCTTGGTGGTTGGTCCAAGCTCCATGCCCCGAAGCCTGCCGAGCGCAGACGGCGGCAAAGCCAGACTTGCCGCAGACCTCGCGAGCGCGCGACGGGCGCTCAGCCCGGCCCACTGGCGCGACGAGGCGCCCTACGCAAGCGACGCCGAGGTGATCGGTCGAGCACTCGTGACGCTTCTCGCCATCGACTGCTTCTGGGAGGCGGTTGACTCGGCGGCGGGACCTACTGCCTGCGCCGCGCGCCTAGTGCCGAAGGCGGGCGCGTCCAGGGCGACCATGGCGCAGCTCGTCGCGCTCGCTCGAAGTGGTCTGGTGGCCGCGCGGGCCGCCGGTCATGACGAGCGAGACCTGCGCGATCTGGCGTGGGCCAATCCGGTGTTCTTGATCATGGCCACGGGCGAGGAGCGTGGGCATCGACCGTCGGGCAAGTACGCGCGCGGTGGGCAGCTTCAGGACGGCGCCGCGGCGCTCGCGCGATTGCTCGGTGGCCGTTGCATTGTCGCCGGTTGCTCGCGGTCGCAACCCGACCACAACGGGGACGGGTGGCGTCGTGGCGATCAGCGGTGCTGGTGGCACCGCAGTAGCGCCGAGGGCCGGAGCGACGATGCATACCTGAGGTGGCGCGCCGGGTTGGAGGCCGCGCGAGCGTTCTTGCGCGCCGTCGACGAGTCGCTGAGCCGCTGCCGCCCGGTCACCGAGTAGCCGGGGGGTGG